>NZ_JANXRJ010000282.1 GCF_025353065.1 Lapillicoccus sp.
AGGAAGGGGAACTCGTCGTTGATGCCGCCCTCGCGGTAGTGCAGGTCCGTGTGGCAGACGCCGCAGGCCTCGATCTTCACCACGGCCTCACCCGGGCCAGGGTCGGGGACGACGACGTCCACGAGCTCCACGTCGGCCCCCTTGGTACGGGCGATGACTCCCTTGACGGTCTGCGGCATGACGGCTCCCTTTCGGCGACGGTGGCGTAGTGCGTCGAGCGGGGACAAGCACATCACACCGGCCGCAGCGCCCGTGCGGCGCGTTACTCTCGCGCCATGTCCTTCGAGGGTCAGCGGCCGCCGCCTCGTCCCGTCCTCGTCGTCCAGCACGAGGACCAGTGCCTGCCGGGCTGGGTCGGTGAGTGGCTGACCGACGCCGGAGCAACGCTCGACGTCCGCCATCCGTATGCCGGGCACCCCCTCCCCGAGGACCTGTCCGGCCATGCCGGGCTGCTCGTCCTCGGTGGCCACATGGGCGCGAACGACGACGCGGACTACGAGTGGCTGGGCCCGACGAAGGCGCTGGTGCGGGAGGCCGCGCAGGACGGCATACCGACGCTGGGCATCTGTCTCGGGCACCAGCTCATCGGTGCGGCACTCGGCGGCGAGGTCGTGGTCAACCCGGCCGGTCAGCAGTTCGGGCTCCAGAAGATCGGCTGGCTGGCAGCCGCGAGCGACGACCCGGTCCTCGGCGACTGCGGCCCCCGCGGCATCCACCTCAACCACGACATCGTGATGGAGGCGCCGCCCGGGACGGTCGTGCTGGCCCGGGCCGCCACCGGCGAGCTGCAGGCGGCCCGCTTCGCTCCGACCGTCTGGGGCGTGCAGTGGCATCCCGAGGTGGGTGTGCAGGCCTTCACCCCCTGGGCGGAGCACGACCGCGTCGAGGCGGCCGGGCGGGGCGTCGACGTCGATGCGTGCCTCGCCGAGATCGCCGACGCCGAGCTGGAGCTGCGCCGGTCCTGGCGCCCCCTGGCGATCGACTTCGCGCTCTTGCTGCGCCCGTAGCCCCCACCCTTCCGTTCCAAGCACACGTTCTAGCGAGTTTCCATGCCTCCGGATCCCTCGGACTTGACAAAACGTGTGTTCGGAACGAGGTAGGGGTGGCGGCTACGCGGCGGAAGGGGGTCAGCGGGGGACGACGAGGGCGGTGGCGACGGCGGCGACGCCCTCGCCGCGACCGGTGAGGCCGAGGCCGTCGGTGGTCGTGCCGGCCACGGAGACAGGGGCGCCTGCCGCCGCGGAGAGCGCGGCCTGGGCCTCGGCGCGGCGGGTGCCGACCTTCGGGCCGTTACCGACGACCTGCACCGCGACGTTGCCGATCGCGTAGCCGGCCTCGCGGACCAGGCGTGCGGCCTCGGCGAGCAGGGTCGTCCCGGAGGCCCCCACGAGCTCCGGCCGGTCGGTGCCGAAGTGGGCACCGAGGTCGCCGAGACCCGCCGCCGAGAACAGCGCGTCGCAGGCTGCGTGGGCGGCGACGTCGGCGTCGGAGTGCCCGACGAGGCCTCGCTCCCCCGGCCAGAGCAAGCCGGCCACCCAGAGCTCGCGGTCGGATCCCGTTGGTGCGAGGGCGTGCACGTCGACACCCACCCCGACCCGCGGCAGCCGGTATGCCGCCGGCTCGCCGGCCGCTGACTCCCCACCCGCTGCCATCACCAGCTCCCGGAGGAGGAGCCACCGACCGCCGTGCCGTGCCCGAGGTCGGCGGGGCGACCGGACCACCACGGGGCCGCGTCGATGATGCGGTCGACCGCCTCCTGGACGCCGGTGCGGGCCGTGTCCACCGTCAGGTCGGGCGACCAGGGATCGTTGCGCCGTGCCTGGATCTGGGCCCAGTCGGGCTTGACCAGACCCTCGACGTCGGTGGGGCGGCTCGTGGCCCGCTCTTCGTGGAGCCCCGCGTCGGTGCAGACGACCTCGACCTCGAGCACCGGGACGGCGTGGCGGCGAGCCACCGCCCGCCAGGCCGTCCGCGTGACCTCGAGCGCGTTGACGCCGTCCGCGACGACGGGGTGGCCGAGGGCGAGCTGGTCACCGGCGACGGCATACGCGACGACGTAGCCGACGACCCCGACGGGGTGAGCCGCCAGCCCGCTGTCGACGACCGCCTGCTCGATCGTGTCGACCCGCACGTGGGCGGCACCGGTGCGCCGCGCCAGCGCCGTGGCGATCGTCGTCTTGCCCGACCCCGGCAGACCGCCGAGGACCACGAGCCCGACACGCGTCGTGAGGCCCGTCAGCCCAGGCGCCACCTCGCGGTCAGACATCCTCGCCGTCCCAGGGGATCGACGCCCTGTGCACCTTGTGCGGGGCCGCCTGGGCGAGCGGCTTGACGACCAGCCGGTCGATGTTGACGTGCTGCGGCAGCCCGACGCAGAAGGCGATGCAGGCGGCGACGTCGTCGGCGACGAGGGGGCGGTCGACCCCCGCATACACCGCGTCGGCCTTGTCCTGGTCTCCGTGGTTGCGCACGAGCGAGAACCCTTCCGTCTGCACCATCCCCGGGGCGATCTCGATGACGCGGACCTGGGTGCCGTTGAGCTCGAGGCGCAGGGTCTCGGTGAGGGCGCTCTCGGCGTGCTTGGCTGCGGTGTAGCCGGCGCCGCCCTCGTAGGTGAGCAGCGCGGCGATGGATGTGACGTTGACGATCGTCGCGGCGGGCGAGCGCCGGAGGGCCGGCAGGAGGGCCTGGGTGACGTGGAGGGTGCCGATGACGTTGGACTCGAACATCGAGCGCCACTCGTCGGGGTCACCGCCATCGACCCGGTCGGTGCCGAGGGCACCGCCGGCGTTGTTGACCAGGACGTCGCAGGAGCCGATCTCCGCCGCGGCCGCCCGGACCGCCGCGCGGTCGGTGACGTCGAGGACGACCGCCCGGCAGGCCGGACCGAGCGCGGCCACGACCTCGTCCAGCGGCCCCGAGCGGCGCCCGCAGACGACCACGTCGAAGCCGTCGGCGACGAGTCGGGTCGCGGTGGCCGCTCCGATGCCGGAGCCTCCTCCGGTGACGACAGCGGTGCGGGTGCTCATCGGGCTCCTTCGGTCGGCCGGTCACGGGTGTCCGGGGTCAACGTCAGCGGGTGACGTGCCGCGGCGACACACCCATCATGTCGGTGGTCACGCACCGCGGCGCAGCAGGAGGGCGGCCAGCCCGAGATCGGCCGGGGTCGTGATCTTGTGCGCCAACAGGTCGCCGGGGATGACGAGCACCGGCAGACCGAGTCGCTCCACGAGGGCCGCGTCGTCGGTCGCCTGGTCGGCTGCGGCAGCGTGGGCCCGGTCGAGGACCGCCCGGTCGAAACCCTGAGGGGTCTGCACGGCACGCAGCCGGGCCCGGACGGGCGTCGCGCGGACGACACCCGCCTCGTCGACCTCCTTGATGGTGTCGACGACGGGCAGGCCGGGCACCACTGCGGGGTGGCCGCCGCGGACCGCGGCGACCACGGCGTCGAAGAGGGCGGCAGGGGCGAGCGCCCGTGCGGCATCGTGCACGAGCACGACCTCGATATCGGCGGGCAGCACCGCGAGCCCGGCCATCACGGAGTCACCACGCTCGGGTCCGCCGGGCACCACCGCCGTGACGAGGCCGTCGACCACCGGGCCCGCAACACCAGCGATACCTGCGGCGACGCAGCCCGCCGCCTCCGTGAGGTGGTGGGGAGGGGCGACGACGACGAGGTAGGCGATGTCGACAGAGGCGACGGCGCGGCATACGGCATGGGTGAGCAGCGCCGTTCCCTCGACCTCGACGAACGCTTTCGGGCCGTCGGCTCCGAGCCGACTGCCCGAGCCGGCCGCGACAATCACGACCGCCACCGGGCCCGTCCCGCCAGCACGACCCCACCGGCCCGCGGACGAGGTCATCGGGCCGGTGGTCGAGCCATCAGGAAACTGAACGGGTGCTCAGGAAGCGAGGACCTCGTCGAGGATGGCCTCGGCCTTGTCCTCGTTGGTCTTCTCAGCGAGCGCGAGCTCGGAGACGAGGATCTGCCGCGCCTTGGCCAGCATCCGCTTCTCGCCCGCAGACAGCCCACGATCCTTGTCGCGACGCCACAGGTCACGCACGACCTCGGCCACCTTGATCACGTCACCGGAGGCGAGCTTCTCGAGGTTGGCCTTGTAACGGCGAGACCAGTTGGTGGGCTCCTCAGTGTGCGGGGCACGCAGCACCTCGAAGACCTTGTCCAGGCCTTCCTGCCCGACGACGTCGCGGACACCCACGAGATCGCAGTTCTCGGCAGGCACCTCGATCGTCAGGTCGCCTTGGGCGACCTTGAGCTTGAGGTAGAGCTTTTCCTCGCCGCGGACAGTGCGGGTGTTGATGCCTTCGATCAGTGCCGCCCCGTGGTGGGGGTACACGACCGTTTCTCCGACCTTGAAAACCATTCGCTGTTTTCCCCTTTCGCGACCCTTAGAGTACCACGTACGGGACCTGAGATGCGACTCGACAGATGCTGTTTGCGCAGGTCAGAGCCTTGGTCGCCGAAGCGAAGGGTGTTTCTTCCCTCTTGACAACATCGTCGGAAACATGCAACGCGCGGTGGAAGCAGCCCAGCAATGCCGCGACCTCGCTCCCGATGCGGCCGTGGGCGTCGCCGTGGGCCCACGCAGCCGGGGGATCGGGCACCGGTAGGCTGGTGCCTGTGAACCGGCCTGCTTCCCGCACCGCGCCCGAGGCACCCGCGACCCCGAGCACCCGGCGCCCGCGTCGCGGCTTCGCTGTCGTCGCCAGTGCCTTCGCCTTCGTCGCCGTCGCCGGCTGCTCGAGCCAGTCCCCGCTGCAGACGTTGGTGCCCTACCAGCCGGCCGACGGCGTCGCCGCCTCGAGCGGGCCGATCGAGGCGCGCGACCTGCTGATCGTGGCTGCCGCCAAGGGAGACCCGGGCTATCTCTCGGGGTCGCTCATCAATACCGGCATCGACACCATCCAGGTCGCCTTCGCGAGCCAGGAGGCCGCCGCCTCCAACCAGAGCGCCGGCAAGGTCCAGCTCAAGCCGCGCGAGCAGCTGCGCATCGAGACGATCACCATTCCCAACGTCGCGGTCGCGCCCGGCGCCCTGACCAACATCGTCATGACGACGCCGACAGGACAGGTCATGGTCGCGGTGCCCGTCCTCGCGCCGACGGAAGGCAGCCCCTACGCCTCGCTGACGCCGACGGACACGCCCACACCGAGCTCGTCGACCACCCTGCCGGTCGGCACGAAGACGACCGCCGGCTGACCCCGGCGGGCCAGCCTGGGCGTGGGTCAGAGCGCCTCGAACTTGTAGCCGAGTCCCCGCACGGTGACGATGTACTGCGGCGTCCCCGGGTCGGGCTCGATCTTGGCCCGCAGCCGCTTGACGTGCACGTCGAGGGTCTTGGTGTCCCCCACGTAGTCGCTGCCCCAAACCCGGTCGATCAGCTGCATCCGGGTCAGCACACGGCCGGCGTTGCGCAGCAGGATCTCGAGCAGCTCGAACTCCTTCAGCGGCAACGCGGTCTGCTGCCCGCTCACCGTGACGATGTGGCGCTCGACATCCATCCGGACCGGCCCGGCCTCGAGGGTCACGGGCAAGAGGTCCTCGGGCTCGGCGAGCCGCCGCAGGACCGCCTTGATCCGGGCGAGCAGCTCACGCGAGGAGTAGGGCTTGGTCACGTAGTCGTCCGCGCCGATCTCGAGGCCCACGACCTTGTCGATCTCGCTGTCCTTGGCGGTGAGCATGATGACCGGCACCGACGACCGTTGCCGCAGCGCCCGACAGACGTCGACACCGGGGAGCCCGGGGAGCATCAGGTCGAGCAGTACGAGGTCGGCGCCGTTCTTGTCGAACTCGGTCAGGGCGTCAGGACCCGTCTCGGCGATCGCCACCTCGTAGCCCTCCTTGCGCAGGAGGTAGGACAGGGGGTCGGAGTAGGACTCCTCGTCCTCGACGACCAAAATGCGGCTCATGGAACCTCGGCTCTCGCGCTCGGGGTGGGGCTCGGGGTGGGACTGGTGGAGGACGCCGTATGCCGCTCGGCCGGCCGCTCCGGCGGCTCCGGTAGCTCCGGCGGCTCCGGCGGCTCCGGTGGCTCCGGCGGCTCCGGTGTCGTCTGGCCGGCATCGGGCACCGTGTCGGCGTCCTCCATCGCGCGGCCCGAGGCGGCGGCCCGCCGACCGACGGCGGCGGCGGGCAGGCGCATGGTGAAGGTCGACCCGCGCCCGGGCTCGCTCCAGACGGTGGCCTCGCCGCCGTGGTTGGCGCAGACGTGCTTGACGATCGCGAGGCCGAGCCCGGTGCCGCCGGTCGCCCGGGAGCGGGCGCCGTCGACGCGGTAGAACCGCTCGAAGATCCGCTGCTGGTCGGCGAGCGGGATGCCCTGGCCCTGATCGGTCACCGCGACGGACACGATGTCGTCGCTCCCCGCGCTGACCTTGACGGTGACGCGGGTTCCGTTGTCGGAGTAGGCGATCGCGTTACCGATGAGGTTGCGGATGGCCGTCGTGAGGAGCTCCGGCTCACCCCACACGTCAGCGCCGGGCGACTCCACCAGGGCGATCTCGATGCGCTTGCCCTCGGCCGGGAGCCGGGAGCGTTCGACGGCTTCGTGAGCGGCCGCCGAGAGATCGACGCGCTGGGGGTCGGACAGGGTGTCGGCGACCTGCAGCCGGGAGAGGTCCACGATCTCCTGCACGAGCCGGGTCAGGCGGGTCGACTCGACCTGCATCCGTTTCGCGAACCGGATCACCGCGTCGGGGTCGTCGTGCGCGTCGAGGACGGCCTCCGCGAGGAGGGCGAGTCCCCCGACCGGTGTCTTGAGCTCGTGCGAGACGTTGGCGACGAAGTCGCGGCGCACCTCCTCCACCCGCTTCGCCTGGCTCCGGTCGTCGACGAGGAGGAGCACGTGCGAGCCACCGAGCGGGGCGACCCGGGCGCCGACCACGAGGCTGGGCCGGCCCATCGGTCCGCGGGGCAGCTCGAGCTCGGCCTCCCTGATGATGCCGTCCCGACGCACCTGGCGGGCCAGGGCGAGCAGCTCGGGGTGCACGAGCTCGCCGCCCCGGACCAGTCCGTGCGAGACGGCGGCCGGTGAGTTGTTGACCACGGCGTCGGCGGAGTCCAGCACGATGCCGCTCGAGCGCAGGACCGCGAGGACGTCACCGACACCTGCAGGCAGCCGCGAGCTCGAGGTGGTCATCCCCTCCATGCGCTCGGGTCCCCCCCGCTGCTGGCGTTCGGACAGACGGACCGCTACGACTGCGACGACGGTGATGACCACTCCGGCCACACCGCCGAGCACCGCTGCGGTCGTCACGTCCACAGCGTCAGCGTAGTTGCGAGTGTCCCTCGCGATGGACCACGATTACTGTCAGGAGGGGCCATCGAGCGGATTGTTCACCTGATCGGCGCTCGTCGTTCACTGCACCGTGCCACTCTCACGCTGCCCGACGCGTGCCCGCTCGACGCCGATCAAGGACTGATTCCATGCGTGACGCCTTCCATGAGGACCTCGACACGATTACCGACCAGCTCGTCGAGATGACGCACCTCGCGGGCTCCGCGATGGCGCGGGCGACCACCGCCCTCCTCGACGCCGACGTGCACCTCGCCGAGAGCGTGATCGCCGCCGACGAGGAGCTCGACGAGATGCGCGAGAACCTCGATGCGCTCTCGATCGACCTGCTGGCCCGCCAGCAGCCGGTCGCCACCGACCTGCGGATCGTCGTCACCTCGATGCGGATGAGCTCAGACCTCGAGCGGATGGGTGACCTCGCGCGGCACATCGCCAAGGTGGCCCGGCTGCGCTATCCCGAGAAGGCCGTCCCCGCCTCACTGACCTCGCACATCCTCGAGATGGGCCAGGTCGCCGAGCGGATCGTCACCAAGGCGGGCTCCGTGATCGCCTCGAAGGACACCGAGACGGCGATCAGTCTCGAGAAGGACGACGACGCGATGGACGAGCTGCACCGCCAGCTCTTCGCCGCGCTGCTGTCCGACCGCGCGACGTTCACGGCCGAGACGGTCGTCGACCTCACCCTCCTCGGCCGCTACTACGAGCGCTTCGCCGACCACGCCGTCTCGGTCGCACGCCGGGTCGTCTACCTCGTCACCGGGCAGTTCGCGGCCGGCGTCGAGCTCGACCACGAGGAAGAGGAAGAAGCCAGCGGCGAGACGGTGCTGCGGCCCGGTGCTGCGAGCGCCTGAGCCACGCGACGGCCCGACACGGCATACCGGCTGGGGGTATGCCGTTCAGCGACCCTGGTTCGCCACCGCAGCAGCAGCCGTGGCAGCGGCCTCCGGGTCGAGGTAGCGACCGCCTCGGGTCACCGGCATGAAGTCGTCGCCGATCTCGTAGACCAGCGGCATCCCGGTCGGGATGTTGAGCGCCGCGATGTCGCCGTCGCTGATGCCGTCGAGGTGCTTGACGAGTGCGCGCAGCGAGTTGCCGTGGGCGACGAGGAGGACGACCTTGCCGGCCACGAGGTCGGCGCGGACCTCGTTCTCCCAGTAGGGAAGCATCCGAGCCACGACGTCCTTCAGGCACTCCGTCCTCGGCATCAGGTCGCCGAGACCGGCATATCGCGGGTCGCCCGCCTGGGTGAAGTCGCTGTCGTCGGCGATGGGCGGCGGGGGCGTGTCGTAGGAGCGGCGCCAGAGCATGAACTGCTCCTCGCCGAACGCCTCCATGGTCTCCTTCTTGTTCTTGCCCTGGAGGTCGCCGTAGTGCCGCTCGTTGAGGCGCCAGTTGCGGCGCACGGGGATCCAGTGCCGGTCCGCGGTGTCGAGCGCGAGGTTGGCGGTGGTGATGGCGCGCCGGAGCACCGAGGTGTGCACGACGTCGGGCAGCACACCGGCCTCCTTGAGCAGCGCGCCCCCGGCCACGGCCTCCGTCCGGCCCTTGTCGGAGAGGTCGACGTCGGTCCACCCGGTGAAGCGGTTCTCGGCGTTCCAGACGCTCTCGCCGTGGCGGAGCAGGACGAGCGTGAAGGTCATGCGGTCACCCTAGTGGCGGCTCGTCTCGACAGGTGGCCCCCAGACTTGACCTATTCCAGAAAAGCGACATGATCACAGGGTGCCAGGACAGAGGATGCCCCACAGCGTGTCCGAGCAGGTGGAGGTCGAGCAGCTGCTCCGGCAGGCCCGGCTGCGGGTCACCCGGCCGCGGGTCGCGGTGCTCGGCGCGGTGCACGCGCACCCGCACGTCGACACGGACTCGGTGCTCCGAGACGTCCGGTCCGAGCTGGGACAGGTGTCCCACCAGGCGGTCTACGACGTGCTGCGGGTCCTCACCACCGCCGGCCTGGTGCGGCGGATCCAGCCGCTCGGCTCCGTCGCCCGCTACGAGGCCCGCGTCGGCGACAACCACCACCACGCCGTGTGCCGCGGCTGTGGCGCCATCACCGACGTGGACTGCGCCGTCGGCGAAGCGCCCTGCCTGGTCGCGTCCGACGACAACGGTTTCGTGATCGACGAGGCCGAGGTCATCTACTGGGGCACCTGCCCCAGCTGCGCGGCGGCCTGACCACGACCAGTCCCGAACGCCACCAAGCCCGAACCGCACCAACCGAGAACGCAGTCCCCAACCCGCGACACCCTCTCGAAAGGACCCCTCGTGACCGACCACGACACCCGTGTGGCTGACATGAACGACGAGACCGGTGCCCAGTGCCCGGTCGCCCCCCAGCAGTTCCCCGAGCCCGTCGCCGGCGGCAGCAACCGCGAGTGGTGGCCCGAGCAGCTCAACCTCGCCATCCTGCGCAAGCACCCCACCGTGGCCAACCCGATGGACCCGGACTTCAGCTACAAGGCCGCGTTCCAGACCGTCGACCTCGGTGAGCTCCGCCAGGACCTCGAGCAGGTCATGACCACCTCGCAGGACTGGTGGCCGGCCGACTTCGGCCACTACGGCGGGCTGTTCATCCGGATGGCGTGGCACAGCGCGGGCACCTACCGCATCCAGGACGGCCGCGGCGGCGCCGGCGCCGGCATGCAGCGCTTCGCCCCGCTCAACAGCTGGCCCGACAACGGCAACCTCGACAAGGCCCGGCGGCTGCTGTGGCCGGTCAAGCAGAAGTACGGCCGCTCGCTGTCCTGGGCCGACCTGCTGGTGTTCGCCGGCAACTCGGCCCTGGAGTCGATGGGCTTCGAGACGTTCGGCTACGCCGGCGGCCGCGAGGACGTCTACGAGCCCGACCAGGACATCTACTGGGGTCCCGAGCGCACCTGGCTCGGCGACGAGCGCTACCACGGCGAGCGCCAGCTGGAGAACCCGCTGGCCGCGGTCCAGATGGGCCTCATCTACGTCAACCCCGAGGGCCCCAACGGGAAGCCCGACCCGGTCGCGGCGGCCCACGACATCCGCGAGACCTTCCTGCGGATGGCGATGAACGACGAGGAGACCGTCGCCCTCATCGCCGGTGGCCACACCTTCGGCAAGACCCACGGCGCCTCCACGCCGGACGACCACGTCGGGCCGGAGCCCGAGGGGGCACCGATGGAGCAGCTCGGCTTCGGGTGGAAGAACGGCTACAACTCCGGGGTGGGCGCGGACGCGATCACCAGCGGCCTCGAGGTCACCTGGACCTCGACGCCGACGCAGTGGTCCAACGGCTACTTCGACAACCTCTTCGGCTACGAGTGGGAGGTCACCAAGAGCCCGGCCGGCGCCTGGCAGTGGCAGCCGGTCGACGGCGGCGGTACGGGCACGATCCCCGGTCCGACCGAAGACTCCCCGCGTCGCGTTCCGACGATGCTCACGACCGACATCTCGATGCGCGTCGACCCGGTCTACGAGCAGATCTCGCGACGCTTCCACGAGAACCCGGCCGAGTTCGCCGACGCCTTCGCCCGCGCGTGGTTCAAGCTGACCCACCGCGACATGGGTCCGAAGGACCGCTACCTCGGCGCGCTCGTGCCGCAGGAGACGCTCCTGTGGCAGGACCCGGTGCCTGCGGTCGACCACGACCTCGTCGGTGTCGATGACGTCGCCGCCCTCAAGGCGAAGGTCCTCGCGACCGGCCTCACCGTCTCGCAGCTCGTGGGGGTGGCCTGGGCGGCCGCCTCGTCCTTCCGGGGCAGCGACAAGCGCGGTGGCGCGAACGGCGCCCGCATCCGGTTGGAACCCCAGCGCAGCTGGGAGGTCAACGAGCCCGGCAACCTGGGCGCCGTGCTGACCGCGCTCGAGACGGTCCAGCGGGACTTCAACGCCAGTCAGACCGGGGGCACGAAGATCTCGCTGGCCGACCTCATCGTGCTGGCCGGCAACGCCGGCGTCGAGCAGGCCGCCCGCAACGCGGGCCACGAGATCCAGGTGCCGTTCCGCCCGGGTCGCACAGATGCGACCCAGGAGCAGACCGACGTGGAGTCGTTCGCCGCGCTCGAGCCCTCGGCCGACGGGTTCATCAACTTCCTCGGCAAGGGCGGTCGCCTGCCGGCCGAGTACCACCTGGTCGACCGGGCGAACCTGCTCACCCTCAGCGCCCCGCAGATGACGGTCCTCGTCGGTGGCCTGCGCGTCCTCGGGGCGAACTTCCAGCAGTCCTCGCTGGGCGTCCTGACCTCCCGGCCGGAGACCCTGACCAACGACTTCTTCGTCAACCTGCTCGACATGGGCACGGCGTGGAGCTCGACGAGCGAGGACGCCTCGACCTTCGAGGCCCGTGACCGCGCCACCGGCGAGGTGCGCTGGACCGGCACGCGCAACGACCTCGTCTTCGGCTCGAACTCGGAGCTGCGGGCCGTCGCGGAGGTCTACGCCAGCGACGACGCGCAGGAGAAGTTCGTTGCCGACTTCGTCGCGGCGTGGGTCAAGGTCATGGACCTCGACCGCTACGACCTGCGCTGACGCAGGAGACGACCGACGCGGCATACGCCGCACTGCGCACCACCACCGGCAGGGCCCGTGGCGACCGACTGAGGTCACCCCGGGCCCTGCCCGGTCAGGCCTCCGAGACCGGCTCCAGCGCGTCGAGCTCCGCGAGCCAGCCGAGGAACCGGAGGTTGCCCTGCGGTTCGGCCCAGACGTCGGCCCGCGTGATGGCGCAGGTCACTGCGCTGCCGGGCACAGGTTCGAGCGACCCACCGCTCCCCTGCCGGGGGGCGAAGGCGACCCAGACCGCCTCCAGGGAGGTGATCCGGCCGCGCTGAAGCTCGGCGTCCCCGGGACCGTGGTGCGACTCCGACCATGCCCCCTCCTGCGCGCGACGGCTGCCGATCAGTGCCCCGAGGTGGCTGGAGCGCTCAGGCACCAACCCCCACGTGACGGTGTCACCCACCCCGAACTTCTGCCCACAGCACTGGAACTGCCACGCTGCGACCCAGACCGTCGTCATGATGGGGCGCTGGTGTCCTCGCGGTTCTCGCTGCGCTCGAGCAGGGGCCGGAACGCCTCGAGGTTGCGGACGGACTCCCCGCGGGAGAGGCGCCAGGCCCACTCCTTCTTCATCGAGGAGAGGAAGCCGAGGGCGAGCAGGTCGTTGAAGGGGGTGTCGGCAGCGTCGAGGACGACGCCGAACAGCTGGTCCAGGTATGCCGCGTCGACGGCGGACGAGGGCACGTCGCCCTTGACGTAGACGTCGCCGGAGCTGTCCACGGCATACGCGAGGCCGGGCATCCGCAGGTTGCGGCGCAGCAGGTGGCGGTAGAACGCCTCGTGGTTCTCGTCGGGGTTGCGGATGACGAAAGCCGAGATCGAGGTCTTGTGCGCCCTCACCACGAGCGACACGACGGTCTTGAGCTTCTTCTCGCCGGGGAGGCTGATCACGTACTCGCTGGGACGGCCCCCGAGCTCCCAGGCGATCTCGGCCTCGTCGAGGTAGTCGCGCACGAGCGCGTCGACCGGCCCGACGCGAGGGTCAGCGCCCTGGCCGGTCGCGCTGTCATGGTCCGTCGCGATGTCCTGGTCCGTCGCGATGTCCTGATCCGTCGGGGAGTCCATCCCCTCAGGGAATCACAGCGCTCGACACGTCCGCGAGGGTGCCCGCACCGGCGAACGAGAAGTGCTCGGCGCGTCGGCGTGAGCGGCGGGCCTCGGCATAGACCTCGAGGAGGCGATCGGTCGTGGCTCGCCACCCGAAGCCGGCCGCGTGGGCGACCGAGCGCCGGCCGAGCTCGTCCCGACGCGCGTCGTCCGTCAGCAGCGCCTCGATCGCGTCGGCCCAGTCGTCGGTCCGGTGCGTCGGCACGAGTAGCCCGGCGTCGCCGACCGCCACCGGGAGCCCGCCGACCTCGGCCGCCACCACCGGTGTGCCGCAGGCCTGGGCCTCGATGGCGACGAGTCCGAACGACTCGTTGTGGGAAGGGACGGTGACGACGTCGGCAGCGCGGTACCAGCACGCGAGGGTGGCCCGGTCGACCGGCGGCACGAAGCGCACGACGTCGTGGATCCCGAGCTCGGCGGCGAGCTCCTCGAGCTGCCGCGGTCGCGCGAGACCCGTGCCGGAGGGCCCACCGAGGACGCCCACGACGAGCCGGTCGCGCCAGTCGGGACGTCGGCGCAGCAGCTCGGCCGCTGCCCGCAGCAGGACGTCAGGGCCCTTCAGCGGCTGGATGCGACCGACGAAGAGGAGCATCAGGGCGTCCCGGGGGATCCCGAGGCCGAGCCGCGCGGCCTTGCGCGACCCGGGCGTGAAGACGTCGAGGTCGACCCCCGGCGGCACGACGCGGACCTTGGCCGGGGCCGCGGCATACAGGTCGACGAGCTCGCGCGCCTCGAGCGCGGTGTTGGCCACGAGCCGGTCGGCGGCCTGGACGACCTGCACCTCGCCGATCTCCCGACCGGGCGGCTCGGGGGTGTCGTCGCTGGCGAGGTGGAGGTTCTTGACGCGCGCCATGGTGTGCATCGTGTGGACGAGCGGGACGTCCCAGCGGTCGGTCGCGAGCCAGCCGACCTGACCAGAGAGCCAGTAGTGCGAGTGGATGACGTCGTAGAAGCCCTCCGGGCGCGCCGCCTCGGCCCGCATCACCCCGGCCGCGAAGGCGCACAGCTGGCCCGGCAGGTCGTTCTTGCCGAGTCCCTCGAAAGGACCGGCAGTGACGTGTCGGACGAGCACCCCGGGGGACATCTCGACGATCGGCGGCAGCGAGCCGGTCGTGGCCCGGGTGAAGATCTCGACCTCGGTGCCGCGGGCCGCGAGCTGACGGGCGACCTCGGCGACGTAGACGTTGAGGCCGCCGGCGTCGCCGGTGCCGGGTTGCGCGAGCGGCGAGGTGTGGACGCTGAGCATCGCCACGCGGCGGATCACATCGAGGCTGCCCACGGAAAAGTGCAACGCCAGGTCCTGATGGGCCATTCCCGGTATGTCCGTGCCGCCAGCGCCCCCGCGAGAGGGTTGACGCTGCGTCAAGAGGGTCGACGCCCGTGATCACCAGCGTCAACCCCGATGACGCAGCGTCAAGGCCCCTGGGTCAGGCCGTCCCACGACCAGTGCGGGAAGGGGAGACCGTCAGGCACATCGGCCGCGGACTCGTGGTAGCGAGCCATCGTCGTGGTCGTCGCCCAGGCGAAGTAGTCGTGGAGCGTCGCCCTCAGCGGCTCGCCCGGCTCGCCCAGGTCGCCCGTGACGATCCCGACGTCCGTCATCGCCTCGTCGAAACAGGCGATGGCGCGACGGTCCATCTCCTCGTGGCGGCCGTTGCCGCTGTGCGTCCGCACCACCGACGACTCGTCACCGACCTTGGCGGAGTAGGCGGTCGGCCCTCCCAGCGCCTCACCCCAGTATGCCGCGAGCCGCTCAGCGTGATCGGGATGGAACCCGTGACTGAACGCGTGGGCGACGACCTCGTCGGCCATCACCCGCCTGTGCCAAGCCCCGGCGAGGCGGACCAGGCCCTCCGTGCCACCGGCGGCCTCGTAGACGCTGCGCATCCGCCGAGGATGGCACGGCATACGCTCGCCGTGTGGCGCGCGCGAAACCGATCGGGGTCGTGACCCGCGGCACGACCAACCCGAACCGGCTGCGTCGCGTCGACCGCTGGATCGCCGGGCCGCAGGGGTGGCGGTTGCGGCAGTCGCCGACCCCGCCGGTGGTCGTCGACCTCGGCTACGGCGCCTCGCCGGTCACCGCGGTCGAGCTCAGCGACCGGCTGCGCCGCGTGCGCCCCGACGTCGAGGTCGTCGGCATCGAGATCGACCCCGCGCGGGTGGCCGCCGGGCGGCCGCTGGAACGACCGGGACTCAGCTTCCGGCTCGGCGGCTTCGAGGTGCCGCTGGAAGGCGGCTCCCGGCCGGTGGTCGTCCGCGCGTTCAACGTGCTGCGCCAGTATGCCGAGGGCGAGGTGGCGGGGGCCTGGGCCGAGGTCGTCGGGCGACTGGCTCCCGAAGGGCTGCTCGTCGACGGGACGTGCGACGAGCTCGGCCGCCGCAGTGCGTGGGTCGCCGTCGAGGCCGGGGGTCCGGTCAGCCTCTCGGTCTCGCTCCGGCTGGCCGACCTCGGGCGGCCGTCCGACGTCGCCGAGCGACTGCCGAAGGTGCTCATCCACCGCAACGTGCCGGGCGAGCCGGTGCACGCGTTCCTCATGGCGCTCGACCGGGCGTGGGACCACGCGGCCGGGCACGCGGCATACGGGGTACGGCAGCGCTGTCTGGCCGCGCTCGGCGCCCTGCGCGAGCAGGGGTGGCCGCTGCTCGACGGGCCCGGTCGCTGGCGTCTCGGGGAGCTCACCGTCGCCTGGTCGGCGGTCGAGCCGGGCGGACGACCGTTCGTCGCCCGTCGCTGACCCGCCGAATCTAAGCCGGCCGCTCAGCCCTCCGTGCGGGCGTAGTCGTCCTCGAGGCGCTCGATGTCGTCCTCGTCGAAGTGGCCGAAAGCGACTTCGAGCAACCGCCCGGGCGCGTCGCCGCTGTTGCCCATCCGGTGGGTTGCTCCCTGGGGGACCCAGATGGTCTCGCCGCGTGCGGCCGTCCACTGCCGGTCGTCGACGACGATGTCGATCGGCACGTCGAGCACCGTCCACATCTCGCTCCGTGACTGGTGCCGCTGGAGCGAGAGCCGGTGGCCGGGCTGGACCGTGATGATCTTGACCGTCACGCTCTCGTTGGAGACCAGCTGCTGGAACCCGCCCCACGGTCGCTCGGACTCGAAAATTTCTTCGGCCGGGCCGCGCTCTCTCTCGAGACCCGTCAAGACTCCCCCTCGTTGGCTCGTGTGCGTCAGACCGTCACCAGGGGCCGTAGGGACCCTGGTTCTTGCGGCTACCGCCGCGCCCGGTGACCTGGCGCAGAGCCGGTCGCACGTCGGCAAGATACACGGCGGCGGCGACGAAGGCGATGATCCCGACGAAGCCCAGGACGTTGAAGATGGTCACGACGCCGATGACGAGGGCGACGACGAGCACGATGAGCCAGAAGCTCTTCGTCCGCTTTCCCGCAGCAGTGTAAGCGTCGGTCCGATGCCGCAGCGCGTCCACGAGGGCGAACACCTCGCAGGCGAGGGCGACGATGCCGAGGACGAGCAGGAGCGTGCCCTGCACCTGGTTAAAGAGCTGCATGTTGACCAAGCCTAGTTCGAGGATCGGGTCACCGGGGGGTCAGACGTCGACGACGAGGGTGACGGGGCCGTCGTTCACCAGGGAAACCTCCATATCGGCCCCAAAAGTTCCCGTGGCCACCTCGATGCCCCGTTGTCGCAGGGCCGCGACGACCCCGTCGACGAGGGGTTCGGCCACCGGCCCGGGGGCGGCGGCCGTCCACGAGGGTCGCCGCCCCTTCCGGGTGTCGCCGTAGAGGGTGAACTGGCTGACGACGAGGACCGGGGCGCCGGTGTCGACCACCGACTGCTCCTCACGCAGGATCCGCAGCTCCGCGATCTTGCGAGCGGTGCGCTCGACCTGCTCCGGCCCGTCGTCGTGCGTGACGCCGACGAGGGCGAGCAGCCCCGGCCGGGAGATCTCGCCGACCACCACGCCCCCGACGACCACGCGGGCGCGCGTCACGCGCTGGAGGACGGTGCGCACGGGGGCTCAGGCGTCGAGACCGACGGCCACGATGGCGCCCACCGGGTCGCCGTGCCCGAGGACCGGCGCCTCCTCGAGGGTCGCGATCGCCTCGGCCGCGTCGAGCCCGACCCGGCGCAGGGCGGCCGCGAGCACCACCGGCGCCGCCCGGGGGTAGCCGTCGGCGATCTTGACGGCGACACCGCGCCCGTCGGGCAGGCCCACGGCATACACCGACTCGGCGCCGTCCTTGGCGATCAGGCCGGCCGACCCGCGCACCAGGGCGGTCACTTGGCGGTGCGTCCCGCCGAGGTATGCCGGCTCCAGTCGCATCGCGTCGGCGACCCGCCCGGGTGCCGTGCCCGGCTCGGCCACGGCGAGGCGCCCGAAGGCGCGGGCGAGGCCGGTCAGGGCGTAGGCGTGCAGCGGGGCACCGCACCCGTCGACGGCGACCGCGACGACGGACTCGCCCGACAGCTCCTCGATCGTCGTCGTGATGGCCCGCTGCAGGGGGTGCAGCGGGTCGCGGTAGGTCGCGGGCTCCCAGCCGGCCGCGACGCAGGTGGCAAGCATCGCGGAGTGCTTGCCGGAGCAGTTCTGGCCGAGCGGGCTCTTCGGTCGCGAGGCGCGGATCCAGGCGTCGTGCTCGGCCTCGTCGATCGGGTAGCCCGGGGTGTTCTGGAGGTCGGCCTCGGTCAGGCCGGCGCCGGCCAGGATGTCCTGGACGCCCTGGAGGTGGAAGGGCTCGCCGGAGTGGCTCGAGCAGGCGAGCGCGAGCAGGTGCGGCGGGAGGTCGAGCCCGGACCGGACCATCGCGAGCGCCTGGATCGGCTTGTTGGACGAGCGGGCTAGCACGGGGCCGCGCGGGTCGCCGGCGGCCCAGTCGATGCTGCCGTCGGGGGCCGTCACGACGACGGTGCCACGGTGGACGCTCTCGACGAACCCGGAGCGGACCACATGGGCGACGATCGGCGCCTGGGCCAGCGCTGAGGAGGGGACAGCGTTGTGGGGCGGGGACGGTTCAGACACGCGCTCCAGTCTGACAGCCACCCCCCAGCGTCCGCGCCAACGGCATACCGGTGTCGCGTCGGCGCGGACGCAGTGGGGTGACAAAGTGCTACGTCCGCGCGAACGGCGTACCGGTGTCGCTTCGGCGCGGACGCAACGGGTGCAAAGGTCAGTCGCCGACCTTGGCGGCGGCGTCCTCGGCGGCCACCCGTGCCCGGGTCGTGGCCGTCTTGGCGGTGGTCGTCGTCGCCTTGGCGCGCGAGGAGGTCCTCACGGCGCCCTTGCGTGCGGTCGTCGCGGTCTTCCTGGCGGCGGTGCGGGTGCGCTTGGCCGAGTCCTCGACGACCGGGGCGAGCGTGTCGATGTCGTCCTCGATGGTCGAGGCGATCGCGTCGACCGTCTTGGCAGCCTGCTTGCGACCGGTCGTGAACGTCGCGCGGGCGGAGGTCTGGGTGGCGGCAACGGCCTTGCGGGCGGTCGTCATGGCGCCCTTGCCGGTCGCGACGGTCTGGTCGACCTGGGCGATGAGGTCCTGGGTCGCGCGCTGGGTGCGGATCCGCTGGACCAGCTTCTCGCCGCGGACCGCGAGCTCGTCGTACTGCTCCTGGGCCTTGCCCGCGAGCTCGAGGCCACGGTTGATCAGGTGCGCCGGGGTGGCCTTGGCCTGCTGGACGGTCAGCTCGGCCTGGGCGGTCAGCTCGTGCTGGACCTCCCTCGGATCGATGGCGGCGAGCGACTTGCTCGTGGCGAGCGCCTGGGCGCGGGCCTCGCGCACCTTCTCGACGGCGAGGTCGGTGATGCCGACGGCGGCCATGACGGGGGTGGCGTCGGTGACGGTCCTGCGGAGGTCGGTAACAAAAGCCATGATGTGCTCCTTGGTGGTGTTCCCGGGTTACCGGGATGGAGGGGGGTTTTCGGGTTCAGGAGGTGGTCGCGCGGGGCGTGCGGCGCGACCCGGTGGTGCGCGCGCCCGAGACCCTCGACTTCGGGGTGACGGGTGCGGCAGAGGGAGTGGTGGTGGGCTGGTCGTTGCCCCGGTCGGTGCCAGCGGCGCTGCGGGCGGCAGGTCGGTCGTCGTCCGGGTGGCCGTCGTCCTGGCCCACGGGCCCGACGAACGACTCGTAGACGTCGACGAGGACCGCGCGCTGACGTGGTGTCAGGGCGGTGTCGGCGGCGATGGCCTCGCGAACCCGGGACTTCCCCAGTGGCTCGGCGGCCGCCTCCAGGAACCCGGCGTGCACGTAGAGCGACTCGGCCGAGACCTGGAGGCCCCGGGCGAGCTGTTGGAGGATCTCGGCACTCGGCTTCTTCAGGCCCCGCTCGATCTGCGAGAGGTAGGGGTTGGAGACGCCAGCGAGATCGGACAGCTGGCGCAACGAGAGCTGGGCGGCCTGGCGCTGCTCGCGCAGGAAGGCTCCCAGCTCGTGTGGCGACAGCTTGCTCATGCCTCCATTATGCTTGCTGGAGTTAGCACTGTGCAAACTGAGGACAGCGCAGCCGACGTGAGGTCGAGCACACCGGCATACCGGGCCGAGGCTACGCACGCCTCACGGCCCCCCCCGCTTGTTGCTTCGGGATGGCCCGAATCAGGGGTCACAACCACGAATTCGGGCCATCCGGAAGCAACAAGAGGGGGTGAGGGCGGGTGACGTAGATGAGGGGAACCGCGGGGGTCAGCGGCGCTTGATCGCCAGCAGCTCGCGGGCGTCGGTGGTCGACATCGGGGGGCGCTGCATCGCCGTCGCGATCTCGGCGGCGCGGGCGACGAGCTCCTCGTTGTGCTGCACGGGCCGGCCCTTCGCGTAAGCGAGGTTGTCCTCCATCCCCACCCGCAGGTGGCCGCCGGCGCCGAGGGCGGTCGCGAGGACGGGCAGGTGGCTGCGACCGATCCCGGTCGCGGCCCAGCTCGTCACCTGCGGCGGCAGCGCAGCCACGGCGGCGAGGACCGCGGCGGGGGTGCCCGGCATACCGCCCGGCACGCCGGTGACGAGGTCGACGTGCACGCGGCCGCCGTAGGGCAGGCCCTCCTGGTCGAGCAGCCGGCGCAACGAGTCGACGTGGCCGAGGTCGAAGAGCTCGAACTCGGGGACGACCTCGCGGGCGATCGACTGGCGGTAGAGCTCGACCATGAAGGGCCAGGGGTTGAGGAAGACGTCGGCGCCGAAGTTCGTCGTGCCGCAGGTGAGCGAGCAGGAGTCGGGCTCGGCATCGAGCACGGTCAGCCGCTGCTCGAGCGGGTCGTGGACGCTGCCCCCGGTCGACAGCTGGACGATGAGGTCGGTGGACTCGCGCAGCGCGTCGACGCTCGCGCTCAGCAGCCCGTGGTCGAGCGTCGGCCGGTGCTCGGCGTCACGGATGTGCAGGTGGATGAGCGCGGCGCCGGCAGCCTCGCAGCGCACCGCCGTCTCGACCAGCTCCTCGAGCGTCGTGGGCAGCTGGGGCACGTCGGCCTTCGCGCTCTCGGCGCCGGTGGGCGCGACGGTGATGAAGGTGGACGCGGCGCTGCGGCTCATCCGCCCATCCAATCAGGCACGCACCACCGGGTATGCCGCGGCGGCACGCCGCAGGCCCGCCGTCAGCGGGCGACGATCTCCGTCTGCGCCGCGGCGGTGTCACCGATCAGCAGCTCGGCGTCGACCGGGATGTTGCGCTTGACCAGCGCCAGCCCGATCGGCCCGTCCTCGTAGTGCCGGGCCACCGAGGTCAGGAAGCCCACGGCGCGTCCGTCGAGGGTGACCGCGCTCCCGCGCGCCGGCAGGATGTGGCCCGAGCCGTCGAGGTGGAGGAACGCGAGCCGCCGCGGCGGTCGGCCGAGGTTGTGGACGCGAGCGACGGTCTCCTGCCCGCGGTAGCAGCCCTTGTGCAGGTGGACGGCGCTGCGCAGCCAGTCGACCTCGTGGACGAGCGTGCGGTGGTCGGTCTCGAAGCCGAGCCGCGGGCGCCACGCACCCACGCGCAGCGCCTCAGCCGCCCACATCCCGGCGAGCGGCCGATCGCCAACTGTGGCAACGAGGTCCGCCCGCGGCACGATGAGCTCGCGCCATTGGCGGCCGAGGCCGGGGTGCCCGACCTCCGGCCCGTATGCCGCGGTCTCACCGACCAGGTCGGGCCACGGGTCGCGCCACGCGAGGGGCTCTCCCGGCAGGGACTCCGCGGCGTGCGGCTCGCCGAGCACGGCATACGCCGCAGAGACGTCCGCGACCTCGACCCGGAGCATGAAGCGCATCGAGTCGAGCCACCGGAGCAGGGCCTCGCTCGCGCCGGGCTCGGTCGTGATCCAGGTGGTCTCCCCGTCGTCGACGAGGTGGAGGTCGTGCTCGATGTGCCCCTTTGGGCTGAGGATGAGCGACTCCCGCGACTCGCGTGCCGGCAGGCCGAGGAGGTGCTGGGTGGTGAGCGAGTGCAGCCAGGACAACCGGTCGGCGCCGGTGACGGTGAGGACGGGCCGGTGCGACAGGTCGACGACGGCGAGCCGCTCGACGAGGAGCCGCTGCTCGCGCATCGGGTCGCCGTAGTGCGCGGCCACGGGGGCGTCGACGCCTTCACCGGCGACCGCCCGCGGGGCGCCGAGCAGGGGTGAGGCGAGCGCGGTGGTCATCCGGGTCCTTGTCCGTGGTGCGGTCCGTGGTCGGGCGCGCAGTCCGCGCACCAGCCGTGGACCGCCATGTGGGTCACGTCTGCGTCAAAGCCGTGACGGCTCCGAAGATTCCCGGTGAAGCCGGCGGCCTCCTCGACCTCGGCCTCCGCGACCCGACCGCAGCCGAGGCAGACGAGGTGGATGTGGGTCGCGTGCTCGGCGAGGTGGTAGCTCGGGGCGTGGTGGTCGAGGTGGGTGTGCGTGACGAAGCCGAGCTCCTCGAGGACCTCGAGACCGCGGTAGATCGTCGACAGCGGCAGCTCGACGCCGCCGTCCTCGCCGACCGCCTTCGCCACCGCGTCGGGAGTCGCGTGCGCCAGGGCGGTGACGGCAGCGAGGATCCGCCGACGCTGCGGCGTGACCCGCTTGCCCTGCGCCCGGAGGGCCGACCCGAGATCGCTCACGACGACAAGGGTAGCGAGGGGGTCCGTCAGTCCATCCGCGTGAGCTCAGTCCATCCGCGTGAGCTGGGCCGAGATGTGGCTCTGGAGGGGCTGCCCGACGGCGGCCATGTCCATGACCCACATCAGCTGCGACTCGACGAGGCCGTAGAGCCGGGTGCCGGCGTTGTACTCCTTGGCCAGCGGGCTGCGCACGACGCTGTCGGTGGCGAGCTGGATCTTGGCCGGCTCCATCGTGCCGTAGTACATCTCGAGGATGCCGGTGGGGTGCGTGAGGAGCAGCTCGACGTCGGTGCCGTCCTCACCGGGCCGCCAGAAGCCGAGCTCGGTCGCGAGGGGGCGCACCCGCTCACCGGTCTCCTGGTCGAGCAGCCAGGCGTGGCTCTGCCACTCGAGGAAGCCGCGCCCGTCGTGCGAGCAGATGATCTCCTGCCCGAAGTTGACCGACTCGATGGTGGGGTAGCCGACCACGCCGACCCCCTCCCAGCGGCCGATCAGCCAGGCGAGCGGCCGCAGCCGCTCGGGCAGGTCGAGGTCGAGGGTGAACATCAGCGGTCCACCCGGCATACGGAGCGGCGGCGGGCTTCGGCGGTCACGTCGTGGATCGTAGCCTGACCCGGTGAGCACCTCTTCGCCGTCCGCGCCTGCCTCGAGCGTTCCGCCCGCGCCTGACGTCCCGACCCGCCGCCTGCTCGTCAAGATCACCACCGGGGCCGAGGCGCCGGAGCGCTATTCGCAGGGCGTGACCGTCGCCGCGACGGCGTTGGCCACCGGGGCGCAGGTCAGCCTGTGGCTCACCGGGGAGGCTACGTGGCTCGTCGTGCCCGGTCGGGCCGAGGAGCTCAGCCTGCCGTTCTCCGCTCCGTTGGCGGACCTGCGCGACGTCCTCCTGGCCGAGGCGACGGTCACGGTCTGCAGCCAGTGCGCGGCCCGGCGTGAGCTCACCGAGGCCGACCTGCTGCCGGGTGCGCGGATCGCCGGGGCGGCGTCGTTCGTCGAGGAGGCGCTGGCGCCGGGCGTGCAGGCCCTCGTCTACTGAAGAGGAGCCGGGACTAACCGACGAAGACCCGCGTCAGGAGATAGACCACGACCCCGACGACGAGGACGGATGCCGTCCCGTTGGCGAGCGCCGACGGGACCGCCGCGGCGGTCGGCTGCACGGCCATGACCCGGCGCAGGGCGTGGGAGATCGCCGCGACGAGGACGCCGATGAGCATGGCCGGGACCGCCGTGAGGGTCCCGTCCGCGAGCAGCGCCACCGCGTATGCCGCGAGCCCGCCGGCCAGCAGGACCGGCGCGAGGACCCACCGCTGCACGGCCCCGACCCGGCCGAGCTGCTCGACGAGGCAGCCGGCGACGACCGCCGACATCGCGGCGAGGAGGAAGGCGGAGCCGCCGGGGTAGACCGGGACCACCGCCAGCGGAGCCCCGGCGGTCGCGATCGCGAGACCGGCGATCGTCCCGGCGAGTCCTTCGGTGAGGCGGGTCCGGTCGTGGCGCAGGAGCTGCTGGAGGAAGCAGAGGATGAGGGTGATCCCGATGGGGACCGGCAGCCAGCGCAGCTGCTCGGCGTCGGGGGTGAGTCCCGCCGTCGCCGGCACCGCGACGCCGCCGATCCCGACGACGACCCCGGACCACCGGGGCGACGGCGACTCGAGGAGGGTGGGCCAGCCCCAGGCGAGGACGACGCCGGCGAAGACCAGCGCCAGGCTGGTGACGAGCTGTCCCGAGAGCCCGGACACGGCGACCAGGAGCGCCATCGCGGTCGTGGCGACCGTCGTGACGACGGGGACCGGCACCGCGTCACGGGCCTGGGCATCGTTCGCGGCCGCCTCCACGGCAGCAGCGCGGGCGGCCCGGCGAGAGGCCCGGGTCTCGGAGGGATCGTGGATCACCGGGTCGGCTTCGTGCACGCGGAACATCCTCGCATCACCCCCCCGCGAAGGGCGGGAGCACCTCCAGCACCGCGCCGGGTTCGACGAGGTCGTCGAGACCCCGGCGGACGCCGTCCACGAGCAGCGTCGCGACGGCGAGCACGGGCAGGAGCGCGGGTCGGCGGGCGGCGACCGCAGCCGTGACCTCACGCACCGACGAACCGGTGACGACGTCCTCGCCGACGCCGGCAGCGGCGCGCGCCCCGGCCCAGTAGCGGACCGTCACGGCGGGCTGCCTCGGGCGTTCCTCGGCGTGGTCGGGCGACATCGTCGTCTCCTCGGGTGGTCAGGGTGGTCAGGGTGTGGGAGTGGGCGGTGGAGCGGTCCCCCATGCGATTATCCTCGGGCATGTGGCCCACCTGCTCCTGCTCACCAACGCGCTGGCTCCCAGCGCGGAGGTCCTGCCGGCCCTGGGCCTGCTGAGCCACCAGGTCCGCATCCTCCCGGCAGAGCCGACGGCCCTCGTCGACGCTCCCGCGGGTGACGTCCTCCTCGTGGACGCCCGCACCGATCTGGCGCAGGCGAAGTCCTTGTGCCGCGTGCTGCGGGCGACCGGCCTGGTCAGCCCGCTCATGGTCGTCCTCACCGAGGGCGGGCTGGCCGGCCTGACCAGCGAGTGGGGCGTCGACGACGTCATCCTCGACAGTGCGGGGCCGGCGGAGGTGGATGCCCGGCTGCGGCTGGCGATGACACGCACCGAGGGGGTCGAGGTCGGCGAGAACGGCCCGATCAAGGCGGGTGACCTCACGATCGACGAGAACACCTACTCCGCCAAGGTCCGTGGGCGGGCGCTCGACCTCACCTACAAGGAGTTCGAGCTGCTGAAGTTCCTCGCGCAGCACCCGGGTCGGGTGTTCAGCCGGGCCCAGCTGCTCCAGGAGGTCTGGGGCTACGACTACTTCGGCGGCACGCGCACCGTCGACGTCCATGTGCGGCGACTGCGGGCCAAGCTCGGCCACGACCACGAGTTCCTCATCGGCACGATCCGCAACGTCGGCTACCGCTTCGTCTCGGAGCGTCCTCGCGACATGGAGGCGATGGCCGCCGAGGCCTGAGCGGCGGCCTCACCCGCCGGACCCGTCATACGTGACTCCGAGTCGAGCCACCTGACTCAGCGGGCACACACCGAGTCGAGTGGCTCGCTGAGTCACGTGGCTCGGGCCCGCCTACAGCGTCCCGGCGATGCGGGTCGGCGTGATCGGGGTGTAGGGCGAGACCGTCGGCAGGTAGGCGGCGAAGGCGTTGATGTCGAGGCCGCCGAAGTACTTCCCCGCGCCCGCCGCGAAGGCCGCGAAG
>NZ_JANXRJ010000289.1 GCF_025353065.1 Lapillicoccus sp.
AGCGGCCGGCTCGGCACCGTCGAGCCACGAGGCATCGGCTGGCAGGATCAGGGTGGCGACCTGACCCGGCGGTCGGCTGGCCGCGGCCATGGCGTCGGCCGCATCGGTGGCGACCTGGGTCGGACCGGTCGACGTGCGCACCCAACCCGACACGTTGCGGGCGACGGTCTCGATGTCAGAGTCGAGCGGAGCGTCGTACTGCTTGTGATACGTGGCGTGATCGCCGACGATGTTGACGATCGGGGTGTGAGCTCGCCGGGCGTTGTGCAGGTTTGCCAGCCCGTTGCCCAAGCCCGAACCGAGGTGCAGCAGGGTGGCGGCCGGGCGATCGGCCATCCGGCCATAGCCATCGGCGGCTCCGGTGACGACACCCTCGAAGAGGGCGAGTACTCCCCGCATCTCGGGCACATCGTCGAGGGCGGCGACGAAGTGCATCTCAGACGTCCCCGGGTTGGCGAAGCAGACGTCGACCCCGGAGTCGACGAGCGTCCGGATCAGGGCCTGCGCACCGTTCATACCGCCAACCTAGAGCAGCGAGACCAGGGTTGCTGGCGCGTAACGACGACCGTCGGTGAGTGCGGGGGCACCTCCAGACGCTCAGCGGCGACGGCGGCGAGGACCAACGGTCGTCGCTAGGTGGAGCCCACCGGTTCGCGGTCGAGGATCGGCCGTCAGGGGTGGATGGGAACCGGTCCCGGGCTCGGGACGGAGAGCCATCCCTCCGCCGCGCTGCTGCTCATCGCCGTGAGCCCGCCGAAGACGTGGAACCGCCGACCGGTCACGGCACCCGGGCCGGGATAGGGGTCGATCTGCACGATGCGCGGCTTCGGGTCGCCCGGCCACGGCGCGATCGGCAGCCGCAGCGCCCGGATGATCTCGTCGCGTCCCTGCAGCTCGCGGGCGGTGCCCTTGACGACGACGCTCCAGGCGTCACCCGTGGCCGTGTCGAAGCCGTCGACCTCGAAGGCCACCGGCTGGTTCACGCAGGCGTCGAGCTTGGACCCCTGCGCCGTCCGGAAGACGACGGACTCGCGGCTGACGACGTGGTTGACCGGGAAGATGTCCTGTCGGCCGTCGACCGAGACCCCGAGACGTCCCACGGCTGCGCCGCGCAGGAACGACCAGCACTCCGTGGCGGAGAGCGTCACCGCGGCGTTCGGGATGTTGACCTGGGCCGGTTCCGACGCCAGGCCGGAGGTGGGCCCGACCGCGCTGTGGCTGACGCTGCCGTGGTCGACGACCAGGACGTCGCACTGTCCTGCGTCGAGCAGGGCCCGGGTGACCGAGCCGGAGACCAGGCCGGCCAGACGGCCTTCGCCGCGGGTGGCGACGACGAGCAGGTCGTCGGACTCGACGCGGTCGAGGACGGCAGCGACGGGGTCGGCCACCGTGACGACGGTGCGGTGCGGCAACCACGCGGGGACGCCGACCGCGGCCACCAGGGTGGCGACCCAGTCCTGCTCGCTCGCAAACTCGGCGGCGTCCTGCATCGACAGCGCGTGGACGATCAGGAGGGGGACGTGCCGCTCGGCCGCCTCCCGGGCGGCGGCGGCCACGACGTGGTGGGCGCTCTCGTTGCGACTGACCGCGGCGACGACCGTGGGTGGGCGCGTCCCGGCTCTCAGCGACTCGCCGACCCGGGCGTGCGGCAGCAGCAGGGGGCAGGCGAAGGCCCGGGCCAGGGCCTCGCTCATCGACCCGAGGGACAGGGCCACCTGACCGCCGGCCCCGTAGGAGCCCAGGACCAGCAGGCCGGCCTGCCTCGTGAGCTGCTCGACGCGCGCGTCGTGGATGTCCGTCGCCAGGACCACCTCGGTGTCGATGCCCGGGTCGGCACTCAGCGCCTGCATCCGGGCCGTCTCGCCCACGTAGCGAGCGTGCTCCACGGCGGCGTCACGGCTCTCCGTCGCGGTCTCGGGTGGTCGTTCGATGACCAGCAGCTTCAGCGGGGTGCCACGTCGCTGGGCGGCCGCGGCCGCGACGATGACGGCCTGGGCACCCGGCCAGGACCCGTCACAGCCGACCACCACGGGTCCGCCCGGCCCATCCACGTGCGTTGACTCGCTCATCAGAGAACTCCTGCCGCGTTGTTCGGTCCTGCCATCGTGACGGCGCGACGGCCGAACGTCTCGGGTCAAAGGTCCCTGCCTCTTGCCCGCCACCGGTCCCACCTCCCGACGCCGGGACGAAGGTCTCTGTCCCCACGGCATACGACCGGGAAGCGTTGGGGTCTGGCAGATACAGACGTGCCCCATTCTCGTTGAGGAGACATCTCGTGACCACGTTGACCCAGAGCGTACGAACCCCGCTGGTGATGAGCCTGCATGACGGCGACCGCACCATGGTGGACCTGCTGGGTGGGAAGGGGGCGAACCTGGCGGAGATGACGCGGCTCGGACTCCCGGTGCCGCACGGTTTCGTCATCACCACCGAGGCGTGCCGCACCTACCTGGTCGACGGCAAGGAACCGGCCGAGCTCCAGGTGCTCGTCCTCGAGCGGCTGCACGAGCTCGTGATCGAGGCCGGGCGGGGCTTCGGCGACGTCGCCGACCCCCTGCTGGTCTCGGTCCGCTCCGGCGCCCGGTTCTCGATGCCCGGCATGATGGAGACGATCCTCAACGTCGGCCTGACCGACGCCACCCTGCCCGGTCTCGCCGACCGGGGTGGCGAGCGCTTCGCGTGGGACTGCTACCGCCGCCTCACGCAGATGTATGGCCGCACCGTCCTCGGCGTCGGTGCCGACTTCTTCGAGGACGCCCTGGCGCGCGCCCGCGAGGCACGGGGCGTCGCGGACGACAGCGGTCTCGACGCGGACACGTTGCGCGAGCTGACGGCGGAGTTCCGCCGCATCTGCGTCGAGCAGGGCGGTGAGGACCTGCCGCAGGACCCGCACGAGCAGCTGGTGCGATCGATCCGGTCGGTCTTCGAGTCGTGGAACGGTGACCGTGCGCGGCTCTACCGCCTGCACGAGGGGATCAGCGACGACCTCGGCACGGCCGTGAACATCATCGAGATGGTCTTCGGCAACACCGGTCCCGACAGCGGCAGCGGTGTCTGCTTCACCCGCAACCCGGCCACCGGTGCGCCCGGTGCCTACGGTGACTACCTGCCGAACGCCCAGGGTGAGGACGTCGTCAACGGCAGCCGTGTCACGCTCTCCCTCGACGACCTCGACCGCCTGCAGCCGGCTGTCCACGCCGAGCTGCTGCGGCACCTGGAGACGCTGGAGCGCCACTACACCGACGTGTGCGACGTCGAGTTCACCGTCGAGGACGCCCACCTGTGGATCCTGCAGACCCGAGTCGGCAAACGCAGCCCGGCCGCCGCCTTCCGGATCGCGGTCGACCTCGCGGACGCCGGCACCATCGACATGGACGAGGCCCTCGTGCGCGTCGACGGCGGTCAGCTGCAGAGCCTGCTGCACCCCCAGTTCGCCCCCGGCGGCACGAGCGACGTCGTCGCGACCGGTCTGGCCGCCAGCCCCGGCGCCGCTGTCGGTGAGCTCGTCTTCAGCTCGGGCGCCGCGGTCATCGTCGCCGCGCAGGGCCGCAAGGTCGTGCTCGCGCGACCCGAGACCAGTCCTGACGACCTGGCGGGCATGCTGGTCGCCGAGGCGGTCATCACCTCACGCGGTGGGTTGACCTCGCACGCCGCCGTCGTCGCGCGGGGGCTGGGTCGCGCATGCGTGACCGGGCTCCGCGACCTGGAGATCGACGTCCGGGAGCATCGAATCGTGTTGCAGGACGGCGCGATCCTCGCCGAGGGCGACGTCGTCTCGGTTGACGGGAGCACGGGAGAGGTATGCCGCGGACGCCGCGACGTGCGGCCCAGCCCGGTCGCAGCCGCGCTGCAGGCGACGACCGTCCTCGAGGCGCCCGCCACGGAGGACCCCACGGCTGCGGCCGTTGTCCGCCTGCTAGTGCATGCCGACTTGCGGCGCCACCTGGGGGTGCGCGCCAACGCGGAGACCCTCGCCGACGCCAAGGCGGCCAAGGGCTTCGGAGCCCAGGGCATCGGTCTCGCCCGCACCGAGCACATGCTGCTGGGCGACCGGCGCGTGCTCGTCGAGAAGGTGGTGACCGACAGCGGCCGCACCGAGGCCCTGGCCAAGATCGAGGAGCTGACCCGGCACGACTTCCTCGAGATCCTCGAGGAGATGGACGGGCTCCCGGTCGTCGTCCGCCTGCTCGACCCACCGCTGCACGAGTTCCTGCCCGACCTGGTCGACCTGTCGACCCGGGTCGCGGTCATCGAGGAGCGCGGCCAGCACGACGCCGGTCTCGAGCACCTGCTCGCGGTGGTCCGCCGGTGGCACGAGGTCAACCCCATGCTCGGGCTGCGTGGCGTGCGGCTGCTCGCGGTCGTCCCCGAGCTGCTCGACGCCCAGGTGCGCGCACTCGGCGACGCCTACGCCGAGCTGCTCGTGCGGGGGCGCAACCCGCAGCTGGAGATCATGATCCCCCTCGTCAGCGACGAGAAGGAGCTGAAGCAGGCCCGCGCGCGGATCGAGTCGGCGCTCGCCGAGGTCTCCGCCCGACGCGGCCTGGACCTCACGGTGCCGATCGGCGTCATGATCGAGCTGCCGAGGGCGGCCCTCACCTCGGGCGACCTCGCCCGCAGCGCCGAGTTCTTCTCCTTCGGCACCAACGACCTCACCCAGACCACCTGGGGGATCTCCCGCGACGATGCCGAGACCAGCTTCCTCGGGCTCTACCGCCAGCAGGGTCTGCTGTCGTTCGACCCCTTCGACACCCTCGACGAGCGCGGGGTCGGCCGGCTGATGCACATCTCCTGCGAGGAGGGTCGGGCGGCTCGTCCCGCCCTCGGCCTCGGCCTGTGCGGTGAGCACGGTGGCGACCCGGCCTCGGTGCGATTCTGCGCCGACCTCGGACTCGACTACGTCTCCTGCTCACCGCCGCGCGTGCCGGTGGCGCGGCTGGAGGCCGGCCGGGCAGCCGTCCTGTCCGAGCGCGTCGACGCGGGGTCGGACACCCGCTGACCGCGTGACCTGATGTCGTGCGACCCACGTGCGACCCGGTTGTATCCACCTGGAGCTGCACCATGAAGATCGAGTACGTCCACGCCTCGCACTACGGCAACGGAGCCATGGTCGCCGAAGAGTTCAAGCGGCAGATGGCCACCAACGGCGTCGTGGTCGACGTCCATCACATCACGCGACTGAGTCCGGACAAGCTGCCGCCGGCCGACCTCTACCTGTTCAGCTCTCCCGGGCGGATGGGCAAGCCGATCGGCGGCGCACGTCGCTTCCTCAAGGACGTGGTGCTGGCCGCCGGCACCAGGTACGCCATCCTCACGACCGAGGTGAGGCCACGGACGGATCGGAAGACCGGGAAGATGCTGACCGAGCAGGAGCTGGGCAGGTACCAGCGCGTCCGGCCCATCATGAACGAGATCCTCGAGAGCAAGGGACTCGTGAGGATCGCGGAGGACAAGGTCTACGTCACCGCACCGAAGGGACCGCTCGAGGAGGACTGGGAGAATAAGGTCGAGGCCTTCGTGCGCCGGATCCCCATCGCCGCCTGACCTCGCGGTCTCGCTCCGGAAGAAGGCGCGCGCGGTGTCGCGCGCGCCTCCTCCGGGGTCACTGGGCGCTGATGTCCTCCATCGCGGTGGCCAGGAGCTGGTCGGCAAGGTGCCGCAGGGCCCGTGCGACGGCGACCTCGTCCCCGATCTCGGGCACCGAGACGTCTCCGGGGCTGCGGTGGCTCTCGCCGCGCGCAGTGAGGTGACTCGGGGCATCAGTGAGGAGAACGACATTGGCGCTGGTGTCGTCCCCTGACTCGAAGATGGACACGCGCACGTGCCACTCGCGGACGTGGCGGCCTGCGGGCGCCTCGACCCTCGCAGCGACGGGCGAACTGGCCGTGTGTACGACGTCGGGCCCGATGCGCAGGACCGCCCCGGGTCCCGGATAGAGAAGCCCGGTATGCCCGTCGGCCCACCGCACGAGGTAGGGCGGCTCCCCGTCGTCCCCCCTGACCTCCAGCACCTCGCCGTCCCGCGTGGGCTCGTCGACGTGGCCGGCCGCGAGGATGAGGCGGTCTCCCTGGCGTGCTTTCATCGTCATGCTCCTTCTGGTGGGGTGTCCGACATCGACCGGGTTTGTCATGCAGCACATCACCGCGGCGGTCCGTGCCGATAGGGGCGAACGTCCCGTCTGCGGCAGACCGGCCTCCGGCCCGGGCACCACCGCACCCGGGACGTTGGGCCCTACTCGGGCGCCCTGGGCTCGGGAAGGCTACGGACTGAAGCTCTTTCGTGCACCCCGGCACGCGAGGGCTCCCCGATGGGAGCACCCGTGGACGACCGCCGCGACCTCACGCCGCCGGCCCCCCTCGGACTGGGTCGGCTGGGCGCCGGCCCCGTCCGCCTGAGCCGACCGGTCTACGTCGACCTGATGCCACCCTGCAACGCGGGCTGCCCGGCGGGCGAGAACATCCAGGCCTGGCTCGGCCTCGTCAAGGCCGGCGACCACGAGGCCGCCTGGCGGGCGCTGACCGCCGACAACCCCTTCCCCGCCATCCACGGCCGGGTCTGCTATCACCCGTGCGAGACGGTCTGCAACCGCGCCGAGCTCGACGGAGCCGTCTCCATCCACGCGGTGGAGCGTTCGCTGGGGGACCGCGCGATCAGTGAGGGGTGGGCGTTCACCCCACCGCCGAGTCCCACGGGCCGGCGGGTGCTCGTCGTCGGGGCGGGCCCGAGCGGTCTCTCCGCGGCCTACCACCTCACCCGTCTCGGGCACGAGGTCGTCGTGCGCGACAACGCCCCCGAGGCCGGCGGCATGATGCGGTACGGCATCCCGGGCTACCGGCTTCCGCGTGACGTCCTCGATGCCGAGATCCGCCGGATCGCCGCGCTGGGCGTGACCTTCGAGCAGAACCACCGCGTGACCGACCTGCAGGCCGAGATGGAGCAGGGCGGCTTCGACGCGGTCTTCGTCGCGGTCGGCGCGCACCTGTCCAAGCGGGTGGAGATCCCCAACGCCGACGCCGCCCGCATCCTCGACGCCGTGACGTTCCTGCACGCGGTCGCCGCGGGCGAGCAGGCCCCGCTGAGTGGGCGGGTCGCGGTCTATGGCGGCGGTAACACGGCGATGGACGCGGCCCGCGTCGCGCGTCGGTTGGGCGCCGACGACACGGTGATCGTCTATCGCCGGACGCGCGACCAGATGCCGGCCCACGAGGAGGAGGCCGTCGACGCCGAGGACGAGGGCATCCGGATCAACTGGCTGCGCACGATCAGCTCGATGGGCGAGCACGACCTCACGGTCGAGGTGCAGGAGCTCGACGCGAGCGGCCGTCCCCACGGGACAGGGCAGTTCGAGACGCTGGCCGCGGACACCGTCATCCTGGCCCTCGGCCAGGAGAGCGACACCGGCTTCCTGCGCACCGTGCCGGGTGTCGAGCTGGTCAACGACACCGTGCAGGTCTCGCTCACGTCCCTGATGACCGGCGCGCCCGGCGTCTTCGCCGGCGGCGACGCGGTGCCGAGCGAGCGCACCGTGACCGTCGGTGTCGGGCACGGCAGGAAGGCGGCACGCAGCATCGACGCCTACCTCCGCACGGTGCCCTTCGTCGTCGGCCCGAAGCACGACCTGGCGTCGTTCCAGAAGCTCAACCTCTGGTACTTCGGGGAACACGCCCGACGGCAGCAGTCCGAGCTCGACCCGGCCGCGCGCGTGGCCGCCTTCGACGAGGTGCTCGCCGGGCTCACTGCGGAGGAGACCCAGTTCGAGGCGGAACGCTGTCTCTCCTGCGGCAACTGCTTCGAGTGCGACGGCTGCCTCGGCTCCTGTCCGGAGGACTCGGTGATCAAGCTCGGGGTCGGGAAGCGCTACGAGTTCGACTACGACACGTGCACGGGGTGTGGCACGTGCGCGCGCCAGTGTCCCGTGTCCGCCATCGCGATGGTCCCGGAGGCCTGACATGCGCGTCACCATCGACGGCAACGAGGCTGCGGCCGACGTCGCCTACCGGCTCAACGAGCTCTGTGCCATCTATCCCATCACCCCGTCCTCGACGATGGCCGAGCTCGCCGACGAGTGGGCGAGCCACGGTCGGAAGAACGTCTACGGCACCGTGCCGACCATCGTCGAGATGCAGAGCGAGGGTGGCGCCGCCGGCACGCTGCACGGCGCGCTGCAGGGGGGAGCGCTGAGCACGACGTTCACCGCGTCGCAGGGTCTGCTGCTGATGATCCCCAACATGTACAAGATCGCCGGCGAGCTGACCTCGACGGTCTTCCACGTGGCCGCGAGATCGATTGCGACACAGGGGCTCTCGATCTTCGGTGACCACTCCGACGTGATGGCGGTGCGCCAGACCGGCTTCGCGCTGCTGTCGTCCGCCTCCGTGCAGGAGGCCCACGACCTGGCGCTCGTGGCCCAGCTGGCGACCCTGGAGTCCAGGGTGCCGTTCCTGCACTTCTTCGACGGGTTCCGGACCTCGCACGAGATCAACACCGTGGAGCTCATCGACGACGCGGTCCTCCACGAGCTGGTCCCCGAGTCGCTCGTCCGCGCCCACCGGGCCCGGGCCCTGACCCCCGAACGGCCCTTCATCCGCGGCACGGCCCAGAACCCCGACGTCTACTTCCAGGCCCGCGAGACGGTCAACCCCTACTACGCGCGCCTACCAGCCGTCGTGCAGGACGCGATGGACCAGGTCGCGGCGCACACCGGCCGCGCCTACCGACTGATGGAGTACGTCGGCCACCCGGAGGCCGAGCGGGTCATCGTCATCATGGGCTCGGGCGCCCAGACGGCCCGCGAGACCGTGGCCCACCTCGTGCGGGGTGGCCAGCAGGGCGGCGAGCGGGTCGGCGTGCTGCAGGTCCGCCTCTACCGGCCCTTCCCTGCGGCGGAGCTCATCGCCGCACTGCCGTCGTCGGTCCGTCACATCGCGGTCCTCGACCGCACCAAGGAGCCGGGCTCCAACGGCGAGCCGCTCTTCCTCGACGTCATCGCGGCCCTCGCGGAGGCCCACGGCTCGGGCACCCTCGAGACGATGCCGCGGGTCATCGGTGGCCGATATGGCCTGTCCTCGAAGGAGTTCACGCCCGGCATGGTCGCGGGGGTCTTCGCCGAGCTGGCCGCTCCGGCCCCGCGGCCCCGCTTCACCATCGGGATCATCGACGACGTCGGCGGGCTGAGCCTGCCGTGGGACGCCAGCCTCGACATCGAGGAGCCGACGACGCTGCGGGCGGTCTTCTTCGGCATCGGCTCGGACGGGACGGTCGGCGCGAACAAGAACACCATCAAGATCCTCGGGGCCGATCCCGCCGTCCACGCGCAGGCCTACTTCGTCTACGACTCGAAGAAGTCCGGGGGAGTCACGGTCTCGCACCTCCGGTTCGGTCCCACCCCGATCCGGGCGCCCTATCTCGTCACCGAGGCCGGGTTCGTGGGCTGCCACCAGATCCGTCTCCTCGACACCGTGGACGTCCTCGGGTGCGCCGCGGTGGGCGGCCGGCTGCTCCTCAACGCACCCCACCCGCCGGAGCAGGTCTGGGACGCACTCCCCGGACCGGTCCAGCAGCAGATCATCGACAAGCGCCTGACCCTGTATGCCGTGGACGCGGACACCGTGGCCCGCGAGGCCGGGTTGCCCGGACGCACCAACACCGTTCTCCAGACCTGCTTCTTCGCGATCTCCGGCGTGCTGCCGCGCGACGACGCGATCGCCCGGGTCAAGGAGGCGATCCAGAAGAGCTACGGACGGCGCGGCGCCGAGGTCGTCCGCCGCAACGACGCTGCCGTGGACGCCGCCCTCGCCGCACTGCACGAGATCCCCGTGCCGGCGACGGCGCCGTCGGGCCACCCGCTGCCTCCGATCGTCCCGGCTGACGCGCCCGAGTTCGTCCGCACCGTCACGGCGGCGATGATGTCCGGCCACGGCGATGCCCTGCCGGTGAGCGCCCTACCGGTGGACGGCACCTACCCGAGCGGCACCACGGCCTACGAGAAGAGGCGGATCAGCGACGTCGTCGCGCAGTGGGACCCCGACTCGTGCATCCAGTGCGGCAACTGCAGCTTCGTCTGCCCGCACAGCGTGATCCGCTCGAAGTACTACGACGGCGACGCCCTCGACGGCGCGCCCGCGGGCTTCCCGTCGATGCCGCTCGACGCCGCGGGGCTGCCGGGTGCGCGCTACACCCTGCAGGTCTACGTCGAGGACTGCACCGGCTGCGGCCTCTGCGTCGAGGCGTGTCCCGTGGGCCCCAGCCTGGTGAGTGCGGCCGGCCTGAGCCCGGCCGGCCTGAACGCGGCGGCAGGTCCGGTCACCGATCCACCGCGGAAGGCGATCAACCTCGTGCCCGCCGATCCCCTGATCGAGCCGGGCCGTCGCGACATCGCGTTCTTCGAGAGCCTGCCGGTCAACGACCGGGCGCGCGTCGACTTCGGGACCGTGCGCGGAGCGCAGTTCCTGCTGCCGCTGTTCGAGTTCTCCGGGGCCTGCGCCGGCTGCGGGGAGACGCCCTACCTCAAGCTGCTCACCCAGCTGTTCGGCGAGCGGCTCACGGTCGCCAACGCCACCGGGTGCTCCTCGATCTACGGCGGCAACCTGCCGACGACGCCGTGGACCACGAACGCGGACGGGCGGGGTCCAGCCTGGTCCAACTCGCTCTTCGAGGACAACGCCGAGTTCGGCCTCGGCCTGCGGCTCGCGGCCGACCTGCACACCCGGCTCGCGCGGGAGCGTCTCGAGCAGCTGCGGGACGGCGTGGGCTCGGAGCTCGTCGACGCGATCCTCGACGCGCCGCAGGTGCGGGAGTTCGAGATCGCCGCGCAGCGCGACCGGCTCCTGGTGCTGGCCGACCGGCTCAGGGGCCTCGATGGCCCGGCCGCGGAGGATCTGCGGAGCGTGTCCGATCACCTCCTGCGCCGCAGCGTGTGGATCGTCGGTGGTGACGGGTGGGCCTACGACATCGGGTCGGGCGGGCTCGACCACGTCCTCGCCAGCGGCCGCGACGTCAACGTCCTCGTCCTCGACACCGAGGTCTACTCCAACACCGGGGGACAGTCCTCCAAGTCCACCCCGCTCGCCGCGGTGGCGAAGTTCGCGACGTCGGGCAAGGCGGTCGCGAAGAAGGACATCGCCCTCCAGGCCATCGCCTACGGCAGCGTCTACGTCGCCCGGGTGGCGATGGGCGCGGACCCGCAGCAGACGCTCACGGCGTTCCGCGAGGCGGAGGCCCACGAGGGCCCGTCGCTGATCATCGCCTACAGCCACTGCATCGCCCACGGCATCGAGATGAAGGACGGGCTCGACCAGCAGTACCGCGCCGTCGCCAGCGGGCACTGGCCGCTGGTGCGCTACGACCCCACAGTCCGCGCCCGGGGCGGCAACCCGTTCATGCTCGACTCGCCGCGACCGCGAATCCCCCTGGAGGACTACATCTACCGCGAGCTGCGCTACCGGATGCTCCGCACCTCGAACCCGGCGGAGGCCGAGCGCCTCCTCGTCCTCGCCCAGGAGGCCGTCGACCAGCGGTGGGCCGTCTACGAGGAGATGGCCACGCGGGGGGCCGCCCACTTCACCGCCGACGCCCGGCGGGACGCCTGATGGACCTCTCCACGCGCTATCTCGGTCTGCCACTGCGCAATCCCCTTGTCGCGTCTGCCTCCCCGATGTCGAGCTCGGTCGATCGGGTCCGGCGACTGGCCGACGCCGGTATCGGCGCGGTCGTGCTGCACTCCCTCTTCGAGGAGCAGCTGCGCCAGGAGGACCTGCGCGACCTCCTGCTCCACGAGGCCCACGAGGGGTCCTTCGGCGAGGCGCTGTCCTACTTCCCGTCGCTGCCGACGGAGGCACCCGGGGGAGCCCGCCGCTACCTCGACCTCATCGAGCGGGCGGTCAGCCTCGTCGACGTGCCCGTGATCGCCAGTCTCAACGCCGGCGCCACAGGGGGCTGGGTGGACTTCGCCCGCTGGATCGAGGAGGCCGGGGCGGCGGCCCTGGAGCTCAACATCTTCGCGTTGCCCGGCGATCCGCACACCAGCGGCCGGGAGGTCGAGGACCGTCACGTCGAGATCCTCCAGCAGGTGCGGGCCGTCGTGTCGCTGCCGATCGCGGTCAAGCTGAGCCCCCACTTCAGCTCGGTGGGAGAGATGGCGCTACGGCTCGACGCGGCCGGCGCCAACGGGCTCGTGCTCTTCAACCGCTTCCTGCAGCCCGACATCGACCTGAGGTCGATGCGGGTGGAGCCGGGGTTCGGCCTGTCCTCGCCGGACGAGGCCCGGCTGCCGCGGACCTGGATCGCCCTCCTGCGACGGCACCTGTCGCTCTCGCTGGCCGCGACCACGGGGGTGGACCAGGCCGAGGACGTCGTCACATACCTGCTCGCCGGCGCCGACGTCGTGATGACGGCCTCCGCCCTGCTGCGGCACGGCGCCGACCACGTCGGCGTCCTCCTCGACGGTCTCGGGACCTGGCTCGAGTCCGGTGGCCACCACGGCGTCGCCGAGGCCCGTGGGGTGTTGGCGGTGCCCCTCGAGGTCGACCGGACGGCATACGAACGGGCGGGCTATGTGGTGGCCCTGGAGCACGGGCGCGCGAAGTACGCCGACGTGGTCGCGCCGTAGCGAGTGCGGTGGTCCACGGTGCCGAGGCACCGCGGACCACCGCACCGGCAGCTCACGCAGAGGTCAGACGGGCTGCGTCTCGGACAGCTTGGCCAGCTCGGCGTCGAGGTAGGTCTGGTGCCGCTCGGC
>NZ_JANXRJ010000318.1 GCF_025353065.1 Lapillicoccus sp.
TGGATCAGATCCGCGACGCGATCCTGAGTGGCGACCGGTCGATCGCGACCTACGCCACCATCGCGATCCCCGACACCTACCGCGGCGTCACCGTCCACAAGGACGAGGTCGGCCTCTTCGACGGGATGGCCAGCCGCGACAAGGACCCTCGCAAGTCCCTGCACGTCGACGACGTCCCCGTGCCCGAGCTCGCCCCCGGCGAGGCGCTCGTGGCCGTGATGGCGAGCGCCATCAACTACAACACGGTGTGGACCTCGATCTTCGAGCCGGTCTCGACGTTCGGCTTCCTCGAGCGGTATGCGCGGACCTCGCCCGACGCGGCGCGCCACGACCTGCCCTACCACGTAGTCGGCTCCGACCTGTCGGGGATCGTGCTGCGCACCGGGCCGGGTGTCCACCTGTGGAAGCCGGGCCAGGAGGTCGTCGCCCACTGCCTCTCCGTCGAACTCGAGAGCGCCGAGGGCCACAACGACACGATGCTCGACCCGGAGCAGCGGATCTGGGGCTTCGAGACCAACTTCGGCGGCCTGGCCGAGCTGGCCATCGTCAAGACCAACCAGCTGATGCCCAAGCCCACGCACCTCACCTGGGAGGAGGCCGCCTCGCCCGGCCTCGTCAACAGCACGGCATACCGGCAGCTCATCTCGCGCAACGGCGCCGGCATGAAGCTCGGCGACGTCGTCCTGATCTGGGGGGCGAGCGGCGGCCTCGGCTCCTACGCTACGCAGATGGCGCTCGCCGGCGGCGGCACCCCCGTCTGCGTCGTCTCCTCGCCAGAGAAGGCCGCCATCTGTCGCGCGATGGGCGCCGAGCTCGTCATCGACCGGTCGACGGCGACGGGAGAGGGGTATACGTTCTGGAAGGACGACACGACCCAGGACCCCCGCGAGTGGAAGCGTTTCGGCGCCCGGATCCGCGAGCTGACCGGCGGCAAGGACCCCGACATCGTCTTCGAGCACCCGGGCCGCGAGACCTTCGGCGCCAGCGTCTACGTCACCCGCAAGGGCGGCACCATCGTCAGCTGCGCGTCGACCTCGGGCTACATGCACGAGTACGACAACCGCTATCTGTGGATGAGCCTCAAGCGGATCGTCGGCTCGCACTTCGCCAACTACCGCGAGGCGTGGGAGGCCAACGACCTCGTCAACCGGGGTCTCATCCACCCGACCTTGAGCCGCACCTACACCCTCGACCAGGTCGGCCAGGCGGCCTACGATGTGCACCGCAACCTCCACCAGGGCAAGGTCGGCGTGCTGACCCTCGCTCCCGAGGAGGGCCTCGGCGTCAGCGATCCCGAGAAGCGGGCCCGCTTCGCCGCCGAGATCGACCGCTTCCGCGACGTCTAAGTCCTCCCGGCCCGGCGGCGCCTGATCCCGAAGCCGACGGAGGTGCGCGTGACCGAGCTGAGCGTTCGGGCGCTGGACGGGACGACCTGGCCCGACTTCGCCGCCCTCGTCGAGGCGAACAACGGTGTGTGGGGCGGCTGCTGGTGCATGGCCTTCCACCCCGAAGGCCTCGGTCGTGGCGAGCTGGCCGGGCAGAACCGGTCGACGAAGGAGGCCAGGGTGCGGGAGGGGAGCGCGCACGCCGCCCTCGTCTACGACGGCTCCGAGTGCGTCGGCTGGTGCCAGTCCGGCCCGACCGACGAGCTCCCCCGCATCAAGCGCCGACGCGCGTATGCCGCGGGCCTGGTGGCGCTCCCCGACTGGCGGATCACCTGCTTCTTCGTCGGCAAGGGGCACCGCAAGCAGGGTGTGGCCGCTGCGGCCCTGGCCGGCGCCCTGGACGAGATCGCCCGACTCGGCGGCGGGACGGTCGAGAGCTATCCGGAGGACGCGGAGGGGCGAGCGGTCTCCGGGTCCTTCCTCCACAACGCCACGGTGTCGATGTTCGAGAGCCAGGGCTTCACCGTGGCCGCCAGCTGGGCAAGCACCACTGGGTCGTGAGCGCCGTCGTCCCGGCGGCCGGCGGCTAGCCTGCTCGCGTGCACTTCCTCAACGGCCTGCAGCCGAGCTTCGACCTCACGTACGACGACGTCTTCATGGTCCCGAGCCGTTCCTCGGTGACCTCGCGGATGGACGTCGACCTGTCGTGCGAGGACGGCACCGGCAACACCATCCCCATCGTGGTCGCCAACATGACCGCGATCTCGGGCCGTCGGATGGCCGAGACGGTGGCCCGGCGCGGCGGCATCGCGGTGATCCCGCAGGACATCCCGACCGACGTCGTCCACGACGTCATCGCCGACGTGAAGTCGCGCGACCTGCTCCACGACACCCCGATCACCCTGAGCCCGAGCGAAACGGTCGGAGCGGCAATGACGTTGCTGCCCAAGCGTTCTCACGGTGCGGCAGTGGTCATCGACGATGACGGTCGCCCGATCGGCATCGTCACCGAGACCGACCTTCGCGGTGTCGACCGCTTCACCCAGGTGCACCGCGTGATGTCGCGGGAGATCTTCACCGTGCCGGCGCAGATCGATCCGGAGACCGCCTTCGCGCAGCTCGGCCAGGCGCATCACCGGATCGCGCCGGCCGTCGACGCCGACGGGCGACTCGTCGGTCTGCTCACCCGGCAGGGCGCGCTGCGCGCCACCCTCTACACCCCCAACACCGATTCGGCGGGGCGCCTGCGGGTCGCGGCCGCCGTCGGGATCAACGGCGACGTCGCCGGCCGGGCCAAGGACCTGGTCGCGGCCGGGGTCGACGTGCTCGTCGTCGACACCGCCCACGGGCACCAGGAGAAGATGCTCGAGGCGCTGGCGCTGGTGCGCGGTCTCGACGCCGGCATACCCATCTGTGCGGGCAACGTCGTGTCGGCCGACGGGGTGCGCGACCTCGTCGACGCGGGCGCCGACATCGTCAAGGTCGGGGTCGGGCCGGGCGCGATGTGCACGACCCGGATGATGACCGGCGTCGGGCGGCCGCAGTTCTCCGCCGTGCTCGAGTGCGCGACGGCCGCCCGTGCCGTCGGCGCGCACGTCTGGGCCGACGGCGGGGTCCGACACCCACGCGACGTCGCCCTCGCCCTGGCCGCCGGTGCCTCGAACGTGATGGTGGGGTCGTGGTTCGCCGGGACGCACGAGTCGCCGGGTGACCTCATGGTCGGCACCGACGGCCGACCCTACAAGGAGTCGTTCGGCATGGCGTCCTCGCGCGCCGTCCGCAACCGCACGGCCACCGAGTCGTCCTACGACCGGGCTCGGAAGGCGCTGTTCGAGGAGGGCATCAGCAGCGCCCGGATGTTCATCGACCCGGCCCGGCCGGGCGTCGAGGACCTCCTCGACGCGATCATCGCCGGGGTCCGCTCGTCGTTCACGTATGCCGGTGCCCGCACCCTCGAGGAGTTCCACGACCGAGCGGTCGTCGGCCTCCAGAGCACCGCCGGCTTCGTCGAGGGCGCCCCCATCCACACCTCCTGGTAGGGCGGACCCTGCCCCCCTTCTCGCCTCCTTGCTTCGCGATAGCCCCAATGCGGCGCTGGGCCCCGATTTTCGGGCCATCGCGGAGCAACAAGCGGGTTTCTAGGGGCGGGTCGCGGGGCTCGGCTCGTGCTGCTGCTGGGCCGCGGGCCACGTCCTCGGCAGCGGCAGGGCGCCCGGGTTGACCCGCGCGACGATCTCCTCGTGCACCCGGCGGACGTAGGGCTCGCCGACCCAGAGGTGCTTCGCGCCCTCCACAGCAACGACCTCCGCCTGCGGGACGACGGCGAACCGCTCCCGTGCCTCGACCGGGCGGAGGTAGTCGTCGAGCTCGGGGACCAGCGCCACGAGCGGCTTGCCCGACGCCGCCCAGGCCTCCAGGTGCTCGGGCCGTGAGTAGCGCAGCGGTGGGCTGATCAGGATGGCTCCGACGACCGAGGGGTCGTTGCCGTACATCAGGGTCAGGTCGGTCCCGAAGGACCACCCGACGAGCCAGCGGTTCGGCAGCTCCGGCCGCTCGTGGAACTCCGCGAGCTCGATCGCCGCGGCCACGTCGAAGCGCTCGGCGACCGCACCGTCGAAGGAGCCCTGCGAGGTGCCCCGCGGCGAGGTCACGCCGCGCAGGTTGAAGCGCAGGACGGCGAGGTCGGCCAGCGCCGGGAGCCGGTATGCCGCCTTCTTGAAGAGGTGGCTGTCCATGAAACCGCCGTGGGTCGGCAGCGGGTGGATGGTGATGAGGGTGGCCACCGGGTCGCGGTCGGCCGGGAGGGCCAGCTCACCGACGAGGGTGAGGCCGTCGGCGGTCTCGAGCTCGATGTCCTCGCGCCGCGCCGGGAGGATGGAGTTGGCGCGGATCTCGTCGGGGTCGGGGCTCACCACGGCAGGCTACCGATAGGCGTTGCCGCTCGGTCGGGCGTCCCGCCGTTGCCAGCAGCCCGTATGCCAGTGGCGCCGATCGCCGACTCCGCCAACGCCATCCGCCGGCCAGGCCACCACGTTGGGCAGCCCGACCGGGATGTTCTGCTGGCACCCGGGGCAGAGGTAGGGACGGGTCGATCCCTCGCCGGTGACGCGGCGCACGGTCCAGAGGCTCCCGGCATACCGCTCGGTGCTCGTCGACCCACCACCGAGGGGGCGAGCCGGCGGCTCGTCACGTCGGCGGCGGTTGGCACGGGGCATCCTCCATTGTCGGTCACCGCGACGGCCGACCGCGTCACCGGGCTCGCGGGCACCTCTGGCGGATCGACTCGACCGGGGCCTGTGGACAAAGTCCGGGGCACCTCCGGCGGATCGACCACGATGGGCCGGGTGCAGTATGCCGACGACCTCGTCTCTCAGTCCGGTGCGCCGATGCTGCCGCGCACCGAGCAGGCCCTCGCGGCCGTCGCAGGACAGCAGCGCGGCCTCGTCACCCGGGTCCAGTGTCGGGCGGCGTTCCTGACGCCCAAGGCGATCGAGTCGAGGCTGCGGGTCGGCCGGTGGCTGCCGGTCCATCGGAACATCTATCAGACCCTTCCCGGCCGGGACGACGGGTGGACAACCGCCCTCGCCGGGCAGCTTGCTTGCGGCGACGGCGCCGCGTGGTCGCACCGCACGGCGGCCCTCGCCTAGGGCCTCGTCCGGGCCGGGACCGGCGCCGAGGTGGACATCCTGATACCGCACTCGCGGCGGATCGCCTCCCCTTTCGGCGTCGTGCTGCACCGCAGTGACCACGAGGCGGTCCGGGTCGACGACCGGCTGTGGCCGTGGCGGACCACCGTCGTCGACACCGTGCTCGACGTCGGTGCCCTCACGGACGAGGACGGCCAGCTCGCCGTGCTGGCCTCGGCCTTTCAGCGGCGGCTCGTCACCGAGGCGCAGGTCCGGGCCGGCTTGGACCGGCGCCACGCCCACCCGTGGCGCGAGCTCCTGAGCACGGTGCTCGCGGTCACGGCCGACGGGGCCGAGAGCCCCTTGGAGGTGCGGTACGCGCGCGAGGTGGAGGGCGCCCATCGGCTGCCGGTCGGGACCAGGCAGCACGCGACCGTCCCGGGGCGGAGGGCGCACCACGACGTGGCCTACCCGGCATACCGGCTGGTCGTCGAGCTCGATGGTCGTCTGGGGCACGACGGCTGGGCGGCCCGCGTCGCCGACGGCGTCCGCGACCGCGGGAGCGCCGCCTCGGGGTGGCTCACGACCCGCGCCCGCTGGGGCGATGTGACCCTCCGCCGCTGTGCACTCGCAGACGAGATCGGCGCCATCCTGAGCAGCCGCGGGTGGGGCGGGGCGCCGCAGCCCTGCCGACGTCCGTCGTGCATGCTGCGCGCCGCCTGACCCCGCACCCGCGCGGGCGGCGTGGGCGGGGGAGCGACTGGCCGGCGGGGAGCGGCGAGCCCCGCGAGCCGGCGGGGAGCGGTGGACCCCCTCCGAGGGGGTCAGCGCTCCCCGCGACCACCCGGTCCGAGACCCCAGGCCGGGTCAGGCGTAGGTGCGGAACCCGCGCTTGGTCTTGCGGCCGAGGTAGCCGGCCGTCACGAGGTGCTCGAGCAGCGGCGCGGGGGCGAAGCCGGGCTCGCGGAACTCGAGGTAGAGCTCACGCTGGATGGCGAGGGAGACGTCGAGGCCGACGACGTCGAGCAGCTCGAACGGACCCATGGGATAGCCGCAGCCGGCCTTCATCGCGGTGTCCATGTCGTCGGCGGTCGCGTAGTGCGCCTCGAGCATGCGGACCGCGTCGTTGAGGTAAGGGAAGAGCAGCGCGTTGACGATGAAGCCGGACCGGTCGCCGCACGAGACGGGGTGCTTGCCGACCGCCGCCGTCAGTCCGACGACGGTCGCGGTGACGTCGGCCGAGGTCGAGACGGTGGAGACGACCTCGACGAGCTTCATCACCGTCGCGGGGTTGAAGAAGTGCATCCCGATGACGTCCTCGGGGCGCGCGGTGACGATCGCGCACTCGATGACCGGCAGCGAGGACGTGGTCGTGGCCAGGATCGCGCCCGGCTTGCAGACCTTGTCGAGGGTGCGGAAGAGGTCCTGCTTCGCGGCGAGCTCCTCGACGATGGCCTCGACGACGAGGTCGAAACCGGCGAGGTCGTCGGGGCTCGTCGTGCCGGTGAGACGGCCGGTCGCCGCGTCGGCGTCGGCCTGCGAGAGCTTGCCGCGCTCGACGGCCTTGGCCAGGCTCTTCGCGATGCCTGCCTGCACCGCGGCGACCCGCTCCGGGGAGCGCGCGACGAAGGTCACGGCATACCCAGCCTTGGCGAAGACCTCGATGATGCCGGTCGCCATGGTGCCCGACCCGACGACGCCGACCGACGCGATCGTCCGCAGCGCGGCGGCCGAGGCGTCAATAGCCTTGGGCGACAACGCATCCGGGACAACCTCGGAGGAGCCTGGCGCCGCATAGGTGTAGAAACCGCGCCCGGACTTGCGGCCCCGGAGACCGGCGCTGACCATCTGCTTGATGATCGGGCTGGGGGCGTGCAGGCGGTCGCGCCCCTGCTTGTACATCGTGTCGAGGATCTCGTATGCCGTGTCGAGGCCGATGAGGTCCATCAGGGCGAGGGGGCCCATCGGCAGCCCGCAGCCGAGTCGCATTGCGGCGTCGATGTCCTCGCGGGTGGCGTAGTGCGTCTCGTACATCGACACCGCGTGGTTGAGGTAGCCGAAGAGCAGCGAGTTGGCGATGAAGCCGGCCCGGTCGCCGACGACGACCGGCTTCTTGCCGAGCCGCTCGGCGAGCGCCTTGACGTCCTCGAACACGTCGTCCTCGGTGACGACCGTGCGGACGACCTCGACGAACTGCTGGACCGGTGCCGGGTTGAAGAAGTGCATCCCGACGACGCGCTTGGGGTTCGAGGACGCGACGGCGATCTCGGTCACGGAGAGGGACGAGGTGTTGGTCGCGAGGATCGCGTCGTCGCCCACGACCTGGTCGACCCGGGCCAGGATCGACTTCTTGAGGTCGAGGTGCTCGGGCACCGCCTCGACGACGAGCTGGCAGCCGGCGAGCGCGGCGATGTCCGTCGTGTAGGTCACCCGGCCGTGGAGGGCGACGGCGTCCTCCTCGCTGAGCTTGCCGCGCGCGACGGCGCGGGTCGTCGAGTGCTCGAGGACGCCCTTGCCGTGGGTGACCCCGGCGTTATCAGCATCGACTGCGATGACGTCGATCCCGTTGCGGGCGAACACTTCGACGATGCCGGCGCCCATCGTGCCGAGACCGATGACACCGACGCTGGTGAACTCACGAGACATACGGCTGAGTCTGTCAGGGCGGCATACCGATGGGTAGCCGGGGTCTGGGCGACAGTGGTCACACCCGTCCCCCGGATTGGGGTGAAACCGCGTCATCGATGACGCGCCGGGACCCCGATCCGGGCGTCCGTTAGGCTTCGCCGCGTGCGTCTCGTCATCGCCCGCTGCTCCGTCGACTACGAGGGGCGGCTCACCGCCCACCTCCCCCTCGCGACCCGGCTGCTGCTCGTCAAGGCCGACGGGTCGGTGCTCGTGCACAGCGACGGCGGCTCCTACAAGCCGCTCAACTGGATGTCGCCGCCGTGCGCGATGGCCGAGGTCGAGCCGGAAGAGTCCGAGGCGGCCGCCGGTGTCGTGTCAGTCTGGGTCGTCCAGCACGCGAAGTCGGAGGACCGGCTGCGAGTGCTCATCCACGAGGTGCTGCACGACTCGAGCCACGTCCTCGGGGTCGACCCCGGTCTGGTCAAGGACGGCGTCGAGGCCCACCTCCAGAGGCTGCTCGCCGAGCACATCCACACGTTGGGGGCGGGGTGGTCGCTCGTGCGGCGGGAGTACATGACGGCGATCGGGCCGGTGGACATCCTCGCTCGTGACCACGCCCGCGGCCACGTGGCGATCGAGATCAAGCGCCGGGGCGACATCGACGGCGTGGAGCAGCTGACCCGCTATCTCGAGCTGATGAACCGCGACCCGCACCTCGCACCGGTCACCGGCATCTTCGCCGCGCAGGAGATCAAGCCGCAGGCGCGGGTGCTCGCCCGGGACCGCGGCATCCGGTGCGTGGTGCTCGACTACGACGCGCTGCGCGGCATCGACGACACGACCACGCGCCTGTTCTAGCGCGAGGGCTCACGGAGGACCTCGGCTGGCATAGTCGGGGTGTGCGGATGAGCCAGTACGCCTACTTCGCCCTCCGGGACGAGACCACCACGGCGGCCGAGGTCACGGGCTATCTCGGGATCGAGCCGGACGAGGTCAGGGTGCGCGCGAGCACCCGCGTCTTCCCGCCTCGCCCGGCCTCGCACTCGTGGGCGGTGGTCTCCCGCAACGAGAACGTCGCGCTCGACGTCCACATCACGCGAGTTCTCGACCGGGTCGCACCCGCAGCCGGTCACGTGCGGAGGCTGGTCGACGACCGCGGCGTCGAGGCTCGCCTGGTCATCGTCCGTTACTTCAGCGACGACGGCGAGGCTGAGGAGTTCGATGCGTCGATCACCCCCGGTGGTGACCTCGTGGAACACCTCCCCGGGCCGCACCCGCCGCTGGGCTGGTTCCTGTCGGTCGAGGCGCTGACCCTGCTCACCTCGATGCGGGCCAGCATCTGGGCGGACGAGTACGGCTGACCATCGGTACGTGGTTGGGTGAGGGATGGCTTGGGAGACCCACCCCGTGACTCCGGATCGCTTCGAGGACTTCGCCGACGTGATCAACCCCAACCGGCGAGCGACCCACTGCTGGTGCGTTTCCCACCGGCTTCGTGCCGAAGACATCGCGGCGCTCGGTGGCGGCAGTCGCGAGGGGGCGATGCGCGCCCTCTGCGATCGCGAGGTGCCGCCCGAGGTCGTGACCTATCTCGATGGCCGTCCCGTGGGCTGGTGCAACATCGGCGCTCGGGCCGACAACCCGCGGCTCGTGCACAGCACCAAGATCCACCCCCTCGACGACCTTCCCGTGTGGAGCGTCGTCTGTGTGGTCGTCCGCGGCGGTCACCGCAAGCAGGGGGGGACGACCGCGCTGCTCCAGGGTGCGGTCGCGTATGCCGTGTCGCACAGTGCCCCGGCCGTCGAGGCTTATCCCGTTGATACGGAGGGAAAACGGATGGACACGACGATGGCGTTCGTCGGGACGCGCGCGATGTTCGAGCGGGTCGGGTTCGAGGTGGTCGGGGAGACGGAAGCGACGGCCTCGGGGATGCGGCGGTTGGTCATGCGCAGGATGCTCAGCCGCGAGAGGGGTCTGTAGCCACCCCACGGGTCGCGAGAAGCTCGTCCCGGTGGGCGGCATACCCCACCATCCAGGACGGCTCGACCCGCATCAGGATCACGTCCCCCCAGCTGAGCGGGGAGGAGCCGTAGTGCTGCGTCCAGTGCTCGTGCACCTCCTCGAAGTCGCTGTGACCCTCCTCGAGCACCTCGACCTGCCCGTGGGTGAAGACGGCGACCTCCTCCCCCTCGATGCAGGCCAGACTGACGGCCGGTCGGGCCCGGACCTGACGCCCCTTGGGGGACGACCGGCTGGTGCTGATCGTCCACCGTCCGTGGAGGAAGTGGCCGTCCATCGCGCTGATCCGCGGCTCACCCGCCGCCGTGACGGTCGCGAACGACACCACCCGCATGCCCGTCATGAGCCCGGCCAGCTCCCGCGCCGTGAGGGTCCGATCGGCGCTGATGATGTCGCGCAGGTGCTCCGACGCCGTGGCGTGGGAACGGTCGAGGAGGGCCTGGAGGTCACGCAGCTCGTCGTCGCTCTCCCGCATGCGGCTGAGTCTGGCACTCGCGCCGGACACACGGCGTCAGCGTCCTTGCTGCGAGGATGGCCGGCGTGCCTGCCGCCGTCGCCGCCCCGAACGATCTCGCCGTCCAGGCCGGGCTCGACCTCGTGGCCGCCGGCGGGAGCGCGGTCGACGCCGCCATCGCGGCTGTCGTCGTCGCGATGTCGACCGAGCCGGGCGTCGTCAGCCCGCTCGGCGGCGCGTTCGTCACGGTGTGGCCGGCGAGCGGGGACCCCGAGGTCGTCGACGGCAACGTCGAGATGCCTGGCCGCGGGCTGCCTCCCGAGCGCTTCGGCGAGGGCCTGATGGAGATGACGACGACCTACGGCGGCGGCCTGACCCTGTATGCCGGGCCCGGCTCCGTCGCGACGCCCGGCGCCTTCGCCGGGCTGGGACTCGCCCACGAACGGCACGGGCGGGCGCCCTGGCGCGAGGTCCTCGCCCCCGCCGCCCACGCCGCGCGCACGGGTTACCGGCTGGGCACGGCGGCAGCCAGCTATCTCGCGATCACGGGCGACACGGTCTTCGCGTGGGACCGCGAGACCAACGCGCTGCTCAACGCGGCCGACGGCACGGCGCACCCCGCCGGGACGCTGATCGTCGACACCCCGCTGGCCGAGGCGCTGACCTGGATCGGGGAGTCAGGCGCCGCCGACGTCTACACGGGCGACCTCGCGGCAGCCATCGCCGACGACCTGCAGGCCCGCGGTGGGCTGCTCACCCGGGCCGACCTCGCGGCATACCGGGTGGGGCTGCGTCCGGCCCTGCGGCTCAAGGCCGGTCCTTGGGACCTCGCGACCAACGCGCCACCATCGATCGGGGGGCCGGTGCTGGCCGTCATGCTGCGGGAGCTGGCCCGCCGGGGGGCGTGGTCGCTCGACGACGTCATCGAGATCCAGCGGCTCGTCCTCGGGCACCGGATCCGCGAGCACGACCTCTCCCGCGACCTCGAGGGCGACGGCTACGCGCTGCTCAAGACGGTGGAGCGGCACGGTCTCCTCGGGCTCCCCACCAGCGGGTCGACGGCCCACGTCTCGGTCGTCGACGCCGACGGGATGGCGTGCGCGATCACCGCGTCGGCCGGATACGGTTCTGGCGCAACGGTGCCCGGCACAGGACTGATGCTCAACAACTGCCTCGGTGAGCCCGAGCTCAACCGGCTCGGGCTGCATGCGCTCGCGCCCGGCACCCGGCTGGCGTCCAACATGGCGCCGTCCGTGGGGCGTGGCGCCGACGGAGAGGTGCTCGCGATCGGGTCGCCGGGGGCCGACCGGATCACGACCGCGCTCCTGCAGGTGCTCGGGCGACACTGCTTCGCCGAGACGCCGTTGGTCGAGGCGATCGACGCCCCACGGCTGCACGTGAGCTTCACGGCCGAGGGCGTTGCCGAGGTGCAGCACGAGGACGATCCGGCGCTGGCCGAGGCGGTCGCTCGCTCCGGGCTGCGCGCCGTCGTCCACTCGCGGCACTCGATGTTCTTCGGGGGCGTCGGGGCGGCCCACCGCCGGGCCGACGGGTCACTCGCGGCGGCGGGCGACGTGCGTCGTGAGGCCGCGACCGGCGTCGGCTGAGGTCACCCTGCGCACAGAACTGGTCAGCTGCCCACTTCTGAGCGCGGGCTGAGCCTGACCGGCGGACAGAACTCATCACCTGCCCCGTTCTGGACGCGGGCTGAGCCCGACTGCCCGGCCGGACTCAGATCGACGCCGGCTCCGGGACAGCGGGCACCTCGACCGCCAGCCCGTGCGCCGCCCGGATCAGCGTCACGAACTCGCCCATCATCTCGTTCAGCCCGAAGTCCTTGGGGGTGAACACCGCCGCCACCCCCTGAGCCATCAGCGCCGCCGCGTCGGACGCCGGGATGATCCCCCCGACCACGACCGGCACGTCCTCGAGGCCGGCGGCGGCCAGCCCGGCGAGCACGTCCGGGACCAGCGACATGTGCGACCCCGAGAGGATCGACAGGCCCACCAGGTGGACGTCCTCCGCCACCGCGGCCGCGACGATCTCCGCCGGCGTCAGCCGGATCCCCTGGTAGATCACCTCGAAGCCCGCGTCCCGGGCCCGGACCGCGACCTGCTCGGCGCCGTTGCTGTGCCCGTCGAGACCGGGCTTGCCCACGAGCACCCGCAGGTGGGTCCCGAGCTCCTCGCCCGTCTCGGCCACCGCCGCACGCACTCCCGCCAGCTCGCCCCCGGAGCCCACACCGACGGACCCGGAAACCCCTGTGGGAGCACGATATTCGCCGAACTGGTCACGCAGCGCCTGCGCCCACTCCCCCGTCGTCAGCTCGGCCCGCACGCAGTCGAGGGTCGCCGGCACGAGGTTGACCCCCGACTCCGCATCAGCCCGCAACCGCAGCACGGCCGCAGCCGCCGCCTCGCGCCGCACCGGGTCCGCGTCCCGCGCCGCGCGCCAGGCCTGCACGGCCGCGCACGCAGCGGACTCGACCTGCGGGTCGACCGTCTGGATCGCGGTGTCGAGGTCGGCCGTCAGTGGGTTCGGCTCGGTCGTGGTGAAGCGGTTGAGCCCGACGACGACGTCCTCGCCCGTCTCGATCCGGTGCCGCCGAGCGGAGTGCGCCGACACCATCGCCGACTTCATGTATCCCGACTCGACGGCTGCGACGGCCCCGCCCATCTCCTCGATCCGGGCCATCTCCGCCCTGGCGCCCGCGACGAGCGACGCCACCTTGGTCTCGACGACCGCCGACCCGGCGAAGAGGTCGTCGTACTCGAGCAGGTCGGACTCGAAGGCGAGCACCTGCTGCAGCCGCAGCGACCACTGCTGGTCCCAGGGCCGGGGCAGGCCGAGCGCCTCGTTCCACGCCGGCAGCTGGACCGCGCGGGCGCGGGCGTCCTTGGACAGCGTCACCGCGAGCATCTCCAGGACGATGCGCTGCACGTTGTTCTCCGGCTGCGCCTCGGTGAGACCGAGCGAGTTGACCTGCACGCCGTAGCGGAAACGGCGCTGCTTGGGGTCGGTCACGGCATACCGGTCGCGCGTCAGCTCGTCCCACAGCGCCACGAAGGCGCGCATCTTGCACATCTCCTCGACGAAGCGGACGCCGGCGTTGACGAAGAACGAGATCCGCGCGACCACCTCACCGAACTCCGCCTCGGGCACCTGCCCCGAGTCGCGCACGGCGTCGAGCACGGCGATCGCCGTCGACATCGAGAAGGCGATCTCCTGGACCGGCGTCGCCCCGGCCTCCTGCAGGTGGTAGCTGCAGATGTTGATCGGGTTCCACGTCGGGATCTCGTGCACCGTGTAGGCGATCATGTCGGTGATCAGCCGCAGTGACGGCTCGGGCGGGAACGCATAGGTCCCGCGAGACAGGTACTCCTTGATGATGTCGTTCTGCGTCGTGCCGGCCAGCGCGTGCACCCAGGTCACGGGATCCTCGCCTGCAGCACTCGCCTGCTCCTCGGCGGCGACCTGGTAGAGCGCGAGCAGCCACATCGCCGTCGCGTTGATCGTCATCGAGGTGTTCATGTCCTTGAGCGGGATGTCCGCGAAGAGCGCGCGCATGTCGCCGATGTGGCTGATCGGGACGCCCACCTTGCCGACCTCACCGCGCGCGAGGGCGTGATCGGGGTCGTAGCCGGTCTGGGTCGGCAGGTCGAAGGCCACAGACAACCCGGTCTGCCCCTTGTCGAGGTTGCGCCGGTAGAGGGCGTTGCTCGCCGCGGCACTGGAGTGCCCGGCATACGTGCGCATCACCCAGGGTCGGTCGCGCGGGGGGCGCGTCACCGCGTCGTCGTGGTCGGCCATGGACCGACGGTAGCCCCGGGTCGTCCCCGCCAGCAGTCGCTCAGCCGGTGAGAGCCGCCACAGTCTCGTCCTCGCCGGGCAGGACGTGGGCACCGTCACGGTCGTAGCGCGCCCCCGACGGGGTCGCGGCGATGAGACGGGCGGCGCGCAGCAGCCGTTCGGTCCGGGGGCTGAGCTCTCCCAGCACGAGGCGGCGGCCCAGGCGGCGGGCCCGCACGTGGCACTCGACGAGCAGGCCCAGCGCGGCCCGGTCGCCGAGCTCGGCTTCGTCGAGGTCCAGCCGCAGGTCGCCGCGACCCTCGGCGAGGGCTCGATGCAGAGCCAGCCGGATGTCCGCGACGTTCCGCACGTCGAGGCGTCCGGTGATCCGGGCCTCCTGCCCGTCGGACGTCACGATCAGCTCGAGGCGGGCGCGATCGATGCTCGTGGGGAGTGGCGGCAACGCGGCCATGGCGGGCTCTCTCTCACGGGACGAACGGGGGCGGTTGCTCCTAGGACGCACGACGGCGCCGGAAGGTTGCCCGGCACCTGGGTCCGGACTCCTCAGACCAGGAGCGCGGAGGACGAGTGCTGATACGCGACATCGTGCACTCGGCCCCCCGTGTGCCGGGGCGTTACGTAAGTGGCAATTGTGACTGTTGCCATATTGTGTCCAAATTGACCCGGGTATGCCGGGGTGGCCCGCCGACTAGGCGAAGGGGGCAACATCCGGTTCGCGGGTGACATCGGCCCCAAGGCCCTGCATCAGCGTCTCGTATGCCGCGTAGCCCCGGTCGATGTGCTGCACCCCGCTCACGGTGGTCACGCCATCGGCGACCAGGCCGGCGATGACCAGCGCCGCGCCCGCGCGGATGTCACTCGCCTCGACCGGGGCGCCGGAGAGCTGGCCGACACCGTGGACCAGCACGTGGTGGCCGTCGATCCGCGCCTCGGCGCCGAGCCGGGCGAGCTCCTGGACGGTCCGGAACCGGGCCTCGAAGAGGTTCTCGGTGATCATCGCGCTGCCGTCGGCGACCGCGTTGTAGGTGATCGCGAACGGCTGGAGGTCGGTCGGGAACCCGGGGTAGGGCAGCGTCGCGATGTCGAGCGAGCGCGGCCGCCCCTCGGGCGCGAGGACCCGGAACCCGTCCGCGGTGTCGGTGACCTCGCAGCCCACCCCGGTCAGCAGCTCCAGGGTGACCTCGAGGTGGGCGGCGTTCCCGCCCACGATCTCCACGTCTCCCCGCGTCGTCGCGGCCGCGAAGGCCCAGCTGCCGGCAGCGATCCGGTCGGGCACCACGGCGTGCTCCACCGGATGGAGGGCGTCGACCCCCTCGATCTCGATGAGCGAGGTCCCGGCGCCGTGGATCCGGGCACCCATCTCGACGAGCAGCGTGGCGATGTCGACGATCTCCGGCTCGCGGGCGGCGTTGTCGAGTCGGGTCGTCCCCGGCGCGAGCACCGCGGCCATCAGGATGTTCTCGGTCGCGCCGACGCTCGGGAAGTCGAGCCGGATGTCGGCGCCGTGCAGGCCGCTCGGCGCCGAGGCCACGAGGTAGCCGTGGGCGACGTGGACCTTGGCGCCCAGCGCCTCCAGGCCCGCGGCGTGCAGGTCGAGCCCGCGCGACCCGATCGCATCGCCGCCGGGGACGGCGACGTCGGCCTCCCCGCAGCGGGCGATGAGCGGCCCGAGCACGGAGATCGAGGCCCTCAGAGCCCGGACCAGCTCGTAGTCGGCACGATGCCCGATCGTGGCCGGCACGTCGATTTCTACCACCCCGGCAGTCGTGTCGTAGTCCACGACGGCCCCGAGCCGGCGCAGCAGCTCGGCCATGATCGTCACGTCGAGGATGGCAGGCACGTTGGTCAGCCGGGTCCGGCCCTCGGCCAGCAGCGCGGCGGCCATCAGCTTCAGCGCGCTGTTCTTGGCGCCGACGACAGGGACGCGCCCCTGCAGGCGCGTACCCCCGACCACCCGGAACCGCTCGTTCATCCGGCTCACCCTAGCCCGCTCTCGCCGGTCACCGAGGCACCCGGCCTGCTGACGCGCCCGGCGGGGGTTGACGCAGCGTCAAGGGGGTTGACGCTGGTTATAGCCGGCGTCAACCCCGATGACGCAGCGTCAAGGGGGTTGGGCTGGTTATAGCCGGCGTCAACCCCGATGACGCAGCGTCAACCCCCCTTCGGTGCGGGACGGGCGCACGGCTGGCAGGCTGGTCCCATGGTCAACCTCACGAGCATCTACACCCGCACCGGCGACGACGGCACGACGTCGCTCGGCGACTTCAGTCGCGTCTCGAAGAACAACCCACGGCTGCTCGCCTACGCGGACGTCAACGAGGCGAACGCGGCGATCGGGGTCGCCGTCGTGGCCGGCGGCCTCACAGAGGAGCTCGTGACGACCCTGACCCGGGTGCAGAACGAGCTCTTCGACGTCGGCGCCGACCTGTGCACGCCGCTCCAGGCGACCTACGACTACCCGCCGCTGCGGGTGGATGCGCCGTGGGTCGACGACCTCGAGCACGACTGCGACCACTACCTCGAGCTCGTCGAGCCGCTGCGGTCCTTCATCCTCCCGGGGGGCACCGTCGGGGCGGCCTACCTGCACGTCGCGACGACGGTCGTCCGGCGCGCCGAGCGCCAGGCCTGGGCCGCCATCGAGGCCTACGGCGAGGAGCCCGGCTCGGAGAAGGGCAGTGGCGGCGTCAACCGCCTGACCGCGACCTACCTCAACCGGCTCTCGGACCTGCTGTTCATCCTGTCCCGGGTCGCCAACGTCGGGGCCGGCGGAGATGTGCTCTGGCAGCCGGGTGGTGGCCGGGTCGCCGCCCCGGAGAAGAAGAAGAAGGGCCGCCCCGGCACGGCAAAGCCGTAGCGGCGTCTTGCGCGGCATACCGATCGAGCCGCGCGGCATACCGGATCGGGAAGAGGGTCCGCTCAGGCGACGTCGGCGTGCGAACCGGGCGGCGCGGCCTCGAGCCAGGACCGCAGCGCCGTGTAGTGCGGCGTCTGGAGCCCGAGGTCGAACTCCCGGTCGCCGTAGTAGCAGTGCACGCCCACCGCTTCGGGGAGCAGGTCGATCCGGTCACCGCCGACGAGCATGGTCGGCGCATCGAGGTCGAGGCTGTGGCGCTCCCACTCGTAGCGGGCCCGGAACGTCACCCCGAGGAGCGGGAACCACTCCAACCGGGTCGTCCCCAGCCGCAGCAGGCCGAGCCGCCAGCGGCTCGACTCCCGACGACGGAGCCCGCACAGGGTGAGCGCCGTGCCGGCGGCGATGACACGCCGACGGACGAAGACCACCAGCAGCGCGACGACGGCACCGGCGACCAGCACACCGACGAGGACCTCGGCGGAGAGCAGGGCACCCGGCATGAGTGGTGGTCCGTCAGGCCTTGGCCTCGGGCGTGCCCACGGAGTCGGCGACGATCGTCACACGGTCGTGGTCGACCGAGAGGAAGCCGCTGTCGATCGACGCGGTCTGCACGCCGTCGACCCCGTGGATGGTGACGTCGCCCGAGACGAGGACGCCCAGCACCGGTGTGTGGCCCGGCAGGATGCCCAGCTCACCCTCGATAGAGCGGGCCCGCACCATGGTGGCCTCACCCGACCAGACCTTGCGATCGGCAGCGACCAGCTCGACCTGAAGTTGACTCACGGCGTCCTCCGAACTCCCTAGGATCTGCGCAGTCTATCGGGCGGCGACCACCCTCTCGACCAGCGCCCCGGGGCCGCCAACCTTGTTCTCGCGCCTGCCTGCGCGGTGGCCCGGCCGACCGGCATACCGCCCCCGCCGGTATGCCGCGTCGGCACCTCAGCCGGCGTCCGGCACCTCACGCCGGCGCTGGTCGATGCCGAGCCGGCCGTAGGGGTAGTCGTCCATCGTCGGCGCGCTGACCGCCGTCAGCTTGTCCAGGGACTCCTGCGGCAGGACGAGATCGGCGGCGCCGAGGTTGTCGGCGAGCTGGGCGACGGTCCGGGCGCCGAGGATCACCGAGGTCACCGCGGGCTGGGCGGCCACCCACGCGAGTGCCACCTGCGCCATCGAGGCCCCCGACGCGTCGGCCACCTCGCGTACCGCGTCGACGACCTCCCACGTGCGCTGCTGGGCGTTGCGCGGGGCATACGCCTCCATGCCGCGCTCCGGGTCCTCACCGAGCCGCGACTCGCCGGTGGGCGCCGCGTCACGCTGATACTTCCCCGTCAGCCACCCGCCCGCGAGCGGTGACCACGGCAGCATCCCGAGCCCGGAGTCGAGGCACGCCGCCACCGTCTCGTGCTCGATGTCGCGCACCAGCAGGCTGTACTGCGGCTGGAGGGAGACGGGCGCCGTCCAGCCGTGCGCCCGCGCCGTCGCGGCGGCCTTGGCGACGTGCCAGCCGAGGTAGTTGGAGAAGCCGTAGTACGAGATCTTGCCGGCGGTGACGGCGTCGTCGAGGAAACGCAGGGTCTCCTCGATCGGGGTGACGGCGTCCCACGCGTGCATCTGGTAGAGGTCGATGTGGTCGGTGCCGAGCCGAGTCAGCGAGGCGTCGAGCGCCGCCCGCAGGTGGCGGCGCGACAGCCCGACGTCGTTGGGCCCGTCGCCCATCGGGAAGCGGCCCTTCGTGGCGATGACGAGCTGCGCGGCCTCCGTCGGGTGCTTGGCGAGCCACCGCCCGATGATCTCCTCGGAGACCCCGCGGCTGTAGACGTCGGCCGTGTCGACGAGTGTCCCGCCGGCCGCGGCGAAGGCCTCGAGGATCTCCCCCGACGTCTCCTCGTCGGCCTCCGAGCCGAACGTCATGGTGCCGAGGGTCTGGGTCGAGACGACGGTGCCACTGGCGCCGAGGGTGCGGTACTTCATCGGGTCCTCCTGGGGGTCGAGGGATGGGTGGGGATTTGGGCTGAACGGGTCACGGCACGTCGGCGAGGAGGGCCGCGAGGTGCGGGGAGTAGCTGCTGTGCAGGACGAGGCTGGCCGCGCCGATCGCCGCGGCGTTCTCGCCGACGATGGTCGGGGTGACCTCCACCAGGCGCGCGCCGCGAGCCATGGCGTGAGCGTTGACGCGGGCCTGGACGGTCGCCGAGAAGGACACCGCGAGCCCCTGCAGCCCCCGCCCGCCGATGACGATGCGCGGCAGGTCGAGGAGGTTGACCAGACTGACGGTGGCGTCGGCCAGCCGGCTCGCCGCCTGATCCATCGCGCGGGTGACCCGTGGGTCACCGGCCGCGACAGCCCGGGCGAACTCGCTCCAGTCCTGCGGCCCGCCTGGGGGGAGGTCGTCCCCTCCCAGGTCGGCCCGGATCGCCGCGGGCGAGATGTAGGCCTCGAGGCACCCGCGGTTGCCGCAGTGGCACAGGCGCCCACGCACGTCGATCGAGACGTGCCCGAGCTCCCCGGCGTTGCCGCTGCTGCCGCGGAACACCTGGTCGGAGAGGATCAGGCCGCAGCCGACGCCGGTGCCGAGGTAGATGTAGGCGAAGCTGCCGGAACGGCTGGCGCCACCCACCCAGCGCTCCCCCATCGCGGCCGCGGTGGCGTCGTTGTCCAGGGTGACCGGTAGCCCCAGCCGAGCAGCGACGTTGTCGCGCAACGGGACGCGGCCCCAGCCGGGCAGGTTGGGCGGCCCGATCACCTCACCCCCGACCGCGTCGATCGCGCCGGGCGAGGCGATCCCGACCCCGACGACCGACTCCGGCGCGAGACCGGCGCGTCCGAGGGCGGACTCCACCGCTTTCACGAGGAGGGTGACGACCGAGGACGGTCGGCTCCCGGGGCGGGGGGTGCGGGTCGCCCGGGCGACGACGCGACCACCGAGGTCCACGACGACGCAGGTGACCTCGTGCGGGTCGAAGTGGACACCGACCGCGTGGTAGGCCGCCTCGTTGATCCGCAGCAGCGTCCGCGGCTTGCCCATCAGCCCCTGCACCTGCCCGCTCTCGACGACGAGGTCCTCGTCGATGAGCCGCCGGACGATGTTCGACACCGTCTGAGGGGTGAGCCCGGTGCGCTTCGCCAGCTCCACCCGGCTCACGCCCTCGACCTCACGCACCGCGTCGAGGACGACCTTGCGGTTGTAGCTCCCGACCCGGGGGCCGTTGCTCCCTCTACGCATGCGGCCCACCTCCTGGTCTCTCGCCGGGCGATCCTCGGAGCTCGTCGTCGAGCTCGCCGGGCCGGGTTTGCGGCGCCGAGACAAACACTATGCCTGATCGTGACGCTTGATGGGTTGACTTAGTAAAACCATTGGATCTACGTTGTTGGACGCTGAAGCATCGCCCCGCCGACGACGACGTCGATGGGTGGTCCGGATCCGGGCGTCGTCCCGGACCGCTGACACAGATGTGAATTCCGATGCGAGGACGCACTTTCGGCGCCGGCCTGATTGCGGTCGGGCTGGGGCTCGCCGCCTGCAGCAGCGGTTCGAGCGGGGGCTCTGCCAGTGGGGGTGGGACCACCACGATCAAGGTGGCCTACCAGCAGTTCGGTGAGGGCAAGGTCATGGCCAACTTCCTGACCTCGGTCAAGACGCAGTTCGAGGCGGCGAACCCGGGCAAGAAGATCGAGCTCCTGCCGATCGTCGCCTCCGAGAACGACTACTACACCAAGCTCGCGCTGATGCTCCGCTCCCCGCGGACGACGCCCGACCTCGTCTACGAAGACACCTTCCTGATCAACTCCGATATCCAGGCGGGCTACCTCAAGCCGCTCGACGACTACCTCGCCTCATGGGCGGACTGGAGCCAGTTCGCCGCGACGGCCAAGGGCGCCGCGAAGGGGACCGACGGGAAGACCTACGGCGTCCCGGACGGCACCGACACTCGCGGACTCTGGTACAACAAGGCCGTCTTCGCCAAGGCCGGACTCCCGGCCGAATGGCAGCCGAAGACGTGGGACGACGTCCTCACCGCGGCTCGGGCCATCAAGACCAAGGTCCCCGACGCCGTGCCCCTCAACGACTACGCGAGCAAGGCCGCGGGCGAGGGGACCTCGATGCAGGGCTTCGAGATGCTCCTCTACGGCACCGCCAACCAGCTCTACGACGCCTCGAGCCAGAAGTGGGTGGTCGGCAGCAAGGGCTTCCTCGACTCCCTGAACTTCATCAAGACCGTCTACGGCGAGAAGCTCGGCCCGTCGCCGCAGGACGCCACCGACGCCGCGCTCGGCAACAAGGTGACCCAGGAGTGGTTCCCCGCCAACAAGATCGGCATCGCCCTCGACGGGTCGTGGCTCCCCAACACGTGGCAGCCCACCGGCGCCAAGCCGTGGCCGCAGTGGGCGACGGCGCTCGGGCAGGCCGCCATGCCGACCCAGACCGGCCAGGCGCCGGGCAAGGTCAGCCTCTCCGGCGGGTGGACCTGGGCGATCGCCTCGAAGTCGCCCAACGCCGACCTCGCGTGGAAGTTCATCCAGGCGCTGCAGACCCCGGCGAACGCGGCGAAGTATGCCGTGGAGGGTACCCAGATCGCGGTCCGCAGCGACGTGGCCGGTGACGCGACCTACACCACGGCCAACGCCAAGACCCCCGTCTTCACCGACGTCGTCTCGGTCACGAAGTACCGCCCGGCCTACCCGGAGTACCCCAAGATCTCCAACCAGATCCAGGTTGCCGCGGAGTCCGTGATGACGGGTCAGGAGACGCCGGAACAGGCTCAGAAGGCCTATGACGACGCGGTCAAGGGCATCGTCGGGAACGACAAGACCACGACGCAGTGACGACTCTGACACCAGCACGCCGTCGCTCCACGGGCGACGCGGTGAAGCAGGCGGCTGGCCGGGGTGCCCCCCTCGTCCCGGCCACCGTCCTGCTCCTCGTCTTCCTCTTCGGCCCGATCCTGTGGTCGATCTACGCCGCCTTCACCAACACCTCCCTCAGCGGTGCCGGCGCGGCCCACTCCCAGTTCGTCGGCTTCGCCAACTTCACCAAGGCGTTCACCTCCAACGGTTTCCTCAACTCGGTCCTGCTCACGCTCTTCTTCACGCTGGTCTCCGCCGTGATCGGGCAGAACGCGCTCGGGCTCTCGCTCGCGCTGTGGATGCGACGGGCGGTGGCACCCGTCCGGGCGTTCGGCGGTGCCGTCGTCATCGGCGCCTGGGTGCTGCCCGAGGTCGTCGCCGGATACCTCTGGTATGCCTTCCTCGCCAAGGACGGCTCGCTCAACGCCGTCCTCGAGCGGGTCGGCCTGCACCCGCAGGACTGGCTGTTCAGCCTGCCCATCCTCGCGGTCTCGATCGCCAACATCTGGCGCGGCACCGCGTTCTCGATGCTCGTCTACACCGCCGCCCTCTCCGACATCCCCCAGGAGATCGAGGAGGCCGCCGAGGTCGACGGAGCGACCGGGCGGCAGCGGCTCTTCCACATCACGCTGCCGATGATCCGGTCCTCGATCATGACCAACCTCATGCTCATCACGCTGCAGACCCTGTCGGTGTTCGGGCTCATCTTCACGATGACCCGAGGCGGTCCCGGCACCAAGTCCCAGACCCTGCCGCTCTACATGTACGAGCAGGCGTTCAGCTTCGGCGACCTCGGCTACGGAACGGCGATCGCGATCATGCTGCTCGTCGTCGGGTCCGTCTTCTCGCTGCTCTACCTGCGGATGCTCGCCCCGGAGACAACATGACCGACCTCAACAACCGCGTCGGGGCGACCCCCCGGCAGCAGCCCGAGCAGCCTGTCGGAGCCGGCCGGCATACCGAGCCCGACCGCGTCCGTCCCCTCGAGCACACACCCGTCACCAAGGGGAGCACGACGCGGGTCCGCGGCCGGCTCGCGGGGGCGATCGTCGCCAACGGTGGCGTGCTCCTCATCGCCGCGGTCTTCATCATCCCGCTGCTCTGGGTGATCCTCGCGTCCTTCAACCGGACCGCCGGGCTCACGGTCTCGATCCCCGACCACTGGACCCTCGACAACTTCCGGGCGGTCCTCAACACCGACACCACCTACCGCCCGATGGCCAACGGCGTCATCCTCTGCGGCGGGGCCGCCGCTCTCACCATCGCCTGCGCGACCCTGGCGGGCTATGCCCTCTCCCGCTTCAAGACGAAGTACAAGCGCCCGTTCCTGCTGACCATCCTCTTCTCCACGGGCCTGCCGATCACGGCGATCATGGTCCCGGTCTACGGCCTCTTCGTGCAGCTCAACCTCATCGACACCATCTCGGGGACGATGCTGTTCATGGCGGCCACCGGGCTGCCGTTCGCGATCTGGCTGATGAAGAACTTCATGGACAGCGTGCCGCTCACCCTCGAGGAGGCGGCCTGGACCGACGGCGCCTCGCGGATGCAGACCCTCTGGTACATCATCCTGCCGCTCATGTGGCCGGGGATCTCGGTCGTCGCGATCTTCACCTTCGTGGGGATGTGGGGCAACTTCTTCGTGCCCTTCGTGCTGCTCCTCTCCCCCGACCAGCTGCCGGCGTCGGTGAGCATCTACACCTTCTTCAGCCAGTACGGCGAGGTCCAGTTCGGCCAGCTCGCGTCATACTCCCTCATCTACTCCTTCCCCGTCGTCGCGCTCTTCCTGTTCCTGTCCCGCAAGCTCGGTGGCGCCTTCGCCTTCGGTGGCGCCGTCAAGGGTTGATTGCCGTTCCCTGAGTCACCACCACCCGCACGTTCGAGAGGATCTTCTTCCGTGATCGTCACTGCCCTCGAGGGCACCGACCTCTTCATCGGCACCGAGGTCGCCCCCCGACAGGTCGTCCGTGTCCACGTCTCCGACATCGCCCGAGAGGAGGGCGCCGCGCCACCGCGCATCGAGGTCGTGGGCGACGGTGTCACGACTTCCGAGCCGGGATCGCCTGTCGCGCAGGGGAGCTCGGAGCAGACCCTCGAGATCGGCATCACGGTGGACCCCTCCGCGGCGCCGGTGGGCTCGTCGGTCGCGGTGCGGGTCATGGTCGACGGCACCCCCGCGCTGTATGCCGATGGGTCACCGGCCGAGTCCGCCATCGACATCGCCGAGCCGGGCTGGACGATGCACATGGTCTCGCACTTCCACTACGACCCGGTGTGGTGGAACACCCAGGCGGCCTACACCAGCGAGTGGGACGTGCTCGACTTCGACGGGTCCCCGCGCGGCGACTTCCAGCAGTCCGGCTTCACCCTCGTCCAGGCCCACCTCGAGCTGGCCCGCCAGGACCCCGACTACTCCTTCGTGCTCGCCGAGGTCGACTACCTCAAGCCCTACTGGGACCTCTACCCCGAGGACCGTGCCACGTTGAGGCGCCTCATGGACGAGGAGCGGCTCGAGCTGATGGGCGGCACGTGGAACGAGCCCAACAGCAACCTCACCGGCGCCGAGCTGACCATCCGCAACGCGATCTACGGCATCGGCTTCCAGCGCGACATCCTGGGCGGTGACCCCCAGACCGCCTGGCAGCTCGACGTCTTCGGGCACGACCCGCAGTTCCCCGGCATCATGGCCGACGCCGGGCTGACCTCGTCCTCGTGGGCGCGCGGGCCCTTCCACCAGTGGGGTCCGATGCTCTCCGCGCCCGGCGGCGAGGCCGGCGACGCCACGGTCATGCAGTTCCCGGCGGAGTTCGAGTGGCTCTCCCCCAGCGGGCGCGGGGTGCTCACGGCCTACATGGCCAACCACTACAGCTCGGGCTGGGACATGGACTCCGCCCCGACGCTGGAGGCCGCGATGGCCGCGGCATACAAGGTCTTCAGCGGTCTGAAGCCCGTCGCCGCGACCCGCAACGTGCTGCTGCCGGTGGGCACCGACTACACCCCGCCCAACCGGTGGGTCACCCGCATCCACCGCGAGTGGAACGAGCGCTACGTCTGGCCGCGGTTCCGGTGCGCGCTCCCCCGCCACTTCTTCGCCGCGGTCCGCGCCGAGCTCGCCGAGCGGGGTATCGAGGCGTCGCCGCAGTCGCGCGACATGAACCCGATCTACACCGGCAAGGACGTCTCCTACATCGACACGAAGCAGGCCCAGCGCGAGGCCGAGGTCGTGCTCGCGGACGCCGAGAAGTGGGCGACGATCGCCTCCTTGCACGGCGCCGCCTATCCCGACGACCTGCTCGACAAGGCCTGGCGCCAGCTGATCTACGGCGCCCACCACGACGGCATCACCGGCTCCGAGTCGGACCAGGTCTACCTCGACCTCCTCGCCGGGTGGCGTGAAGCGCGTGACCTGGCCCACGAGGCGCACGCCGGGGCGACCGATTTCCTCGCCGGGCTCGTGGGCGTCGAGACCCGCGGCTGGGCGCTCACCGTCTTCAACGCCCTCTCGTGGTCGCGCACCGACGTGCTCACCGTCACCGCCGACCTGTCGGCCATCCCGACGACCGGGCTGCGGCTGCGCGACCTCACCGGCGACGAGGTGCCGTTCGTCCTCGAGCACGCGAGCCGAGCAGGTGACGGCAGCCTCGGCGAGGTCACCCTCCGACTGCTCGCCTCCGACGTGCCGAGCGTCGGGCACCGCACCTGGGTGCTCGAGCCCGCCGACACCCTGCCCGACGGCTCGACGTGGCAGGCGGCCGGCGGTGAGGAGATCAGCACGGAGGCCTACCGGGTCCGGGTCGACCCGGCGCGCGGCGGGGCACTGAGCGAGGTCACCGAGCTCGCCACCGGGCGTAGCCTGCTCGCCGACGGGTCGGTCGGCAACGAGCTCGTCGTCTACGACGAGTACTCCGCCCACCCGGAGTTCCAGGAGGGCCCGTGGCACCTCGTGCCGAGCGGCACCTCGGTCGCCGCGGGGGCCTCGGCGGCGACGTCGGTCGTCATCGAGCAGTCCTCTCTCGGTTGGCGGCTCGTCGTCACCGGCACGGTAGGACCGGCGCGCTACACCCAGCGCACCAGCCTCTGGCACGGTGTCGACCGGGTCGACTTCACGACCTGGGTCGACGAGTGGACCGGCTCGGACCAGCTGCTGCGGGTGCGCTTCCCGATGCCGATCGAGGGCGCGCTGCCGGTCTGCGAGGTCGCCGACGCCGTGATCGGCCGCGGCTTCGGCTTCCCGGACGTCGACGTCGCCGACGCGCCGTGGACCCTCGACAACCCGGCCTACACCTGGTTCGGGCTGAGTGCGGCGGCCACGGTGCGCGTCAGCGACCCGGCGGCGCCGGGCACCGTCCGCACGCACGCGATCGGCGTCGCCGACATCGTCGTGCCGGTGGAGGAGCGCGGCGCGGAGCTGGCCAAGGAGCTCGTCGTCGCCCTCGTCCGGCTCGGCGTCACCGCGACGACCTCGTCCGCTGCCGGCCCGCGCTACGGCCTGCTCGACGTCGACTCCAACCTGCCCGACTTCCGGGTGGCGATCGGCTCGGCGGCCGACAACCCCTTCACGGCCGCGGTGCTCGAGCGCGCCGGCGAGGCGTATGCCGCCGAGGTCTCCGCCCAGCTGTCCGCCACCGGTCGTGCGCGGGTCTGGGTCCCGGGGGCGACACCGCTGCGCGACGTCTGGGTCCCCAACACCGACCTCACCGCGGCCGGTGCGCTGCCGGTGCTCGTCATCGCCGGCGCCGATGACGCCTCGCTGCACGCCGAGCTGTCCGCAGTGGTCGCCGAGCTCGCCTCCGGGAGTCTCACGGTCTCCCAGCCAGCCGCCTTCCACCCGAGCGGCGGCTTCGACGACCGGACCGTCGCGATCCTGAACCGAGGCATGCCCGGCTTCGTCGTCGACATCGGCGGCGTGCTCCATCTCTCCCTCATGCGCTCGTGCACCGGCTGGCCCTCGGGCGTCTGGATCGACCCGCCCGCGCGGACCACCCCGGACGGCAGCGGGTTCCAGCTGCAGCACTGGACCCACCGCTTCGACTACGCGCTCGTCTCCGGCGAGGGCGACTGGCGCGCGGCCGATGTCGTGCGGCGAGGGCAGGGCTTCAACCACCTGCTTCGCGCCGTCACCCACAACGGCACGGGGACCGCGTCCGGTGACCAGAGCTTCGTCACCGTCGAGCCCTCGACCGTCGCGCTGAGCGCGATGAAGGCGACGGGCAACCCGCTCGCCCAGGGCCAGCTCGGGGAGTCCCGACCGCGGGAGCGGATCACGATGCGGCTCTACGAGACGAGCGGACTCGCTACGGAGGCAACGGTGTCGGGCTTCGTCCCGTTTGCCGACGCCGCACGCACCGACCTGGTCGAGTCACGGATCGCGCCGCTGACCAGCGACGACGGGACCGTGCGCGTCCCGGTCACCGGGTCGGAGATCATCACCGTGACGGCACACCCGGACACCTCGGCGGTCGAGGTCGCCACAGTCGACGCCGCCGAGCCGCAGCCCCAGGTGCAGGGACCTGTGGAGTACAGCCGCTACTGGCTGCACAACCGGGGCGTCGCGCCCACCGGCGCGCACCCGGTCTCGGTGCACCTCCATGGCCCGAGCCGCGCCGACGGGCCGACGACGCTGCGCGCCACCGTCTCCTCCGACCTCACCAAGGAGACCGCGACGGGCGAGCTGCGCCTCGACGTGCCCGCTGGCTGGACCGCGGAGCCGGCGTCCGCGGCATACGACATCCAGCCGGGCGGGATGGCCACGACCGAGATCGTCGTCACCCCGCCGGCGGGAGGGTCGGGCACGCACCTGCTGCGCGCCGGCATCGTCGACCCCGCCGGAGCGCGCTCCGAGGACGTCCTCGCGGTGCGGCTCGGCGGCGAGGCGGCCGCACCGGTCCTCACCGCCACCCTGCACACCGGCGAGCTGCGGCTCGCCGCCGGCGACACGGGCACCATCCCGGTGGAGCTGGCCAGCACGGCGCACGGCCTCGTCAACGCCGAGGTGCAGGTGCTCACGCCCTACGGCATCTGGGAGGCCACACCGGTCTGGACGACGCGCGTCGAGGTCGCCGGTCCCGGCTCCGTGGTTCACGAGCTCTCCGTCCCCGTGCCCCGGTATGCCGACCCGGGCACCTACTGGGTGCTGGTCAAGGTGATGGGCGCCGGCGAGATCGTCTACTCCCCCGCCATCCCGTTCGTGGTCACGGCCGGCTCGTGACGACGGCGGCGCTCGACCGGTCCCCGCACGACCATCACGATCACCTTCACGATCACGACGGTCCGGCCGCCTGGGTCGGCGATCGCCGGGTCGAGGTGGCCGAGGTGGACGCCGAGGTGACCCGGCTCCGCGAGGGTCCCCGTGCGGCACTTCTGCCGGTGGCCGAGTCGGCTGAAGGGCGGCAGCTGCGGAGGTGGGTGACCCAGACCCTCGTGGCCCGAGCGGTGCTCGAGCGGGAGGCGGGGCTGCGTGGCCTCGGCGACGGGCCGCCTACTGCCGTGGTGCTTCCCGACCGGTTGGCGGCGACGACGCTCGGAGGCGTGCTGGCCAGCGTGCTGCGCAGCAGCGGGCCCGCGCGGGCCGTCTACGCCGACGTCACACTCGGGTCTGCGGTCACCACGACCGAGGCCCTCGCCTACCTCGAGCGCTCGACTTCGGCCGCTCCCGGGCAGCTGGTCGCACCGACCGACCCCCAGCTGGCCGACGCCCAGCTGGCCGAAGCCAGTGCCCGGCTCACCGCCGCCCGCGCCCGGCAGGTCTTCCTCGACTGGTTCTCCGCCCGCACCACCGAGCTCGTCCGTCTCGAGCCCGGTCACGAGCACCCCGGCGACCCGCACCAGCCGGACGCCACCCACCGGCACTGACGACCCACCCCTGCGCGCCCCGAGACTCGACGACGAGAGAGACCCGACCCATGCGCCCGACCCGACTCACGCTCACCCTCGTCGCCGCTCTGGCCGTGACCCTCCCCGCCGGATCGGTGGTGCTCTCGGCACCCGCGTCGGCGGAGACGGCCTCGTCCGCAGTGCCCACCCTCACCCCGGCCCAGAACACGGCGGCCACCCGTGCCGAGGCGACCTACGCCGCGCTCCAGCGCTACTTCGCCGTCGGCGACGGCACCGGCCTCGTCCGCGAGCAGTTCCCGGTCGCGGTCGGCGACAACCCCTACTCCTACGAGTGGCCGTTCTCCCAGGTCCACGTCGCTGCCCTCGACCTCACCGGTATGCGGGGGCACGCGGCGCGGCCCACCAGGGCGAGCTGACGGTGCGCAAGGCCGGCCAGGAGCAGTAGTGGAACGCGGCCGGCGGCACGACGGGCAAGCCCGGCTACGCCTCGGGCGTCCTGCCCCCGAACGGCACGGGCGGCGACTTCTTCTACGACGACAACGAGTGGGTCGGGCTGGCCGACATGCAGACCTTCCTCGCGAGCGACGACGCGGCCTCGCTGCGCCGGGCCAAGCAGATCTTCCGGCTCGTCGTCTCCGGCTGGGACACCGACCCAACGCACGCCAAGCCCGGCGGCGTGTTCTGGACCCAGGCGACCTGGAACACGGACCGCAACACGGTCAGCAACATGCCCGGGGCCGAGCTCGGCCTGCGGCTCTACCAGGTGACGCACGACCCGTACTACCTCTCGTGGGCCACCAAGATGTACGACTGGACCAACCGCTGGCTCCAGCGTCCCGACGGCCTGTACGCCGATCACCTGGCCCTCGACGGGACGGTCGAACCCACGGTCTGGTCCTACAACCAGGGCGTGCCGGTCGGGGCCAACGTGCTGTTCCACGAGATCACTCACGACCCGAAGTACCTCGTCGAGGCCCAGCGGATCGCGACCGCGTCGATGAGCTACTTCGTGAGCCAGGGACGACTGGACTCCCAACCGGCGCCGTTCAACGCGATCTTCTTCAAGAACCTGCTGATGCTCGACGCGGCGACGGGCAGCACGCAGCACCGCCGGGCGATGGCCGACTACGCGGAGCGGATGTGGCGCACCGTGCGCGACCCGGCGACCGGGCTGTTCAGCTTCTCGGATCCGCAGGGGACCACCCAGGCGATCGAGCAGGCCGCGATGGCCCAGATCTACGCCGTCCTCGCCTGGTCACCCAGCCGGTGGAACATCCTCTACTGACGCCCAGCCCTGGCCGCCGGCGTGAGGCATCTTCGTGTTATTTTGTAGCATGCCAAAGAGGAACCAGCCGTCATGATCGCGACCATCGTCGACGCTCAGGCAACGACGTCCGTGTCTTCGGTCGGCATCGAACTGCCCTCGTGGACAGTGGCGCTCCTGTTCGTCCTCGTCTTCACGGTCATCATGTTTGCGGGCTACCGCGAGCGAGAACGGACAGCTGATCACGAGCTGCAGCGGTTGGGGCAGAAGCTCAAGCTGTCCGACCCGGGAAGCGACTGGACTCGCCTGGTGGCACGTCAGACCCGACGGAGCTCGGGGCGGGTCATCGGGCTCTACGTCGCCTTCCTCGGTTCGCTTCCCCTCATCTACTGGAGCGCGTACGCCAAGGATCGCTCAGGGCCCTGGCCGTGGTGGCCGATGCTTTTGCCCGTGAGCGGCGCGCTGGGTACGGCTGCCGGGCATCTTCTCCCCGTGGCGCTTGCTGCTCCGGCCGCCCCGGTAGCAGCGGTCCGCCGAAGGCAGCTGACCGACGACGTCATGCCCTGGGAGGTGATCATGGCAGCGGTATCGACGGTGCTTCCGCTGGCGGCAGTGATCATCGCAGCGATCGACGTCACGGAGGGGACGAACGCGCCCATGGCCGCCGTGATCGTGGCCCTGGCCGGCGCGCTCTCGCTCGCCCTGATCGCCGTGCTGTGCTGGGTCGTCCGCCGGGTACTTCGTCAACCGGTCACCGCGACAACGGATGCCGGGCTCGAATGGGGCGAAGTGCTACGCAGCCAGCTACTGCGCGATCAGCTGGTTGCCGTGACCTTCGTCTCCGCCGGGGGCGGTGGGTCAGTCCTGCTGTGGGGCCTCACCAGAGGGATGCGCGGACTTCCGGACTGGGGCAACGACGCCGCCGTGATCGTGGCAGCAGCGTGCGTGATCGCCATCATGGGCGTGCTCGTCGCCGGTCTGGCCGACCGCCGCTTCGCCTGGGTCCGAACGCACATCGTCACGGGGCAGCGCGGCTTCACGGGGCAGCACGGGTGAACATCACGATCAGCCCGGGGGCTTCGTCAGCACCCTATGAACAGATCCACGACCAGGTCGTCGACGGGATCCGTGCCGGGGCCCTGCTCCCGGGGACGCGGCTGCCGACCGTGCGCCAGCTGGCCGCCGACCTGGGGCTGGCGACCAACACCGTGGCCAAGGCCTACCGCCGCCTCGAGACGGAGGGCCATGTGGTCACCCTGGGCCGCAATGGCACCGTCGTCCCTTCCCCGCCGCCGGAGGCTGCATCGGACCGGAGCACCACGACGGACGAGATCAACGCCGCGGCGATTCTTCTGGCCCGCGCGGCGCAGCGGGCCGGTGTCGGTCTGCCGCCCGCCATCGCGGCGCTGCGTCGCGCGTGGCAACCACAGCACTGACACCAGCTCAGGGCCGACGCACGTCGACCAGGTCCTTGATGATCTCGAAGTCTGCGAGGTTGTGGGTCAACAACGGCACTCCTTCGACCTCTGCCGTTGCGGCGATGGCCAAGTCGATCTGGCGCCTTCGCGGCTTTCCGCCACGTTGGGCGACGGCTGCAGCCAGACGGCCCCAGGCGCGCGCCGTCTCTACGGTGATCGGCAGCGGGTCGAAGGCTGCCTCCACCGCGGCCAGTCGGTCGACTCGCCGCGCCCGCTCGTCCTCATGAGCGGCGACGAGGACTCCGAAGTGCAGCTCGGTGATCGACGCCACGCTGATGGCCGCTTCGACGTCGATCGGGACGTCCTCACCGATCAGCACGGAGGTGTCCAGCAGGACCCTCATGAGTGGAACGGGTCGACCAGGTGTGCATCAAGGCGTGCGAGGTCTGTCTCCAGATCACGCGGCGCGGGACCTCGCCACACCTGGGACAAGGCTGGGCCGGCCACCCATCGATGTTTGCGAACCGGGGACAGCTCGGCGACAGGCCTGCCCGAGACGGTCACGATGAGGCTCTCACCCGCCTCGACGCGGCGCAGCACGTCGGCCACCTCATTGCGCAACGTCTTCTGAGGGATCGACTTCATCCACCCAAGGTAGCAGTTCTGCTACTGCGGGCCATCAACAGGAGAATCGGGGTAGCCGGTCGACATCGGCCCTGGCCTGCCACCTTTGCCGCGGCGGCTACCGCCATGACCCGTTCCGGGTCAGCGGAGTAGGGGCAGCCGGGCGACGTCGGCTCCGAGAAAGCGCTGTTCCTCCTCGGTCGGCTGAGCCCGACCGGTCGCGACACACCCCCACCGCGTGCTGCTCCATGCGTCGGGCGCAGGACGTCCGAGCAGATGGTCCAGGGTGGCGCGGGTGACCACGAGGGGCTCGAGCTGTGGGCCGACCCGGTCGAGATGAGCGGTCATGTCCAGGTGGTGGATCGTGGCCTCGACCACGAGCGTCCCGACCAGATCGGCCACGCTGAGGACGTGCCCTTGGGTCGCGACCAGATCAGTCGGTGCAGCCCGTCCGGCCATGGTGACGACAGCCGCGGCCGTCTCGACAAAAGCGGCCGTCAGGTGGTCCAGGCGCCACTGGCTGGCCATCGGGCGGCTCGCCCGAATGCCGCGAGAGTCGGGGTCGGATGCGCCCGGCGAATCGCGCTAATACGTCATCGCGGTTCGATCGGCTGGTCCCGAAGCAGGGTCGTGAGCGCGACCAGCGCACGTTGCGTATCGCCGAGGAGGTGGAAGACCGGGTCCCGGACGGTCCAGCCGACGCACGCGGTCGGCCGCCAGGACTCGGCTTCGTCAAGAGATGCGGCTGACCCCTCAGCCTGAGGCGGCCGGGCCAACGGCCCGCCGATCGAGGTCACGAGCCGCTCGACGACCGCGCGCACGTTGGCCTGCTGGACCGCGACGGGGATCGGGGGCAGGAAGTCGTCCCACAACGCCATGCAGGTGCCGCGGAGCTGCGGCATACGGGCGGGTCGGGCTACGCGTGAAGAGATACCGAGGCGAATAGGTGCAGGTGCGCGCCGCCATCACCCCACTGGCTGATGTGAACCCGACCGACGCTCGGGAGCGCCTCGATGGCGGCCCCGAGATGCACCATGAGTGGACCCAGATGCTGGGCGAGAGGGTCGGGCAGATCGGTCAGGTCGTGGTGCGCGATCGGTTGCAGCATGACGAGCAGCGGTGCGCCGCTGGGCTCGAGGACCGACAGCCGCCAATCGTCGTCCTCCCACACCAGCCCCTCCGGAGATCGGCCGGGGTCGGCGCAGG
>NZ_JANXRJ010000325.1 GCF_025353065.1 Lapillicoccus sp.
CACGACCTCGACGCCAGACCACGACCTCGGTCGGCTCGGGGCTGCTCTAGCGCAGGAGCCGCCGCCTCCTCTGGACGGTGGAAGGCCGGCCTCGGTAGGTTGCGGCCATGACTCGACCGGGCAGTGCGGAGACGGCGGCGGAGACGGCGTCGGAGCAGTGGGCGCTGGTCGACGAGGGCTGGGGTCGGGAGGCGGTCGCGTTCGCGACCCTGAGCGAGCCGGCGAACTGCCGCGAGTATGTCGCGCTGCACCAGCTGCTGGGCATCGAGGCCGGGCAGGAGGTGCTCGACGTCGCGTGCGGATCGGGCCTCGCCGTCGAGCTCGCCGCGGCGCGTGGAGCGACTGCTGCCGGGCTGGACGCCTCCGCACGCTTGGTGGCCATCGCCCGTGACCGGGCCCCGGAGGCCGACATCAGGGTCGGTGACATGAACGCGCTTCCCTGGGGGGACGGGACCTTCGATGTCGTGACCAGCTTTCGGGGGATCTGGGGCACCACCCCTGATGCGGTGGCGGAGGTGCGCCGGGTGCTGCGCCCGGGTGGCCGGGTCGGGTTGACCGTCTGGGGCCACATCAAGGACTCGCCGGGGGCGTGGGCGCTGGAGCCGTTCACCCTGGCCTCGAGGGAGAAGGTCGCCAACCACGCGGCCATGGTCAGCCTCGGACGGCCGGGCGCGGGGGAGGAGCTGCTCACGGCGTGGGGATTCGAGGACGTCCACCGGCACGAGATCCCCTTCGCCTGGGAGTTCGCCGACCCCGATCACTACGCCCGCGCCCTGGCCTCGACCGGGCCGGCCTATGAGGCGATCCAGGCCGTCGGGGAGCAGGCGTTCCTGGACCACGCCCGGGAGGTTGCCGCGTCCCGCGTCCGCGCCGGGCTGCCGCTCCGGGCGGTCATCTTCGTGGTCGGCTACGTGGCCACGAAACCCCTGGACGTCCCGCCCCCTCACGACGACGAGCCGTCGGGCAGCTTCCTGGCGCCGACCCCGCCCTCCCCCGGGGCCGAGCGACTGCGGCAGGACGACGTCGACGAGCTCGGCTACGTCATGAACGCCTCTCGGCTGTGGGGTCGTATGCCGGGTACCCTGGACGGGCTCTTCGGTCTCCTCAGCCAGTGCGTCAAGGCGGGCCGGCTCGACCAGCGGACCCGAGGGATCCTCGTCACCGCCACGGCATCGACCCTGGGGGACGCCTACTGCTCGTTCGCCTGGGGCGGCAAGCTGGCCACGTCGGCCGGTGCCGACCTCGCGGCCGGGGTCCTCCTCGGTGATGACACCGGGTTGGATCCGGCCGAACAGGTCATGGCCTCGTGGGCGCGTGCCGTGACCCGTGACGCCAACGGGACGACCAGCACCGATCTCCAGGCCCTGCGCGACGTCGGCTACGACGACGACCAGATCATGGCGATCACCGTGTTCATCGCGCTGCGACTCGCCTTCTCGACCGTCAACGACGCGCTGGGCGCGACACCGGACGCCGAGCTGGTCGCGGCCCTGCCTGCCGCCGTCGCCGACGCAGTCACCTGGGGCCGTCGCTGACGCCCCCGCGGCATACACCTCGGTCGCCTGGGGGGCGCCTCGCCCCGGTCAGCCGGCGTATGCGGCGAGGAAGGCGGCGATGAGCGGGGCGGCGGACTGCGAGCCGGAGACGCCGTTCTCGACGTATGCTGCGACCGCGAGGTCGCCGCGCGCCGCCACCATCCAGGCGTGGGTGAGCGGCGGTGTGGCTGTACCGTACTCGGCCGTACCGGTCTTGGCCAGGGTCACGCCGGAGCTCGCGAGCACCCGGCCGGAGCCTTCGCTGACGACGGCGCCCATCAGCTGCTGCAGCGACTGCGCCTCGGCCGGGGTGAGGGCCTTCGCGGGCTTGGGGAACGCCGCCACCGCCGGGTTGTCCACGATGAGCGAGGGACGCACGAGAACCCCCTTGACGACGGAGGCGACGACCGTCGCCATGTCCATCGGGGCCACCTGGACCTTGGCCTGCCCGATCATCGAGGCGGCGTGCTCGGTGCCGACGCCCTGGTCGGGGACGGAGCCGAGGTAGGCCGGGAAGCCGAGGTCGAGGTCGACGCCGATCCCGAGCGCGGCGGCCGCCGAGGTCAGGTCGGCCTGCTGGATCCTGCCGTTGTTGGAGATGAAGGCCGTGTTGCAGGAGTTGGCGAACGCGGTCCGGAACGGGATGTTGCCGAGCTTGCCGCTCGGGTAGTCGTTGTAGTTCTTGAAGACGCGGCCGTCCACGGTGACCGTGGGGGTGCAGGCCACGGCGGCGTCCGGCGTCAGCCCCGACCTCAGCAGCGCCAAGGCGGAGACGATCTTGAACGTCGATCCCGGTGCCGCGTGCCCCGTCGTCGCGACGGCCTGTCCGGCGGTCGCGGGCCCGTTGGCGGCAGCGACGATCTCGCCCGTCGAAGGTCGGATGGCGACGAGCGCGGTGGGCGTCGTCGTCTGGCCGGCGAGCGCTGCCTCGGCCGAGACCTGGGCGCCGACGTCCAGGGTCAGGGTGAGGGGCTTGCCCGGGAAAGCGGCCCGGCTGAAGAGAGATCGTGACGTGGGCTTGCCGGCCGCGTCGGTCCCGACCGCCTTGACCACCAGCCCGCTGGTGCCGCGCAGCTGGGCGTCATACCGCTGCTCGAGGCCCGAGAGACCCACCGTGTCGCCCGAGCGGATCGTGCCGTTGGACTTCGCGATGAGCTCCGCCGTCGCGTCGCCCACGGTCCCGAGCAGGGACCGCGCGAAGCCGGAGGTGGGCGCGAGCACCGCCTTGCCCGGGATGGAGACCCCGCCGGGGACGGCCGAGATCGCGGTGGCCTTCGCCGTCACGACCGGGTCGGTGTCCCGCACCGTGAGCCCCACGACGAAGGCCTTGGCCCCCGCGGCGGTGACGGCCTTGGTGAAGGCCGCTTTGTCGATCCCGACGACCCCGGCCAGGGCCGCGGCCGAGGAGGCGGCCTGGGCTGCGGTGATCCGGCCCTTGTCGATGCCGATCTGGAAGGTGGCCCGCTCGGCCATCAGTGCCACCTTGCCCGGGCCGAGGATGTCGGCGCGGGGGGCCGACGTCTGGCTGAGACCGAGCTTCTCCGTCGCGGTCAGGTCCGGGACGAAGAGGGTGGGGGACCACGTGACGTGCCACGTGCCGTCGGCGTTGAGGGTGAGGCTCGCGGTCGTCGAGTAGGTCCAGGTCGGGGCCGCGGCGGTGCCTGGCGTGGCGGCGGGGCCGGTGGTCGCCCCCGTGGCGCCCGTGCCCGTGCTGGTCGAAGTCGCCGTGCTGGTCGAAGTCGCCGTGCTGGTCGAAGTCGCCGTGCCGGCCGCAGTCGCCGTGCCCGTCGCGCCGGCGCTGCCGGCGAGGTCCCACGTCGTGGTGAGGGTGGCCGTGGCCGCCTTGTCGTTCGCCGGGTCCTTGGCCACCGACGCGACAGCAACCGTGCGCTTGACGTCCTTGAGGTCGCCGATGGCGGTGGCGACGAAGGTGGTGGCGTCGGCGGGCGTGGCGCCGTCGAGCGTCACCTTCGACAGGTTGGCGCTGGCCAGCCCGTCGGCGAGGGCCTGGGCGGCGCCGTTCGGCTCCGGCGGCTTCGTGGCGAGGTTGCACCCGGTGATGCTCCCGGCCAGGACCCCTGCCACGACGACCAGCGTCAGCCCGCGCCACCGCCTCCGCCGCGGATCCGCCCGGTGGCCGACTCGTCGTGTCCGAACGGGGTGCCCCTGACGTCCCATGCGCCCCATCCTCACACGTCCGCGACACGGCTCCGGAAATATCCGCACGCCCCGAGCGTCACGACCCGCACCCCTCCCGTGGTTGTCCCGACGGGGGATGGGTAACAGTGGACGAGGACAACCGGGCCCACGGCGCAGCCCCCGAGCGGACCCGTCACCACGACGGAAGGACCGCATCATGCCCGAGAGCACCCCCGACCCCCAGCAGGTCGTCATCGTCGGAGGCGGGCTCGCGGGCGCGGGCACCGCGGTCGCCCTGCGCGACCAGGGATATTCCGGCTCGATCGTCGTCTTCGCCGCCGAGAACCACGTTCCCTACGACCGGCCGCCGCTGTCCAAGGAATACCTCAAGGGTGAGGCAGTCGCGAGCGAGGGCGAGATCAAGCCGCAGGACTGGTATGCCGCGCACGACGTCGACCTGCGCCTCGGCACCGCGGTGACCGCCGTCGAGCGCGAGGCGCACCAGGTCGTGTCCACCGATGGTGGGCGCACGGCATACGACCGGCTCGTGCTCGCGACCGGGTCGTCGCCGCGTCGGGTCGACCTGCCCGGCCACGACCTCGGCGGTGTCGTCTCGTTGCGCACGATCGAGGACAGCGACGCGCTGAAGGCCGCCTTCGGGTCCGGCGCGCGCATCGTCATCATCGGTGCGGGGTGGATCGGGCTCGAGGTCGCCGCGGCCGCGCGCGAGGCCGGCTCGTCGGTGACCGTCCTGGAGTCGGCCGAGCAGCCGCTGGTCACGGTGGTGGGGTCGACCCTCGGTGCGTTCTTCGCCAAGCTCCATCGCGACCACGGCGTCGACCTGCGGCTGGGCGTGGAGGTGGCCTCCATCGAGGCGGCTGACGGCAGCCGCAAGGTCGGCGGCGTCACCCTCGCGGACGGCACGAGCATCCCGGCCGACCTCGTCCTCGTCGCGATCGGGGCGACCCCCAACACCGACCTCGCGGTGACGGCGGGGCTCGACGTCGACAACGGCATACTCGTTGATGCGCAAGGCCGCTCGTCCGACCCCGACGTCTTCGCGGTGGGTGACGTGGCCAACGCCGAGACGCCGAGCTTCGGGGAGCGGGTGCGCGTCGAGCACTGGGCCAATGCGCTCGACCGTCCCGCGTCCGTCGCGCGAGGAGTGCTGGGTCAGGAGGGAGGCTTCGACAAGCTGCCGTTCTTCTACTCCGACCAGTATGACCTGGGTCTCGAGTACTCCGGGCGCGCCTCTGCCACAGACGAGCTCGTCATCCGAGGTGAGATCGACTCCGGGGAGTTCCTCGCCTTCTGGCTCGACGGCGACACCGACGTCGTGAGAGCCGGCCTCAACGTCAACATCTGGGACGTCCAGGACGACATCCAGGAGCTGATCGCCTCGAAGGCCCCGGTCGACCGGGCCAAGCTCGCCGACCCCGACGTCCCCCTCAAGGACGCCAAGGCCTGACTGGCGCCCGCGGTCCCGCCTCACCCCGCCCCTCCGCTTGTTGCGTCGGATGTGACTGAATCAGCCGCCGAGGCCCCTGTTTTGGGCACTCGCGCAGCAACAAGCGAGGAGCTGGGAGGGTCAGCGGCGGGCGACGGCGTCGGCGATGCGGGCGAGCGCCTCGTCCAGCAGCGGCGCCGTCGTCGCGAAGTTGAGGCGGGCGAAGCGGCGGGCCGGGGCGCCGAAGGCGTCGCCCACGCTGAGGGCGACCCGGGCGTGCTCGAGGAGCCAGTCGGAGGGCTCGAGGTCGAGCGCGAGCTCGGAGAAGTCGAGCCACGCGAGGTAGGTCGCCGCGTTGGTCCGGTGGGTCACGCCGGGCATCGCCGCGACCGCGTCGGCGACCAGCAACCTGTTGTGCGCCAGTCGGTCTCGCACCTGGCCCATCCAGGCCCCACCCTCCCGGTATGCCGCGATGTTGGCCTCGATGCCGAGGGTCCCGACCCCGATCGTCATCTCGTGCGGGAGGCCGCGCCACCGCGCGGTGTCGGCGGCGGAGGTCGTCACCACCTGGGCGCAGGTCAGACCCGGAAGGTTCCACGCCTTGGAGGCGGAGGTGATCGTGACGGTGTGCGCGGCTGTGGCAGTGGACAACCCGGCATACGGGAGGTGGGTGCCGTCGAAGACGAGCGGCGAGTGGATCTCGTCGGAGACCACCCGCGCCCCGTGCCGCTCGACGACGTCGGCGAGGGCCAGCATCTCGGCCCTGGTGTGGACGTGGCCGAGGGGGTTGTGCGGGTTGCAGAGGATGAGGGTGCGTGCCCCCGCGGCGAAGGCGGCGTCGATCGCGTCGACGTCCAGGGCCCACGCCGGGGCGCTCTGGGACAGGCTCGCCGGGCTCGTCGGCCGGGTCATGGGGACGTGCACCTGGGGCAGGCCGCGCAGCCGGACGACGTCGAAGAACGGCATATAGGCCGGGGTGGGGATGATGACGGGCGCGCTCGCCTCACACAGGGTTTCGAGGGCGAGACCGACACCCTTGACGACGTTGGGCACGAGGTGGACGCCGTCGGGGTCGATGCCCCAACCGTGCTCGCGCTGCGACCACTCGGCGAGCGCGACGTCGAGACCTGACTTCTGCGCGGTGAGGGGGTAGCCGAGGGTCTCGGCGTCGATGGCGCCGTGGACGGCGGCGCGGACGTGCGGGTCGGTCGGGAAGTCCATCTCCGCCACCCACATCGGGATGACGTCGTCGGCGTAGCGGTTCCACTTCGCGGTCCGGCGGGCCCGCAGGGCCTCGGGCCCCAGCGCATCGAGGTCGACCCCGTCGGGAGGGGCCACCTCAGCCCGCGTTCCGTGTGAACGTCCGCCGGTAGTCACCCGGAGCGACTCCGACGGTCCGGGTGAAGTGGTGCCGCAGCAGCGCGGCGCTGCCGAAGCCGCTGTGGGTCGCCACCGACTCGATCGAGAGGTCGCTGCCTTCGAGCAGCTCGCGCGCGTGGTGAAGCCGTTGCAGCGCAAGCCATTTGGCGGGCGTCGTGCCGGTCTCGGTGACGAAGCGGCGGGCAAACGTGCGTTCGGACATCGTCGCTCGCCTGGCGAGCTCGCGGACGGGCTGGTCCTCGCCGAGATGCTCGACCATCCACGTCATGACCGGCTCCAGGCTGTCGCTCGAGCACGCCCGCATGGGCAGGTCGACGAACTGGCGCTGGCCCCCGTCGCGCTGCGGCGGCACGACCATCCGCCGCGCGATCGTCGTCGCGACCTGGGCGCCGAGCTCGCGCCGCACGAGGTGGAGGCAGGCGTCGATGCCGGCCGCGGTGCCGGCGCTCGTGATGATGTCCCCGTCGTCGACGAAGAGGACGTCGCTGGTGACCCGGGCCGCGGGGTATGCCGCCGCGAGCTCCTCGGCGTGCAGCCAGTGGGTGACGCAGGCGCGGCCGTCGAGCAGTCCCGCCGCGCCGAGGGCGAACACGCCCGAGCAGACCGAGAGGAGCACCGCGCCCGCGGCATGGGCCTGCCGCAAGGCCTCGAGCAACCCCGGGGTGAAGGCGCGCAGCCCGGTGGCGCCCACGACGACGAGGTCGGCCCCGTCGAGAGCCTCGAGGCCCTGCGCCACGTTGAGGGTCAGCCCGTTGGTGAGCAGGACGGGAGTCCCGGGGTCCTCGGCGCAGACCCGGAAGTCGATGGGCGGCACTCCTTGGGCGGTGCGGTCGATGCCGAACACCTCACAGACGACACCGAACTCGAAGGTCGCGGCCTGCGGTGGGAGGACCACGGCGACGGTGCGGAGAGGCATGCCGGCCATTCTGGCATACGATGGCAGGAAATTGATGAAGGGGGTCAGTTCTGCCACTCGTGGCGGAAATCTGATGAGCGCAAACTTACTGCCATGGAAACCTTCACCGGAGCCGCCCTGTTCATCGCGTTCGTCTTCTGGCTCGCCGCCACGGTCGAGCGCACCCACCGTCGTTCCCGCTTCGAGGAGCCCGACCGGCTGCCGTTCGGCGTCGACCACGAGGGGGACCGCGACATCGTGCGCACCCTCCAGGAGCTCGAGACGGTCCGCGAGCGCGACGAGCCGACGCCCCACACCGAGGCGGGGGACCGACCGATGCCCTAGGTTGGACGTATGTCGAGGCCGCACGCCGCCGCCATCGTCGAGGACGCATGGCACCGCCAGTTCGACCGGGTGCTGAGGCGACGGGGCTGGCGCAACCGCATCATCGGCCACGTCGGATACGGCTCCACGGACTTCGTCCGCGTCTTCGCCCGCGTGGTCCTGAGCCGGGTGCGCGACGAGTGCGACGAGAAGGACGACGACCCGACCTACGGCGGTCTGCGGTCCCCGTTCGGCCGCAGCCGCGGCTGGCGGGTCTTCTTCACCGCACCGGCCATGGACGTCCCGATCACGATCACCGCGGGCGAGCACGTGGCCCACGGGCGCAGCGACCGGTCGGGGCACGTCGACCTCACCTTCCGCGGCCACGGGCTCGACCCGGGTTGGCACCAGGTCCGCGTCGTCGCCCAGAACGCCGAGCCCGTCGACGTCGAGGTCTTCATCGTCGGCGACGACGTCGACTACGGGCTCGTGAGCGACATCGACGACACCGTCATCTCGACCTCCCTGCCCCGGGTGTTCCTCGCCGCGTGGAACACCTTCGTGCGGCACGAGGGGGCCCGCCGCGTCGTCGCCGGGATGGCGCCGCTCTATCGCGAGCTGATCGCCGGCCACCCCGGTGCCCCGGTCGTCTACATCTCCACGGGCGCGTGGAACACCGCCCCGCCGCTGACCCGTTTCCTCCGCGGCCACGGCTATCCCGTCGGCCCGTTGCTGCTCACCGACTGGGGCCCCACCAACACCGGGTGGTTCCGCAGCGGCCAGGAGCACAAGCGCTCGTGCCTCGACCGGCTCGCCCGCGACTTCCCCAAGATCCGGTGGGTGCTCGTCGGCGACGACGGTCAGCACGACCTCAAGGTCTACTCCGACTTCGCCGAGGCCCGGCCCGAGCGGATCGACTCCGTCGCCATCCGGCAGTTGACGCCGACCGAGCAGATCCTCTCGCACGGCATACCGGTCCCGACCGAGGACCTGACGGCACGCACGACGCGCGCCTCCCGCGAGATCCCGATCTACTACTCGCCCGACGGTTTCGGCCTGTTGCGCATCCTGCGGGACGCGGGCAAGGTCGCGGCGCCCGTCCGCGCGGACGACGGTGGCAAGGCCCCCCGGTCGCCGGATCGGCCCGAGTCCTCACCCGAGGGTGCGACCCGCTGACTCCCGTATGCCGCCGCGCCGGTCACCCGGGCGACAGTCGCGGCCCGGGTCGACGGGTCGTCCTCCTGGGCGCGATGGTGGGCGCCGCGTCCTTGGTCGCATGCAGCAGCGGGACGGCGGCGCAGATTGGCTCGACGACCGGTAGCGCCACCTCGTCCCCGTCCGTCGCTGGCTCCGCGACGACCTCCGCCACGAGCCCGGCCGCCGGAGCGACGACGACCGCGACCACTGGCCCGGCCCCGGCCCCGACCGGTCCGGCGCTCCCCGCCTTCACGCCGTGGTCGCCGGACGCGAACGACGTCGATCCCGCGGTCAAGCTCACCGCCGTCCAGGTCGTCGAGGCCCTCCTCACCCACCCCGCGTCCGGCGCGGGCGCGACCGCGGCCCGCCAGCGGCTGGCGGCGCTCGGACAGGATCCCGGCCTCGTCGACGCCGTCCTCGGGCTCATCGGCACGACGGGGGCCTCGATCGCCGAGGTGGTCGACGTGCAGTACGGCGGCATCCTCGCGACCTCGTCGAGCGTCCTCGTGGTGATGCGCGTGCGGACGCAGGCGCCGGACGGGACGATCACGCAGGGAGGGACGACGGTCGACGTCCGCCTGGTCAGCGCCAGTCCCCGCTGGCGGGTGACCGAGCTGCACCCGGCCGTCCCCGGGCCTGCTGTCTCCCCTCTCTCGGCCCCGGCTCGGCAGGTCCTCGCGTCCTCACGGATCACCCTCCCCCCGGCGTCGAACGCCGACGTCCTCTCCGGCCAGGTCCACGACTCCGTGCTCCAGGCCCTGCTCACCCTGTCCGCGTCGCACACGATCGGCGTCTCCGTCGTGCGGTCCGGGCACCCGACCTACGTCTTCGGCACCGGACGCCTCAGCGACCACCCCCGAGGCCGAGCGTTCGACACCTGGCAGATCGACGGGCACGCCGTCGTCAGCTCCGCAACGCCACGCTCCTTGGTCGTGTCCTACATGCAGGCCGCCGCAGCTGCCGGGTCCTACAACGTCGGCGGCCCCTACCTGCTGCCCGGATTTACGTACTTCTCCGACGCCACCCACCACGACCACGTGCACGCGGGCTTCCGGACCTGAACGACGGGCGCCGCGGTGCCATGATGGGCGGGTGCCGGAGCTGCCCGAGGTCCAGGCGCTCGTCGACTTCCTCGCCGAGCGCACCGACGGTCTGGCCGTGGCCGGGGTAGAGCTCGCGTCGTTCTCGGTGCTCAAGACCTTCGACCCGCCGTCGACCGCGCTGGCCGGCGGCATGGTCGACGGGGTGCACCGGCACGGCAAGTTCCTCGACCTCGACGTCGACGGCATCCACCTCGTCTTCCACCTCGCCCGGGCGGGCTGGCTGCGGTGGTCCGACGAGCTCTCACCGACGGTGCTGCGGCCGGGCAAGTCGCCGATCGCGCTGCGGGTGCGGCTGTCCGACGGCTCCGGTTTCGACCTGACGGAGGCCGGCACGAAGAAGTCGCTCGCGGCCTACATCGTCCGCGACGTGCAGCAGGTGCCCGGCATCGCGCGGCTCGGGCCCGACCCGATGGCCGACGACTTCTCGCTCGAGCGTTTCGCCGGGCTGCTGGCAGGTCGCCGCACGCAGATCAAGGGCCTGCTGCGCGACCAGGAGTTCCTGGCCGGCATCGGCAACGCCTACTCCGACGAGATCCTCCACGTCGCGCGGATGTCGCCCTTCGCGATCGCCGGCAGCCTCAAGCCCGACGACGTCGAGCGCCTGTATGCCGCGATGCGCGACACGCTCGCGGGCGCCGTCGTCGCGGCGTCCGGCAAGCCGGCGAAGGAGCTCAAGGACGCCAAGCGCGAGGGGATGCGGGTCCACGGCCGGACCGGTCTGATCTGCCCGGTCTGCGGGGACGTCGTGCGCGAGGTGTCCTTCGCCGACTCGTCGCTGCAGTACTGCGCCACCTGCCAGACCGGCGGGAAACCCCTCGCCGACCGGCGGATGTCGCGGCTGCTGAAGTAGCCCTCGGGGACGGATGACGGCAGGTGCCCGGTTTCGTCACCGACTCGGCGGTCATACCGGACACGTGCCGGTTGACAGTCCCTGCCCGTCGAGCCGCTACCCGCCGAGGGCGAGGTACGCGTGCACGAGGGGCACGGCGGCGGAGCCCTCACCTGAGGCAGCGGCGACCCGCTTCATCGACGCCACCCGGATGTCGCCCACGGCGAAGACGCCCGGCACCGTCGTGGCGAGCGACTCCGGCGGCCGGCCGTCGACCCACTGCTCCGGCGGCACGTCGCGGCCGGTGAGGATGAACCCGCGGTCGTCGCGGTGCACCGAGTCGGGCAGGAAGTGGGCGCAGGGGTCGGCGCCGAGCAGCAGGACCAGCCCGTTGGTGTCGGCGCGCTCCTCCTCCCCCGTCACGGTGTGCCGCAGGGTCAGCCAGCTCAGCCAGCCCTCGCCGCCGCCGTCGACGATTTCGGTGTGCGGGCGGACGGAGATGACGGGGTTGGCCTCGACCTCACGGACGAGGTAGTCGGACATGGTCGAGACCAGCGACTCGCGCCGGATGACGATGGTCACCGACTTCGCGAAGCGCGAGAGGTGCACGGCCGCCTGCCCGGCCGAGTTGCCACCGCCGACGACGTGCACGGAGCGGCCCGTCATGAACGGCGCGATGGTCGTCGCCGCGCCGTAGGTGACGCCGAGGCCGATCATCGACTCGATCGACTCGACCTCGAGCCGCCGGTATGCCGCCCCGCTCGCCACGACGACGGCCCGCCCACGGACGCTGGTGCCGTCCTCGAGCGTCAGGGTGTGAGGCTCCCCCGGACCCGACCCCTCGGTCAGCGCCGTGACGGGCAGCCCGACGAAGAAACGGGCCCCAAAACGCAACGCCTGCATGCGTGCTCGCTGGGCCAGCCGCATCCCTGAGATGCCGCGCGGGAAGCCGAGGTAGTTGCGGATCATCGAGCTGGTGCCCGCCTGGCCGCCGATCGCCTCCGACTCCAGGACGACGGTGGTCAGTCCCTCGGAGGCGCCGTAGACCGCGGCGGCGAGACCCGCCGGGCCGGATCCGACGACCACGAGGTCGGCCACGAAGTCGGCGTCGAGGTCGGTGACCGAGCCGTACATCATCGCGCCCAGTCGGGCCAGCGTCGGGGCCACGAGGATGTCCTCGGGCTCGATCGCCAGGGTGTCCGGGCTTCCCTTCTTGGCGGGGTAGTGGACGAGCGGGAAGGCCGCGTTGGGCCCGACCGACGCGATGATCGCCTGTCCCACCTCGGTGCTCGCGTGGTAACGACGGTGCGGGATGCCCATCCGCTGCATGTAGTCGACGACCCGGGCGACGTCGGCCGACTTCGCATCGAAGACGATCTGCACGCCGTCGACCTCGACCGCGTCGGTGGACCAGCTCCAGTCCGAGAGCATCTCGACGATCGCGGCGTGGAACTCCTCGTCGCGCGGCGCCGTCGGGATGCCCAGCCACGCGTCGAGCCGCCCTTCACCGAGCGCCGTGCGTAGCCGAGGGAGATTGGGGGAGTAGCGCGCCGGCGCAAGGAGGGCGATCCGGCGAGCCGTCGCGGTGATGGAGTGGACCTCGTTCAGGAGGGCGAGGCCGTCGGCGTCCGGCAGCTCGGACTGGGCGCAGATGAGAGCGATCGGGCGCCGGTCGATGGTCAGCTCGCGCGCCCGGTCGAGCAGCTCCGCCGCGGTGTGGACGAGCTCGACGTCGTAGTCCGCGGCATACCGGCTCAGGAAGGTGTGCCGCACCGCCTCGTTCTGCTCGACGTCGGCCGCGAGCAGGATGACCGGCGTGCCGACGGGGCGGCTCTCGATTCCCATGTGCGCCAATGTAGTCGGGGTGGACCCGGTGGGGGGTTTGTCCGCGGGTGGCCCGGGTGGTGCGACGCTCAGGCCGCGATCGCGCGGGCCAGCTCCACCCCGGATCGCCACGCACTCTCGACCCGGGGCGGTCCGTCGGGGCACCACTGGTCGCCGGCCAGGCCGAGCCGGCCGTCCCAGTGGTGCGTCGTCGGGTGCGCCGAGGCGGGCTTCGCGAAGGTCCAGCGGTGCGCGTGGGTCCACTCGGGCGGGCCGGTCCCGAGCAGCCGCTCGAGCGCGGCGGTGACGTGGGGGATCACGGTGTCCGGCGACTCGAGGTGGCGGCGCGCGAGGTCCGGCGTGGCGTGCGCGACGAGCACCGGCGCGCCGTCGCCGCGGCGCGAGCCGTCGTCGGCGATGAAGATGAGGTCGGCGTCGTCGTTGACGAAGGCGGCGTCGAGGCTCCACGACCGGTCCCCGAAGCCGCAGGCCACCGCGATGACGGGATCGGACTCGAGCCAGTCGACCCCCTCCACCCCGGTATGCCCGGCCGCCAGCAGTCGCGAGGCCTGCGCGTCGGGCATCGCCAGCACGACCGGCCCGTCGGGCAGCGCCGTCACGTCCTGCTCGAGGGCGACCGCGACGTCGGTGAGCAGGGCGCGGACGAGGCTGCGCAGCCCACCCGGGGTGGCCCACCGCATCGGGCCGCTCGACTGCCGCCGCTCGGCGTCCGGGGACAGCACGTCGAACGTGTCCGTCCACCGGCGAGCGAGTCCCGCGTCCGCCCAGCCGCCGACGACCTCCTCGAAGCCTGTGTCGCGCACCGTGAAGTAGCCGGCTCCCAGGTCGACCCGACGGCCGTGGACGGTCGGCGACGCCAGCCGGCCGCCGGGCGCACGACCCCGGTCGAGGACACGACAGGGCACCCCGAGGCGGCCCAGCTCTCGGGCGCAGGCCGCGCCGGCGATGCCGGCTCCGACGACGGTCACGGAAATATCCATACCGGCGACCGTACCCAGCCAGCTCCGGGGCCACGCGCGGGCAGCTACCGGACACGACCGCATACGGCGGGCTCCCGCACGGCGCGACCTCCGCACCGATGAGATGATGCGCGCATGAGCGACGTGCCCCAGACCCCGCCCATCGAGCTCGCCGACGACGCCGTGGTGCTCGACGTCCGCGAGCAGGACGAGTGGGACCTCGGGCACGCGCCGAATGCCGTGCACATCCCGCTCGGCGACCTCGCCGCCCGGCTCGGCGAGCTGCCCCAGGTCGACGGCCCGCTGCCCGTGATGTGCAAGGGCGGCGGCCGCTCGGCTCGCGCGGTCGCCTGGCTCACACAGCAGGGGTTCGAGGCGACCAACGTCGACGGCGGCATGACGGCCTGGGCCGCCGCCGGAAAGCAGATGGTCGCCACCGGCGACGCGGCCCCGCGGGTCAAGTAGGCGTCCTCGGGTCGCGTCTCAACCGCGCGCCCGTCGAACGGGCGCATCTCTGGGTGATGGTCGACTCGGCGGCAATAGAGGGGGTTGATCCCGTCCGACGGTCGCTCTCTGACGGGCAGCACCAAGAACGCGGCGCATCACGGCCTCGCGGTAGCCTCCGGCGAGTGAAGATCATGTCGATCCAGTCCCACGTCGCCTACGGTCACGCCGGCAATTCCGCCGCCGTCTTTCCCCTGCAGCGGCTCGGGCACGACGTCTATCCCGTTCTCACGGTGACGTTCTCGAACCACACCGGCTACGGCACGACGCGTGGACCGCTCATCGCGCCGGCCGACGTCGCCGAGGTGATCAACGGGATCGAGGACCGTGGTGCCTTCCCGGGCATCGACGCCGTGCTCTCCGGCTACCAGGGGGCGGAGACGGTCGGCGAGGTCGTCCTCGACGCCGTCGCTCGGGTCAAGGCGGCCAACCCCGCGGCGATCTACTGCTGCGACCCCGTGATGGGCGACACCGGCCGCGGCTTCTACGTGCGCGACGGCATACCGGAGTTCATGCGCGACAACGTGATTCCCCGCGCTGACATCGCGACCCCTAACCAGTTCGAGCTCGAGTTCCTCGCCGGTATGCCGGTAGTCACCCAGGCCGACCTGCTCACCGCCGTCGAGACCGTCCGGATGTCCGGGCCGAGGACCGTGCTCGTCACGAGCGTCCTCACCGCCGACACCCCGGCCGACTCGATCCAGATGGTGTGCGTGAGCGACGCGGGCTCGTGGGTCGTGACGACGCCGATGCTCCCCCTGACGGTCCGCGGCGGCGGCGACGCCACGGCCGCGCTCTTCCTCGCGCACACCCTCACCGACGGCCCACGAGTTGCGCTGTCCCGCACCGCCGCCACGATGTATGCCGTCCTCGAGGCCACCGCCGCCGCGGGCAGCGCGGAGATGCTGCTCATCCCGACGCAGGACGCGATCGCCCACCCCGACGAGCGCTTCGAGGTCGCCGACCTCGCCTGACCGCTCCCGGTCACCCCCCTTCCTCGTTCCGAGTCCGGAAGACAAGGGTGCGGGTGCTTAGCCCTCGTCGGCCCAGACCGCTGCGCTCGAGCCGCAGGCGGTGACCGCCGAGGAGACCCCGTCGACCTCCCACATCGACCGCACCCGCGTCAGTCGGCCGGCGGGGGTCTCCACCGTCTCGAGGTGGACGGCGTCGTCGGCAGCCAGCGCAAGGGAGGTGGTCGGGCCGAGGGCGAGGAGGGCCAGCCCGGCACCGGTGAGGGACGTCGTGATCCGGGCACCCCGACCGCAGGCGAGGGCGTGGAGGATCGCGCCGGCGAGGAGGTAGCCGCAGGAGTGGTCGAGAGCCTGCGCCGACAGGGCCCCCGGTATGCCGCCCGCCCCCGCCTCGAGGTCCGCGATCCCGCAGGCGGCCTGGATCGTGGCGACGACGGCGTCCGGGCGTCGGCAGTGGAGGTCGTCGGCCCCGAGTCCCAGGTGATCCAGCGCGCCCGGACGGTAGCCCGTGACGATGACGTCGGCCTCCTCGACGAGCCGTCTGGTGAGTTCAGGCTCACCGGCGAGATCGACTGTGACAGAGCGCTTCCCGGCAGCAGAGTCGAGGTAGGCGCCCGGCATCTCCGGGAGCTGCGGCGGGTCGATGCGCAGGACGTCCATCCCGAGGGCGGCCAGGGTGCGCGTCGTCACCGGCCCGGCGATGACCCGGGTGAGGTCGAGGACGCGGATCCGGCGGGAGGGGACGGCGCGCGTTACGCCCCGCTCGACGGTGAGCAGCGGCGCCGGGCCGACGACGGCACCGAACTCGGCGGCTGTCCGCACTCGCGCGGCGATCCCGCCGGCCGCGGTGACGGCGTCCTCGAGCTCATGGGCCCGCCACGAGCGGATGGCCGCGGCAGCGTTCTCCTTCGTCGGGGGCCGCCGCTCGTCCGCGTCGAGTCCGAGCACCGCGGCCAACCGAGCCCGGTGCCAGTCGTAGTCGGCGTGGGTCCGCACCCACCCGTCCCTCGCCTCGAAGAACCCCGACAGCGGGGCGAAGCTCGGGAACGCCGCTCCGTCGAGTCGCAGGTGCCCGAGGCTGCGGAAGTTCGCGCCGACCCGCCCGGGGTCCACGGTCAGGTCGGTGCCGAGCCAGCGCCAGGCCTCGGTGGCGCAGAAGCCCACGGAACCGACGGCGAGGTCCTCCGACCGCGACCGCGAGTCCAGACCCGTCGTGCCGGGGGACACGGAGGCGGCGGGCCCTTCGTCCCCGACCGCGGCCATCAGGGAGGTCAGGACCGGGTTCGTCATACGCCGATGCTACGGATGCGACGACGCTGCCGAGCCGACACGGCATACCGTTGTCTGCGTCAATCTCGGGTGAACGCTAGAGAGCCCCATACGCTCGGAGACATGGACCCGGTGCGCAACCCCTATGCCCCCGGCGCCGGCCAGCGCCCGCCCGAGCTCGCCGGGCGGGACGACCAGCTGCACGCCTTCGACGTCGTGCTCGAGCGCGTCGCGAAGGGGCGCCCGGAACGCTCGATCATCCTCACCGGGCTGCGCGGCGTCGGCAAGACGGTGCTGCTGAATGCGTTGCGGTCGGCGGCGGTCCGGGCGCAGTGGGGGACCGGCAAGCTCGAGGCGCGCCCCGACCAGGGCCTGCGGCGGCCGCTGTCGGCGGCCCTCCATGTCGCGGTCCGCGAGCTGGGCCACCCGCAGCTCGAGGCGGTCGAGCAGGTGCTCGGCACGATCAAGGCCTTCGCCCTGCGCGACTCCGGCCCCAGCAGCAAGCTGCGCGACCGGTGGAGCTCGGGCATCGACGTCCCGGCGACGACCGGTCGCGCCGACTCGGGGGACATCGAGATCGACCTCGTCGAGCTGCTGTCCGACCTCGGCGGGCTGGCGGCCGACCTCGGTCGCGGGGTGGCGATCTTCGTCGACGAGATGCAGGACCTCGGTCCCGACGACGTGTCGGCGCTCTGCGCGGCCTGCCACGAGATCTCCCAGGCGGGGCTGCCGGTCATCGTCGTCGGCGCCGGCCTGCCGCACCTGCCCGCGGTCCTGTCCGCCAGCAAGTCCTACAGCGAGCGGCTCTTCCGCTACACCCGCATCGACCGCCTCGACCGCGCCGCCGCCGACACCGCCCTCGTCGCGCCGGCGCGGGAGGAGGGGGCCGGGTTCACCCCCGAGGCGCTCGCCGAGATGTATGCCGTGACCGCCGGCTACCCCTACTTCGTCCAGGCCTACGGCAAGGTCGCCTGGGACGTCGCGCCCACCTCGCCGATCACGCTGGCCGACGTGCGGGTGGCGGTGCCGGAGGCCGAGGCCGAGCTCGCGGTGGGGTTCTTCGGATCCCGATACGAACGCGCGACGCCCGCCGAACGGGAGTACCTCCGCGCGATGGCCGATGCCGCGGTGACACGGGAGACGGAGGGGCTTGATCCCGTCCGACCGTCCTTGGTTGACACGAGCGAGCCTGCTACTGAGCCGGATTCGGTCGCGACGGCCGCGGTCGCCGCCGTCCTCGCCCGCAAGCCGCAGTCCCTCTCACCCGCACGTGACGCCCTCCTCAAGAAGGGCCTGATCTACTCCGGCGAGCGCGGCCAGATCGCCTTCACGGTCCCGCACTTCGGGCGCTACCTCCGCTCGACGGCCTGACGGTCCCAGCTCTCAGGCGCTGACGGCCCTCCGGACGGCGCCGGGCATGAACGCCATCACGAGCTGCGGGTCGACCTGGATGCGGTGGATGTCGACGCTGGCCAGCATCCGGCGGAGCCCGCACTCTCCGAGCATGACCCAGTCGTGCCGGGGCTGGGCTGCCTGCATCGCTTCCAGCGAGCTATAGGCGACGCCGACCCTCTCACCCCCGGGCAGCCGGGCCGTCATCGGCGTGATCGCGCCGGTCGGGGAGACGCGGATGGGGGCGACCAACGGGTGTTGCGGACCCTCCATCGGAGGTAGTGCTCCTTCTGACGTGATGTGCTGACCTCTCGACGGTACGAGCGCCGACGCGCGCCGCGAAGGGGCCTGATGCGTTCTTGACGACGGCTTGACGCTGCCTGCGCGGCCCTCCGTCGAGCGTGACGCGACACCGCACATCCTCACCTGTGGATAACTGATGGCTTCGTAGCGACTGTTTGACTACGTTTGCCTCATGCAGCCATCGCCGATCGGCGTCCCAGGGCCCAGCGGGTATGCCGCGGCGACAGGTGGGGGAGGTGAGTGACGCCTACGGCGATCTGATGCTGGCGATGCCGGTCGAGCGGTTGGTCCCGGGCGAGCCGGTCGGGATCGACCGGCTCGCCCAGAGCATGCTGCGGTGGTCGGAGCTGTTCGCCGATGCCGCGAAGGCGCTGCGCCGGATCGACGTGGTCTGGACGGGGCAGGCGGCCGACGCGTTCCAGGCGCAGTTCCAGCTGCAGCCGGCCGCGTTCGCCGACGCGGCGACCGCGATGGACGACGCGGGCTACGCGGTGGGGTCCTACGGGATCGCGTTCCACTCCGCCCGCGAGGCCGCGGCCATCGCGCTCGAGACGTTCCAGCGGGGGGTCCGGGCCCGGCTCGCCGCCCGGACGGCCGCTGCTGCGGCGTCGGCTGCGGCCGGCGGGGTGGGCGGGTTCATGCCGACCTCGGGACCGGTCGACCTGCGCGACGAACCCGCCGGGTTGCAGGACCGGCTGACCGGGGTCGAGAAGCTGTCCGCCGCACGACAAGCGTTGCTGCAGGCGGGCGAGCGCGCCACGACCACGGTCCGCGAGGCGATGGCCCACGCCCCCGAGCAGGTCACGGCGCTGGAGCACGGCGCGAACTTCATGTCGGGAGGGTGGAACCAGGAACGGACCGACTTCACCGTCGGCGCCGCCCGAGGGATGCTCGACCTGAGTGGCCAAGCCACCTTTCCCGTCGTCGCGCCCCTGGTGATGAACCCGGTCAACCAGGCCCTCGACGACCTCGAGTGGCGCTGGAACATCGGCTCGGGCAGCGGTTTCCACCAAGCCGGCGCCATCGTCATCCCCGCCATCGCCACCGGCGGA
>NZ_JANXRJ010000104.1 GCF_025353065.1 Lapillicoccus sp.
ACCCGACCACGACCATGAGGTGCCCGTTGGTGCCGTAGCCGGCGCCATCGAGGTCACCCTTCTTGAACGACACGGAGATGATCACGGGGATCCCCACCCGGACGAGCTCCTCCAGCTCGGTGAAGCTGCGCAGCCGGGTGACGAAGGCCTCGAGGCCGTAGCGACCGGCATACGCCGTGTTGAAGGGCCAGTTGCCGCAGCCGTCGTAGGTGTAGTCGAAGACGTTGCGGGCCGAGAAGTCGACCTCACCGTCGACGGGTGGCTGCACCCACGCGAGGTCGGCGGCGCTCGGCCCGACCCCCCAGTACTTGAGCACCATGGCCGACGAGGTCGCCGAGCACCAGGCCTCTCCCCCGTTGTCCCACTGCGGGTAGTGCCCGACGTGCACCTCCTGCGAGAAGGACGGCACATTGATGACGCGGCCGGCCGCCCGGCCGACGGGGCTCACGGGAACAGTCGTCATGTCGGGCAGGCCCGAAGCGACCGCGCCGAGCATCCGGACGATCGGAGACTGCCGGGTGCCCGCCGGTCGCAGCAGGTTGATCCGGAGCTGGAAGTCCTGGAGCGTGTGGGGGGCGAAGGCGTGGAAGGTGTCGGTATAGACCGTGGCGACGTCGGTGCCCTGGTTGTCGACGGAGGTGCGGTGGATGGCGCCGCCGTCGGCCGGGTCCTTCGCGCACCAGCGCCCGAGGACGAACCACCCCGTGCGGGTCCCGGTCTCGTCCCGGCCGCGCATCAGGATCTCCACCCAGGTCTGCTCCGGGGTCTCGACGTCCCACGAGGCGATGAGCTCGGTCAGCCCGAAGGCCGTGGTCACGGTCGGGGAGGTCCAGGTAGCCTGGTCGTAGGCGACGGCGGCCCCCCGATCGCGAAGGTGTCCGTGTAGCTGCGAGGGACGGGGTGCTGCCCGATCCGGATGCCGTCCGGCTGCCAGCGGATCGCCTCGCGGGTGCCGCGGCGAAGATCCGTCCCGGTGTAGCGGGTGAAGGTGACGTGCTGGTCTCCGGCCGTCCGCGGGACCGCCGGAGCCGTCCCGTCGGCGGTCGAGGAGAGGCTCGGCGCCGGGTCCCTGGTGGCCGCTCGGGCGGCCGGCGCGCCGAGGAAGAGGCCGACCGATGCGGCGGCGCCCACCCCGAGGGCCGACCGTCGGGACACCCTGTGTCGACCGGCCGGGCCGGCGGCCGGGGTCGGACTGTCCGACGCGAGCCCCGAGACCTCGGCGGCGAACGGGACGAGCGGGACGTCAGGGTGGTGGCGGGACGCACTGGCCATCGGGGGCACCTCTTCGGGTCGACACGGACGACTGTCAATGATGTGCGGAGCAACAGCATCGAGCGTAAACCCCTCACGCCGTCACGGCATCCGGGACTGTCGACCGGCACGAGTCCGGTATGCCGCGCCAGTGGCAGGACAGAACGGGCACCTGCCGGTTGACGCACCCTGAGCCAGACCCTGAGCCAGACCGGTGAGCCAGACCCCTGAGCCTCAGCCGCGGACCGGCTCGAGCTCGTCGATCGTGCGCGTCGTGATGATCGGCGACCGGAGCAGCCACAGGAACGAGAGGCTGCCCCCGATCGCGGCGGTGACCATCGTGGGGCCGATGCCGATGAGCTGTCCGGCGACTCCCCCGACGATCGCCCCGAGCGGACGGATCCCGTAGTTGACGGTGGAGAACGCTCCGGCGACCCGACTCCGCATGTCGTCCGGGGTCACCGCGGTCTGGAGGGCGTTGAGGTTGACGTCGAAGAGCATCACGCCGAAGGCGCTGACGAACTCGACCGCCGCGAGCACCGCCGCCCGGCTCCAGACGGTCCCGCCCGCGAGCGGGATGAACGCCATCGGGCCGGCGAAGAGGATGGCGCCCGCGGCGATCACCCGGCCGACACCGAACACCCTGGCGGCAGACGAGGCCAGCACCGCGCCGAGAAGACCGCCCGTCGCGCCGATCCCGAAGGCGAGCCCGATCACCCCGGCGGACAGTCCGAGCGACCGGCTGGCGAAGAGGATGAGCAGGGCCGAGACGACGAAGCCGAAGAAGTTGATCGTCGTGGCGCAGGCGAGCGACGCCCGCAGGTAGGGGTGGTGGACGAGGAACCGCATCCCCTCACGGGCCCGGCGGAGCAGCCTGTCGCCCGACTCGTCGCGGACGACGGCGGTCTCATAAACCTCCACCCGGCTGATGAGCAGCGCGGAGACGAGGAAGGAGACCCCGTCGACGAGCATCGCGACGGGTGCGGTGAGCAGCTGGACGAGCCCGCCGCCGAGCGCCGGGCCGACGATGAAGGAGGCCGAACGCGTGCCGCTGAGGAGCGAGTTGGCCTCGAGGTACTGCTCGCGGCGGACGAGGGAGACGAAGAAGGTCGGGTAGGCCGTCTGGTAGAGCACCCCGCCCGCCCCGGCCACCAGCGCCACGGCGAAGAGCTGGCCGATGGTGATGACGTGGAAGGCGTGGGCCACGGGAAGGCTGAGGACGGCCACCGCCTGGAGGAGGTCGGCGCCGATGAGCAGGCTCCGCTTGCGGTCACGGTGGTCGACCCAGGCCCCGACGATCAGCGAGAGCAGGTTGGGCGCCCAGACCGCGGCGGTGAGGAGCCCCACGACGGGGGCGCTCGCGTGGAGCATCGTCACTGCGATCAGGGGCAGGGCGAGCTCCGAGACCCGGTCGCCGAGCTGCGAGACGGCCTGCCCGGCCCAGTAGGTCGAGAACCGGCGCTCCCTCCACAGCGGGCAGTCGCTCACGGCGTCGCCTCCGGCATCGTGTGTCGCAGGATGCGGACCCCGCGGGCGCCGGGGACAGGAACCTGCGTGTCCTTGCGCAGGACATAGGGAGCGAGCAGCTGCTCGATCGCCGCCTCGAGGTCGGCCAGCTCGTCGGCCGTGACGAGGACCCGCGTGTTCGACCGACCGGCCGCCTCCTGCCACTCCTGTTCGAGGGTCGGCTCGACCTCGGCGCGCCAGCGGGCGACGACGTCGCCCTCGACCTCCTTCATCACCTGGGTCAACGCCCGGGCCGCCTCACCTCCACCGGTGAACCGGAACCCGCGGCCCGCCGCCTCCCACCATCGCTCGCGGCCGGAGCCGCCGGCCTGCTCCGCGTCCCGGACGAGGCCGTGCTTCGCCAGGTGCCGCAGGTGCCAGCTCGTCACCGACGGGGTGGCCCCGACCTCGGGCGCGAGCATCGTCGCGGTCGCCGCGCCACGGCGCTGCAGCCGGGTGAGGATGGCGAGCCGCACCGGATGGGCGAGCACCCGCATACCGACCGCGTCGAGCTCGATGTCGTCGTACAGGTTGCCCACCGGTCGCTCCTGCCGTGAGAGTGTTCTATCGAGAGAACACTCTCACATTGAGCGAGGACGGTCCAGCGCCGACAGGGGCACCGACAGACCCCGGCGTGGGTCAGGCGGTGACGAGCGAGCGCAGGACGTACTGGAGGATGCCGTCGTTGCGGTAGTAGTCGGCCTCGCCGGGGGTGTCGATGCGCAGGACCGCGTCGAACTCGACCGTCGCTCCGCCCTCCTTCGTGGCGACGACCTTGACCGTCTTGGGGGTCCTGCCCTCGTTGAGGGCCGTGATCCCGGTGATGGCGAACGTCTCGGTGCCGTCGAGGCCGAGCGAGTCGGCGTTCTGGCCCGCGGGGTACTGCAGCGGCAGGACGCCCATCCCGATGAGGTTGGAGCGGTGGATCCGCTCGTAGCTCTCGGCGATGACGGCCTTGACCCCGAGCAGCCGCGTGCCCTTGGCCGCCCAGTCGCGCGACGAGCCGGAGCCGTACTCCGTGCCGGAGAGGATCACCAGCGGTACGCCCGCCGCCTGGTATGCCGCGGACGCGTCATAGATCGTCGTCTGCTCACCACCCTGGAGCCAGTTGCGGGTGAAGCCGCCCTCCACCCCGTCGAGGAGCAGGTTGCGGAGCCGGATGTTGGCGAACGTGCCGCGGATCATCACCTCGTGGTTGCCGCGGCGCGAGCCGTAGGAGTTGAAGTCCTTGCGGTCGACGCCGTGCTCGCCGAGGTACTTTCCCGCCGGGCTGTCGGCCTTGATCGACCCCGCCGGGCTGATGTGGTCGGTGGTGACCGAGTCGCCGAGCTTGGCCAGCACCCGCGCCCCGGCGATATCGGCGACCGGGGTCGTCTCCATCGTCATGCCGTCGAAGTAGGGGGGCTTGCGGACGTAGGTCGAGTCCGCCTCCCAGGCGAAGGTCGAGCCCTCGGGCGTCGGCAGCGACTGCCAGCGTTCGTCGCCGGCGAAGACGTCGGCGTAGTCCTTGGTGAACATCTCCTGGTTGATCGAGGTGGAGATGGTGGCCTCGACATCGGTCGGTGACGGCCAGATGTCGACGAGGAACACGTCCGTGCCGTCGGTGTCCTGCCCGAGCGGCTGGGTGGCGAAGTCGAAGTCCATCGTCCCGGCCAACGCATACGCGATGACGAGTGGCGGCGAGGCGAGGTAGTTCATCTTGACGTCGGGGTTGATCCGGCCCTCGAAGTTGCGGTTGCCGGACAGCACGGAGACGACGGCGAGGTCGTGCTCCTGGACGGCGGCTGAGATCGCCTCGTTGAGCGGGCCGGAGTTGCCGATGCAGGTCGTGCAGCCGTAGCCGACGAGGTAGAACCCGAGCTTCTCGAGGTAGGGCCACATGCCCGCCTTCTCGTAGTAGTCGGAGACGACCTTGGACCCCGGAGCCATCGAGGTCTTGACCCACGGGGCCACGGTGAGCCCCCGCTCGACGGCGTTCTTGGCGAGCATCGCGGCCGCCATCATCACCGACGGGTTGGAGGTGTTGGTGCAGCTCGTGATCGAGGCGATCGACACGATGCCGTGGTCGATCTCGAACGTCGCACCCTCGGCGGTGGT
>NZ_JANXRJ010000109.1 GCF_025353065.1 Lapillicoccus sp.
TTGAGACGCGAGTACTCAGTCTGTAATGAGGCTAGGGCTCGAGCTTGAGGAGGATCGATGGGTCACAGTGCCCCGGTTGGTGCGGTGGGTAGTTCGGGCGATGAGTCGCCGGTCGAAAACGCGGTCGGGCCGCGGGAGGGCTGGTCGAAGCGGCGGTCGTTCACGGTGGAGTACAAGCGAGCGATGGTCGAGGAGTACGACCGTGCGCCGCATGGGCGGAAGGGGATGATCTTGCGGCGGGAGCGGTTGTATGACTCCCACATCCAGGAGTGGCGGGCCGCGGCAGCGGCCGGGACGCTCGAGCACCCGGTCAAGCGGGGCCGGCCGAAGGGAACGACCCGGGCCCGGTCGCCGGAGCAGGCGCGAATCGCGGTGTTGGAGCGGGAGAACGCCTCGCTGACGGCCCAGCTTGACCAGAAGGACGCGGTGATCGCGAAGCGGGACGACGCGTTGGAGGTGCTGGGAAAAGGAGTCGCGTTCTTGGAAGCTCTGTCATCGAGGAACGCGCGATGAGCCGGGCCGCGTATGCGGGGTGGCAGACAGAAACGGTGGACGAGTTGACCCCGCTGGTCGGGGTGGGCACGGCGTGCCGGTTGGTCGGGCGGTCCCGGGCCACGCATCACCGTCAGGCTCACCCAGCACCGCCGCTGCTGGGGCCACGACGTCGTGCGCAGCACCCGGCGCAGCTGGGTCCGGCTGAGCGGGACCAGGTTCTGGCGGTGCTGACCGGCGAGGCGTACGCGGATATGTCTGTGACTCAGGTCTGGGCGTGTGAGCTCGACGAGGGCCGGTACTGGTGCTCGGCCCGCACGATGTACCGGATCCTCGCCGGCTTGCAGCTGACCGGGGACCGTCGCCGGCAGGCCACCCACCCCCCGCGGACCATCCCCGAGCTGGTCGCGACGGAACCAAACGAGGTCTGGTCGTGCTTGTGGCTGGACATCACGAAGCTGCGGGGCCCGGCCCCCGGGGTGTGGTTCCACGCGTACGTCGTGCTCGACATCTTCTCCCGGTACGTCGTGGGGTGGCGGATCGAGGCCGTCGAGGACGGTGACCTTGCCGCGGACCTCGTAACGGACATCGTGACCGAGCAGGGCACCTCACCGGGATACCTCCACGCGGACGGTGGGGCGGCGATGACGTCGAAGGCGTTAGCGTCGCTCCTGGTCGACCTCGACGTGCGTCGGTCCCATAACCGGCCACGGACCAGTAACGACTGCGAGTATGGACATGTCGCCACCGGTCGGGCCTGGCCCTTGTAACGACCGGCCCCTCGGGTGCCTTCGGGTTGATCTGCCGGTCCGCACCGGTGGCGACGACCAGACCACCGGCCTGGCGGGCAGTGACCTCATAGGAGCGTGGCCCTCCAGGGCCTCGTCGCAGTCGTGTCCGCCCGCCCGACCGGCGGTGACCCATACCCGCCTGCCAGCGAGGAGAAGGCCATCACCAGCATGCCCGCCACCGACCCCAATGTCACCGTCACGATCGTCAACATCGTCACGGTCGGCGTCGACACCCACAAAGACGTCCACGTCGCCGTCGCGCTTGACGCCCTGGGCCGCCGACTCGGCGAACTCCAAATACCGACCACAACCATCGGGTATGACCAGCTCCACCACTGGGCCGCCGGGCTCGGCCACATCGATGCCTTCGGGGTGGAGGGAACTGGCTCCTACGGCGCCGGGCTCACCCGGCACCTGCGTCACCACGGCATCCACGTCATTGAGGTCAACCGGCCGGACCGGGCCACCAGGCACCGCAAGGGCAAGTCCGACCCCATCGACGCCGAATCGGCCGCCCGGGCCGTCCTCGCCGGCACCGCCACCGCCGCCCCCAAAGCCGGCGACGACCAGGTCGAGGTCATCCGGATCCTCAAACTCACCCGCGACTCCGCCGTCAAGGCCCGAACCCAGACCATCAACCAGCTCAAGGCCGTCCTGGTCACCGCACCAGCCGAGCTACGCGAGTCCCTCAGCGGACTCGGACGGGTCGCGTTGCTGGAACGCTGCGCTGGGCTGCGTCCCGGGCAACCCACCACACCGCTGACTGCCGCCAAGTACGCCCTGCGGATGCTGGCCCGGCGCGCCCTCACCCTCCAATCCGAGGCTCGGCAACTGCACGAGCAACTGGCCACCCTCACAGCCGCGGCCGCGCCGGCGCTCCTGCAGCTGACCGGCGTGGGACCTGACACCGCCGCAGCGCTCCTGCTCGCGGCCGGCGACAACGCCCACCGGCTCCACAGCGAAGCCGCGTTCGCCGCCCTGTGCGGCACCAACCCGGTCCCAGCCTCCTCCGGCAAAATCACCCGCTACCGCCTCAACCGAGGCGGTAACCGGCAGGCCAACGCCGCGCTGCACCGCGCCGTCGTCACCCGTATGCACTGGCACGAGCCCACCCAGGTTTACGTCGCTCGACGCACCGCCGAAGGCAAGACCAAACCCGAAATCATGCGCTGCCTCAAGCGCTATCTCGCCCGCCAGGTCTACCGCGCCCTACCCATCACACCCGTTCAAGACCAGTCCGCCGACCCCCGCAAAAACCTCGCCCCCGCGGCTTGACACAACATAGGAGCATCAACCCGTTCTCGGAGTCGCAGTTCAAGACGATGAAGTACCTGCCGGACTACCCGTCCCGGTTCACCACGATCGGTGGCGCCCGCGCGTGGATGAACGCTTTCACCCAGTGGTACAACCACGAGCACCGGCATTCGGGGATCGGGCTACACACCCCTGCGAGCGTGCACTACGGCACCGCTGACGCGGTCCGGGCCGCACGGCAGGTCACCCTGAACGCGGCCTACGCCGCACACCCCGAGAGGTTCCCCCGGGGACGGCCCCAGGCACCCCCGCTGCCCGAGCGCGTCACCATCAACGACCCCGCCACCCGGCGGATCAAGACCCCAACAAAATAGGCTGGCAACGTCTCACTTGACTTGACAACTACCGGGTGTGCAGGAGTTCCTCGTGGTGGACGGACAGCAGCGGCTCACGACCCTGACAATCCTGCTGACGGCCATCCGCGACCGCAGGGATCACGAGTCCCCCGAGCACTTCGAACGGATCAACGAGCCCGCTGAGAGTCGCGTAACGGAACTCGAACACGGATCCGGGCACGTAGTCCTCGAACTACCGGTCGCCGATCGGCGCGGGCAGGTCGACCTCACTGAGCAGCCCGGTCATGATCCGGCCGCTTCACTTGCGTTGGTGGAGGACTCGGCGATTCGCTTAATCGCCCGGAGGGTCTTTGGTATGCCTTCGAGGGCCTGCTGCGTGCGGTCGGCGATCTGAACGCGCGCGTTGTCGCCGAACTTGTCCTCGAACATGGCGATCCCGCCTGGCAGGAACTTCCAGGACTCGGTGAGCGCCGTTCCCGTCTCGACTGGGGCGAGGGTGAACCCCCAGCGGACGAAGCTGCCACCCACCACCCAGGCGAACTCGCGACCACGCTCGGCTGCCACGACCTCCGACCGGGTCTCCCAGGTTCGGTGCGGGAGCTCGTTGTGGCCGGTGAACCAGGCACCGACCTGACCGGCCTCGACCTCGTCGTCCCACCAGCACGACCGACAGACTGGGCTCCACTCGCCGGTGCGGGTGATGTCGGAGACCAGGTCGTAGAGTTTCTCGGCCGACGCCTCGACCGTGACGGACTCCTGGTGACTGCGGACGCTGGTCTCCCTCGTGCTTCCCCCCTCTGCGGGGGTCACTTCTTTTGCCGTCGGCTGCCGCTGTGCCAATCCTCCTGCTTTCCGACCGTGTCGACGTCACCTCCGAGGGCGGCTAGCTGTGGCTGCTCGCGCAGGCTGCGCTTGAGCTCGGCGAAACCCGGGAAGCGGGCCAGTCCGACCACGTGGTCCCACAGCTCGGCGGCCGAGTCCTCGGGTGGCAGCCGGCTGATCACCGGCCCGAAGAAAGCCACACCGGTGGGTGGCTCGAAGTGGATGATGGGCGTGCCCACGTCCTTACCCGTCAGCGAGAGTGCCTCGTCGGTCTCCGCCCGGATCTCGAGGTCCCACGACTCGTCGCCTAGTGCGTCCGCCAGCTCGAGCGGCAGACCCGCCTCGGCGAGGATCGGCTCCGCGAACTCACGCGTCCCGCGGAGCTCACGCACCTCACCCTCGGTCCGCCGGTCATCGGAACCGGGGGCGGTGTCGAAGATGTGGGCCCCGAACGCGGCGTACAACGGTGCCATCGCCTCGCGTCCGTGCTCGGCACGTGCCCGGGCGGCCACCCGCAGGAGCCGCAGCCCGGCGGTGTGCCCGGCTTCGTACTCGGGGGGGAAGTGCGCGTCGTAGTCGACCTCGGCGTTGATCAGGCGCAACGAGATGAACCGCCAGTCCACGGTGTAGTCACGGTGGGACTGCACCTGCCGCACCCACTTGCTGGTCATCCAGGCGAAGGGGCAGACAGGGTCAAAGTAGAAGTTGATGTCGGCGTCCATTCCTCCACCCTAGTTAAGGATCCGCATGCGGCCGCGGTTCGTCCCGTATGGGACACCAATGCGGACACTGACTGTCGGCGGGCTCTACAGCTTCTGTCGTGGTCGTAGGCCGTCCTCCCCCGCGAATGCGGGGACAGTCGCTCGAGGCGACTCGGGAGTTCACCCCGAGCAGGAAGGCGCAGGTCTTCGTGCGACGGCAGCAATCGCTGCTGCGCCACTCCGCCGCGTAAGGGGCGTTTTTGAGTTGCTGCCGTGTTGGGGGGAGTCACGTTGACGTGTTGCCTCCCAAACCGTGAGTGTGTCCGGATTGATGGGGTCGGGGCACCCCTTGATCGTTCGAGTGAAACCTCTCACAGCACCCTCAAGAGCAAGCATCGCGATGGCAGGGGCCACTACTCAGCTCATTCGGGCGTCGGTGTCAAACAGGGTTTCTTCGATCTTGGTCGATGTGTGTCTGACGACGAAGGTGCGTTGCCCGACGCGCCAGAGCCCGTCTCCTCGTTGCAGATCGGGAAGCTGGTCTCGTTCGGCGGTGGACAGGCCGAGGGCGGCGGCGGTGGCGGGGGCTTCGCTGGTCTCCTGTTGGTAGATGATCTTGGTGGAGCAGTCGGCGAGCAGGCCGCGGGCCAGGGCTCGCGCTTCGGAGCCGACGTCGCCGACGGCGTCCAAGTCGGAAAGACGGTGGACGATGAGGAGGTTGGCGATGCCGAGGCCGCGGGAGAGTTTCCACTGGGACTGCATGCGGGCGAGGTGATGCCGCTCATCGAAAGTCCCCAGGGTTGCTCATCGAAATTCCCCACCCTGTGGCGTTGGTCAGGTTAGCGGATCAGGTGGTGGTGGGGTGTTGATGAGGTCGGTGATCGCGACGGGTTCGTCGCAGTGGGGGCAGGTGCCGCCGAGGCCGACGCGGGTGCAGGGCTGGTTGCAGTCGGGGCGCCACTGCTGGCCGTGGTAGCGGGTGTCGCAGGCGGGGCAGGCGTAGATCGTGACGTCCCGTCGTCGGATGGCCTGGGGGACAACGGGTTCGGTGATGACTGCCGCGCTGGTGTGGCGGCGGGTCCAGGCAGTCTTGCGGCAGCTCTCGGTGCAGTAGCGCTGTCGGCCGACCTTGGTGAAGGGGGTCCAGCAGACCGGGCAGAGCAGCTGGTTCGGGTCCGTCCTGGGTGCCGGGGCTGCTGATGCTGTCGTCGCGGCGTCGTCGTCGCGCGGGGTTCTCGGTGTGGTCGGGGTGTCAGCCATGGTGGGCTGCCGCCTGCAGGGTGTGGGTGCGGGCGTGGTGGTCGCGTAGGCGGTAGGAGTCGCCGCCGATGTCGAGGACGACGGAGCGGTGTAGGAGGCGGTCGAGCAGGGCGGAGGCGCCCTCGGCGGGCAACGGCAATTATCCGAGCTCATGCTGGTGGCTGATCACGAGGAGGGTGGGGCCGGCGAAGAACCGCATGGTGGTGGCCCAGCGTCCCTCGATCGCGGCGCGGTGGCAGCGGGCGGTCAGGTTTGAGGTGTGGGGTGGGCGGTGGTCACGTAGGTGCGGTAACCGTCCTCGGCGGCTTTGCGGGCCAGGCCGACGGCGAGGTGGGTCTTGCCGACGCCGGGCGGGCCGATCATCAGCACGTTCGTTGCGGATTCCAGGTAGCGCCCGGTGGCGAGGTCCGCGATCAGGTGCGGGTCGACCCCGGTAGCGGCGTCATAGTCGAAGTCGTCCAGGGTGGCCGGGGTCGGCGTCAGAAGGCGTAATTGGATGCAAACGGGGAGCACCCCACGCGGCGACCGGGATAGCCCAGATCTCGTTTACCGCCATCGCGGCCCAGCACACGGACGCGACGACGCTTGGGGCGTGTCCGGCTCAGTTCGTGGCGGAGAAGGCGCTGTCGAAGGACGCGGTTGGTGGGTCCAACAACTGAGACCGAACGTAGGCGAGGGCTTCGGGTGCGCCTCGGAGGCGGTCCATGCCGGCGTCCTCCCATTCGATGGAGATGGGCCCGTCGTACTGGATGGTGTTCAGCATGCGGAAACAGTCCTCCCAGTCGACGTCACCACGGCCGGTGGAGACGAAGTCCCATCCGCGACGGTGGTCGCCCCATGGTAAGTGTGAGCCGAGGACGCCGCGGCGGCCGTCGCGGGGTCGGACTTTGGTGTCCTTGCAGTCGACGTGGTAGATCCGGTCCTGGAAGTCCCACATGAACTGCACCGGGTCGATGTTCTGCCAGACCATGTGCGAGGGGTCCCAGTTGATTCCGAACGCCTTGCGGTGCCCGATCGCTTCCAGGGCGCGGACGGTCGAGTGGTGGTCGTAGGCGATCTCGGAGGGGTGGACCTCGTGGGCGAAGCGCACTCCGAGGTCGTCGAAGACGTCGAGGATGGGGTTCCACCGGGCGGCGAAGTCCCGGTAGCCGGCGTCCACCATGTCGGCCGATGCCGGCGGGAACATCGCGATGTACTTCCAGATCGCTGACCCGGTGAACCCGACGACCGTCTGCACGCCGAGCCGGGCAGCGGTCCGGGCAGCGTCCTTCACCGCGTCTGCGGCCCGCCGTCGTACTCCCTCGGGGTCACCGTCCCCCCACACGCTCGGGGCGAGGATGCCCCGGTGCCGCTGGTCGATGGGGTCGTCGCACACGGCCTGGCCCTGGAGGTGCGCGCTGATCGCGAAGACCTGCAGCCCGTGCCGTTCCAGCGTTTCCTTCTTGCCACGGATGTAGTCGTCGTCGACGGCTCCGCGGGCCGGGTCGAGGTGGTCGCCGCTGCAGGCGATCTCCAGGCCGTCGTACCCCCATCCTGCGGCCAGCCGGGCCACCTCCTCGAAGGGGAGGTCGGCCCACTGGCCGGTGAACAGGGTGACCGGACGCGTCATCGGTTCATCCCCTCTTCTGGCCGCGGGTGTCGGCGATGTGCTCGGCGACCCGCCACGCGTTGGCCATGATGGTCAGTGTGGGGTTGGCGCCGGTGGCGGTGGGGAACGGCGCACCGTCGACGATGAACAGGTTGTCGACCTCGTGGGCCCGGCAGTTGCGGTCGAGCACGGAGGTGCCGGGGTCGTCGCCCATCCGGGCGGTGCCGTGCTGGTGGGAGCAGTTCCCGGTGACCTTGTCCGGATAGACCTTGTAGATCTTCTGCGCGCCGGCGGCCTGGAGGATGTCGGCGTCCCGGTCGACGAGGAAGCGGCCCATCGCCAGATCGTTCTGATGTGGTTTCAGGGTGATCCGGGCCACGGGCAGCTCCCACGCGTCGACGACGTCCTGGTCGAGCTCGACGCGGTTCGACAGCTGCGGCATGTCGTGCACCACCATCGACACCGCCATGCTGTGGTTGAAGAACTGCTCGTCCATCGATTTCGCCTCCGGTCCCCAGAGCGGCCGGTCCGGCAACCCCCAGTTGATCGGCAGCGGGATCCCGACGCCCGCGCAGGCGATGTGGCCGCCGCTGGCGAAGCCGCGAGACTCGTCGTGATTGTAGAACTGCATCGAGCTGGCGCTGACGTAGCCGCCACCGGCCCACGCGTAGATCGGGTCGTCGAAGAGACCGATGGCGGAGCTGTACTCGTGGAACGTCACGTTCCGCCCGAGCATGTCGCTTCCGTTGGCCAGCCCGTGCGGGAAACGCGCGGACGTGGACAGCAGCATCAGGCGCGCCGTCTCCACGGCGCCGCAGGCGAGGACGAAGACGTCGGCCTCCTGCACGAAGGTCTCACCCGCCTCGTTCTGGTAGACGGCGGCGCTGATCCGGCCCGACGCGTCGACGGTGAGCTCGCGGACGTAGCTCTCCGGTCGTAGGTCGTAGCGCCCGGTCGCGAGGGCATCGGGCACGAATACGTTGAGGGCGCTGGAGCGGGTACCGGTCGGGTCGCCGTGCTGCTGCGCGAAGGCGCTGATGACCGTGGCGGGTCGCCCGTTGTAGGGCCGCGAGAGGGCGGCCTGAGGGGTCGGGAACGCGTTCCAGCCGAGCGCCCTCGTGCCTTGGTGAAACTTCTGGGCGTATCGCGACAGCGGAAGCGGCGGGCACGGGTACCCCTTGCTCCTCGGTCCCTCGTAGGCGTTGGCGCCGGCGAGGCCGGACACTCCGAACGCCCACTCGACCTTGGTGTAGTACGGCTCCAGCTCGTCGTAGGTGATAGGCCAGTCGACGAGCGAGGTGCCCTCCAGGTCACCGACCACGGAGTGCAGCCGGAAGTCCTCGGGGGTGAACCGGGGCAGCCAGCCCTGCCAGTGGACGGTCCCACCGCCGACCATCTGAGGCACCGGGCAGAACATCTGGACGACGGGCTCCTGGTCGGCGCCTTCGCGGTAGGTCCGCGGGTTCAGCAACGGGTCGGGCCAGAGGTTGTAGCGGTTGACGTTCGCCAGCTCGTCACCGCCGAAGGTCTCCTTGGTGCGCCACGGACCGCGTTCGAGGGCTACGACGGAGAACCCACGCTCGGTCAGCACCTTGGCGGCCGCGGCACCGGAGGCCCCTGCTCCGATGATGCAGACGTCTGTCCGGTCAGGCTTTGGCGCGCTCACGGGTGACCTCCATCTCCTGCTCGTGACTGCCGTCGGCGAAGTACTCGATGACGGTGTAGCGACCGGTGTGCACCTCGGCCAGGGAGCTGGGCCCCGGGAAGCCGATCGCCTTCCAGCCCATGCGGTCGCGGTTGCCGCCGTAGATGGGGTCGGCGTAGAAGCCCTGCCGCGTATGCAGCGCCAGGAGGGCGAGGAAGCTCAGGGAGATCTCGACGCTGGCCTGTTGCAACGCGGGCTCCACGGGGGCGTAGCCGCTGACCGACTGCGCAGTGTTGAGGGCGGTGCTTTCTCCCGGTCGCTCGATCGCCGTCAGGACGCGGTCCTGCTGCTTGGCGTCCAGATCGACGAACGCGGCGCCGTACGCGTCGGCGCTGCGCCGATCGAGGTCGACGATGCCCTCGACGTAGGTCGACCGCAGGATCTCGACGCGTCGCCGCCACGCGTCCGCACGCCGGCCGGTCAGCGCCTCGAAGCCGCTGCCGTCCGGCTTGGCATAGATGCGGTCGATGCCCGCGAGGTAGCTCTCGAGGAAGTCGATGGCGCCCGCCTCGGTGGCCCCGGGTGTGTCGGTGGTGGGGATGATACGGGCCATCGCCGCAGCGAGGGTGTCGTGCTGGTGCGGATCGAAGAACGTGCTCATCGAGTGGTGATCCTCTCTCTGGTGGCTGCCTGCTGGTGCGGTCGGGGTCCGGTGCTGTCCGTCAGGCGGACGTCTGCGGCGACGTCCACCCACTGTCCGGTCCGGACGGAGTCGACGACGGCGGCGGTGATCCGGGTGGCCCGCAGCCCGTCGTCGAAGCTGGGGAGGCCGTCGGGTGCGGCTCTTCCGGCGACCGCGGTGTAGACGTCGGAGACGAACGAGGTGAAGGCGTCCTGGTAGCCCTGGGGGTGGCCAGCCGGCAGCCGGGAGTATGCCGCGGCATCGCCGGGCATCGTGTCCGGGCCCCGCGGGATGACCCGGCTCTCGCGGACCCCGCCGACCCAGAGGCTGTCCGGAAGCTGCTGGTCGAAGACGTAGGCGGCGTCGAGCCCATCGAAGGAAAACCACAGCCGGTTCTTGCGACCGAGGGACACTTGGCTCACCACCACCGATCCCGTTGCCCCTCGGTCGGTCTCGAACAGGACGAGCGCCCCGTCCTCGGTCGTGACGGATGCCGGGGTGGTGTCGCCGCCGTCGCGCACCGGCCGCTCAGGGACGGCGGTGGACCAGGTGGCGATGAGACGGGTGATCCGGTGACCCGTGACGAACTCCATGAGGTCGCACCAGTGGACGCCGATGTCCCCGAAGGCGCGGGAGGCGCCGCCCAACGCGGGGTCGACCCGCCAGTTGACGACGTCGCCACCAGACAGCCAGTCCTGCAGGTAGGAGCCGTGCAGGAGCCACAACCGTCCGGCGTCGCCGCGGCGGATCCGCTCGCGGGCCTCCCGGACCGCCGGGTAGAAGCGGTAGACGAACGGCACCGCAGTGACGACGCCCGCCGCGGCCGCGGCGGTGACCAGGTCTGCAGCGCTCTGCGGGTCAACGGCGAGGGGCTTCTCGCAGATGACGGCTTTACCTGCGCGGATGGCCGCCTGCGCGAGCTCGGCGTGCGTCGCGTTGGGGGTGCAGATGTGCACGACGTCGACGTCGTCGCGGGCAATCAGCTCCAAGCCGGACGCGGCGGCGTGCCCGGCGCGCCACGCCGTCGCCGCGTCGGCCGCCTCGGAGAGGGACGACGACGCGACCGCCTGGACGACACCGCCGGAGGCCCGGACGGCGGCGGCATGCACGCCGCCGATGAACCCCGTCCCAATGATGCCGGACCGGATGGGATCCACGGCTGCTACTTCCGACGGGCCAGTGCGACCGCGAGGATGATGATCGCCCCGCGGACCACTTGCTGCTGGCTCGTGTCCAGCCCCGCGAGGATCAGCCCGTTGTTAATCAGCCCGATGAGCAGCGCGCCGAACACGGTCCCCACGACGGTGCCGCTGCCGCCGAACAGGCTGGTGCCACCGAGAATCACCGCAGCGATCGCGGAGAGCTCGTCGCCGGTGCCCCACTGGTAGCGGCCGGACTGCAGCTGACCGGCGTACAGCATGCCCGCGAGCGAGGCGAGCAGCGCCGAGATGAGCAGGACGCGGAAGGTGATCGAGCGGGTGTTGACGCCGGTGAACCTCGCCGCGTCAGGGTTTCCGCCGGTGGCCAGCACCTGCCGTCCGAAGCGGGTTTTGGCCAGGACGACCGCACCGACGACGACGCTGATGACCATCCAGACGACCAGGCCGGGGATCGGGCCGAGGTCACCGGAGCCGAACACCTTGTTGTAGGCGTCGGACAGGATCGGCTGCGGTGCCGAGGCCGTAATCCACTGCGCCACGCCGGCGGCGATGCCGAGCATGCCGAGGGTGACCAGGAACGACGGGATCTTGAGGAACGCGACGAGCCCACCGTTGATGGAGCCGACCACCAGCCCGGTAAGCAGGCCCGCGACGATCCCCAGGATCACCCCGTAGTTCGCGATCGTCATCGCGGTGACGACGCTGGCCAGACCTGCGGTCGCGCCGACGCTGAGGTCGATCTGGGCGGCGGCGATGACGAAGGTCATGCCGACCGCGATGACCGTCACCGTGGCTGTCTGCCGGACGATGTTGAGGAGGTTCCCGCCGGTGAGGAAGCCCTGGCCGCCGAGGGTGACAGCGAAGATCAGGAAGACCACGACGAAACCGATGTAGATGACGTATCGGCGCCAGTCCAACCCCTGGAGCGGGTTGGATCGTGGCGGCGCCGCGTGGGTAGTGGTGGTGGGGGGTGTTGCGGTCTGGTTGGTCATGATCAGACTCCTTGGACGGCGAGCTGGAGGGATTCTTCGTTGGGGATGTCGGTGCGTTCGAGCTGCGAGTCGATGGCTCCGCCTCGCAGCACCAGGACGCGGTCACTGACCGCGAGCAGCTCCGGCAGCTCGGACGAGATGACGATGACGCCCTTCCCGGTGTCGGCGAGCCGGCGGATCGTCTCGAGGATCTCGGATTTGGTGCCGATGTCGACGCCGGCGGTGGGTTCGTCCATGATCAGCACGTCGGGGTCCGTGCCGAGCCACTTGGCAATGACGACCTTCTGCTGGTTGCCACCGGACAGCAGTCGCACGGGTCTGCCCGGGTTGGCGACCTTGACCTGGAACCGTTCGATCAGCTGGTCGGCCAGCGAGCGACCGGCGCGATCGGACACGAACGGTCCTCGCTTCAGCTTGCCCAGCACGGGCAGCAACAGGTTGTCGCGGACGGAGTGGTCGAGGACGAGTCCCTGACGTCTTCTGTCCTCGGGCACCAGGACGATCCCGTGCTCGCTGGCGTCCCGGGGGCTGCTGAGGTCGACCTTCGTGCCGCGGACCAGCACCTCGCCGGAGTCGAGCGGGTCGATCCCGAAGAGCACGCGCGCCAGCTCTGTGCGGCCGCTTCCCATCAGTCCCGCCAGCCCGAGGATCTCCCCCTCATGGAGGGTGAAGCTGACGTCGTTGACCCGGGTCCCCGACTGCAGGTTGCGGACCTCGAGCAGGGCCGTCGGAGAGTCCGCCCGGGCCCGCTTCTTGTACTCGAGCCCCCCCTCGACCGCCTTGCCGACGATCCCCTCGACGATCTGGGCGGGCGTCACCTCGGTCAGCCGCTTGGTGAACAGCCGCCGGCCGTCTCGCAGGATGGTGATGCGGTCGGCGATCCGGTAGACCTCGTCCATCCGGTGCGAGATGTAGACGATGGAGATCCCCTGAGCCTTCAGCCTTTCCACGAGCTGGAATAGCGACTCCGTCTCGTGCTTGGCGAGACTGGCGGTCGGCTCGTCCATGATGAGCACCTGGGCGTTCTGCGCCAGGGCCTTGGCGATCTCGGTGAGCTGCCAGTAGGCGGTGCTCAGGTCGCCGAGGACCGCGCCCGGGTCGATGTCGACCTCCATGATCTTGAAGACCTCGCCGGCCAGCCGGCGCGCCTCACGGTCGTTGATGAAGCGGCCGCCCCTCAGCGGCTCGTGGCCGAGGTAGATGTTCTGGGCGACGGTCAGCGTCGGGATGAGGCTGAACTCCTGGAACACCATGCCGATCCCGGCAGCCTTGGCCTCGAAGATGCTGGAGTGGGTGACCGGCTGCCCGTCGATGAGGATCTCGCCCTGGTCGGCGGTGTAGACCCCCTGCAGGATCTTCATGAGCGTTGATTTGCCGGCTCCGTTGCCGCCGGCGAGGGCGTGGACCTCACCTTTGGCGACCTCGAAGCCCACGTCACGAAGCACCGATGTCGTGTCGAAGGACTTGTAGATGCCGCGCATCTCGACGGCCAGGCCCGTGGGCGCTGATGGCATCGGCTCGGTCGGCGTGGGGTCAGATGGCATGGGTTCACTTGGCATTGAAGGAGTCCTTGAGGTCGGCAGGGGGGGCCTGGTGGTAGACCTGCTGCCAGGCCTGGAGCACGTTCTCGTGCGTGACGGCCAAGGCAGGAAGCGCCACGTAGGGCGGGGCCGTCTTGCCGATGAGGGATCCGGCACCAAGCAGGGCCTCGGTGACCCCCTGGTCGAACGGCACCTGGGCGCCGAGACCGACGATCATGGTGTTCTTGGCCATGTTGATGGCCACGATCTTTCCGAGGTCCTCGGTGGCGATCCGCAGGCCGAGCCGACCGGCAGCCCGGGCGGCGGCGAGGATGCCCTCGGACGGGACGTCCCACACACCCCAGATGCCGTCCAGGTCAGGGTGCGAGATCATGATGGCCGACGCCGAGTTCTGCGCCTGGGTGGCGAAGTCCGGGCCACTGACACCCTTGCTCTCCACGATCTGGATGCCCGGGTAGTCCTGCTGGATCGTGGTGCGGAAGCCGTCGTACCGCTGCTTGGTGACGAAGAAGTCGGCGTCGTGGTAAATCACGCCGATCTTCCCTTTGCCGTCCAGGGCCTTGGCCAACAGGTGCGCAGAGATGACACCGTTGCCGTAGTTGTCCGCCGAGACGCAGGACACGTAGTCCGTACCTGCCTTGAAGCCGGCCGGGACGTTGTCCATGAAGACCAGCTTTGCCCCACCTGCGGCGGCGGCCCGGTACGCCGAGGCGGTGGCGACGGGATCGGTCGGCAGCGACACGATGATGTTGGGCTTCTTCGCCATCACCGTCTGCAGGTTGTTGACCTGTGTCTTGGGGTCGAAGTTGGCGTCGGTGGTGGCGACGACCTCGATGCCCAGCTTGGCGAATTCCGAACGCAGACCGGCGATCTGCGCCTGCGACCAGTCGTCGCCACCGGTGTGCATGACGATGGCGGCCTTGGCCTTGAGGGCTTTGACCTTGTCGACCTCGGCCGGTGTCAGCTCGGCCGTGCTGGCCGGTGAGGCGGTCTCGCCGTTCGGGCCCTTGCTGAGGACCTGGCCGGCCACCTTGGCCAAGGCCGCGTCGGCGATGGTCGAGGTGGGCTTGGGCAGCGTCTGACTACCACCGGGAAAGGCGCAGCCTGCCAGGGTGGCCAACAGGGCGAGCGTGGGCACGGCGATCAGTGATGACCGATACTTCATGATGCCTCCGGGGCAGGGCTCGAGGAGCTGTGGTGTGGAGAGGGGGCCACGGGGGCGGTGAGGTCGTCCCGGGCGAGGGAGAAATCGAGAAAGGCCTTGCTCGTTTCGGCGGCGGCCCTGGGGTCGCCGTCGAAGGTGTCGAGCTCGACGACCAGCCAGTCGTCGTAACCGATCTCGTTGATGGCGGCGAAGATGTCGTCGAAGTCGAGCTCTCCCGCGCCGAGCGGTTGAAAGGCCAAGGGCGTGCGGGTCAGGTCCTTGAGGTGGATGTGGGCCACCCGGTCGGCGTACGTGCGGATGAGGGCGCCCGGGTCGCCGCCGCCGGCGGCGAGGTGGGCCGTGTCCGGGCAGAACGCGATACGGCTGTGGTCGAATACGCGCTCGATCTGATCGGGGCTTTCCGCCATCGTCCCGAGATGCGGGTGATAGCTGGCCGCGAGTCCGTGAGCCTCGGCGATGTCTACGACCCGGTCGAGACTTGCGCCCAGTCTCAGGTAGTCCTCTGCGGTCGTGCCGGCCGCCCGTCGGGCACCGCCACCGACGACGAGCCGCTTGGCATTGAAGGTGACGGCGAGCTGCGCGGCGCGGGTGATGCGATGCAGCTCGTCGTCCAGGATGTCGGGGTAGATGAAGTTGGCGCCGGCGTAGACGCTGACCAGCTCGACCTCGTGCGCCTGCAGGACGGCGATGAGGGCCTCCGGTGTCTCGGCGACATCGAGGAGGTTGCCGTCGAACATCTCCGTCCCGGCGAAACCGGCCGCTGCGATGTCCGCGATCGCCTGTGGCATGGACCCGGGCGATCGGTAGAACAGGTCCTTCACCGAGGTGACCCCCGACGCGTCACCGACGACGCCCGAACCCCAGGTGATCGAGTGGTAACCAAGCTTCATGCCGGGCCAACCTTCCTCCGGCAGCAACACTGCTGCCCTCATGAAACCCCCGACAGCACGCTGCTGTCGGTTTCGACGCCTCTACCGTTGGGGAGAGCGTAGGTACGCCAGTTCTGGTGGACAATGGGCCTGAATAACGCGTTTCTCGACATATTTGGAGCCGAAAGTGCCGCTTCCCCTCAGCCAGTGGCCCCCCGTGCGGCTGACGGTGCCCGCACCACTCCTACGGACCGACGGAGCCCAGGTGATGAGCTCACTGGCCCGGCTGATCGCCTCGGGTGCAGTTCAGAGCCGCACGGAGCTGGCAAACCGTACCGGCCTGGCCCGCTCCACGATCGGGGTACACCTCGACCGGCTGGAAGCCTCCGGCCTCATCCGGGAGGCGGGCCTTGCTGCTGCCAGTGGTCCCGGCCGGCCGGCCCGATGCCTGGGGCTCTCACCGGAGGCGGGCCTGGTCCTGGTCGGCGATCTCAGCGTGCACACCGCACGCGTTGTCGTCGCTGACCTCACGCAGCGGTTGCTCGCCCAGCAGACGTATCCCATCCGGATCGCCGACGGCCCCGAAGATGTCCTTGCCGGCTTGGAGCAGGCCTGGCGGCACCTGCTGCTCGAGATCGACGCCGACCCCCACCAGGTACGTACGGTGGCGGTCGGGCTTCCCGGCCCGGTCGACCACTCGACCGGGACGCCGGTCCGGCCGCCACTGATGCCGGGATGGGACGGCTACCCCGTGGGGCAGGTGCTCGGTGAGCGGTTCGGGTGCCCTGCGCTGGTCGACAACGACGTCAACATGATGGCCCTCGGTGAAGCCCGGGCCCTGCCCATGACGCAGTACCCCCTGGTTTTCATCAAGGTCTCGACCGGGATCGGGTCCGGGATCATCGGCGCCGCCGGGGACCTGCACTACGGAGCCGACGGCGCGGCCGGCGACATCGGCCACATCCAAGTTCCAGACAGCGACCACGTAGCCTGCCGATGCGGCAACAGGGGCTGTTTGGAGGCGGTGGCCTCGGCCTCGTCGATGATCCGGGCGCTGCGAGATCCAGACGCCGATCTCGGCACCCCTCCCGGCGAGTTCACCACTGCTGAGCTCGAGGCGCTGGTCGCCCGGATTGCCCAGGGCGACACTGAGACGACCCGGCTCGTCAAGGACGCGGCCACTGTGCTGGGCCAGCTCGTTGCGTCGTTGGTCAACGTCCTTAACCCGGCACGGATCGTGCTCGGCGGCGCCCTCGCCGCAGCCAGTGACGACATGCTGGCCGGTGTCCGCAGCGGCGTGTACAGCCGCGCCCTACCCCTGGCCACCCGCAACCTAACCCTCTCCTACAGCGTGCTGGGCCCCGTTTGCGGGGTCGTCGGTGGCGTGGTCAGTGCTATCGAGCACGTCCTCTCCCCAGAAGGCCTCACCGTGCTCCGCTCATAAGCACATAGGGCCACGACGGCGCGGTTTCTGCGAGGCCGGGGCAAAGCCGTGCGGCAGGACGTCCGCATCCGTCAGAAGCGCCGCGAATCGTCGGCGGTCCTCCACGCTGCCTTCCGGGCGTGGACACACCGGTCGGCGCCGTTGCAGGGCGACTATTAGGGCACCTTGCGCCCAATGACGAGCAGCCGCTCGCCGAGCAGTGAGGGGTCCCGTTCAAGGTAGGTTTCCAGGGTCGCCTCGGACGGCAGCGTTGCTGCGCTCAGACGCTTCGGGGTATCCCGTCGATCCGCCACATCCCCATCTCCACCGGCATGGCCCACAGCCTCCTTGAAAGCGGTCGGGCCCGCAGCGCTGCGAAAAAGATTTTCGCCTTGCCGACCTTGCATCCAAACCCTAGCTCGCGTCGCGGCGTTTGAGCCCGTCAGATGGGCGCTTGGAGCGCGTGCTCCGACCCTCGAAAAGTCAGGGTGCCCGCGTTGGCGAGGCCGAGCGACTGACGTGGTGGCGAGGTAGCCGAGCGACATGCAGTCGGGCCGGTGAGTCACTTCGCCGCGAGTGCGGCCGTCTCCTACCGCTGCTTTTCGGCGCACCCAACCGCTGGATCATGGGTTGTCGCGGGCGTCGTTGCGATCGCGAGATCTGGTGCAGTGTGGCCGGTTCCGCCGAGGCGGGTGAGGTTGGTGGGTGCGCGCGCCGACCTCAGTGGGTGCTGTCCAGGATCAGTCGGGTCGCTTCGTGCGGTGCGTCCCACTGCGGAAAATGACCGCACCGCTCGAACCAGTGCAGCACCGCGTCGGGGAACAGCTCCGTGGCACGTGCGGCCTGTTTCGGCAAGGTCACCAGGTCACGCCGCCCCCACCCGATCGTGACCCGGCCGGGCACCGTACCCGCGAGGGCGCCCTGTTGCTTGGGTCCTTTGGTCAGGGCGTCCAGCGCAGCCCCCGTCGACGGTGCGTCGGCCAGGCCGGCCACATCCGGCAGACAGGTCTCGCGCGAAAGCGACCAGGGGCGCGCCGACAACTGGGCCAACAGCACCGTCCGTCCCACCGGGCTGCCTAGCAGTGAGGGCAACCTGCTGCGCAACGCACGGACCAGGACGATCGATGGCCGCAGCGTGGCACCGAAGACGGCGACCTCGCGGTCACTCCAAAAACCGCCTGGGTCCAATGCCACGGTGTCGCCGCCGACCCCTCGCCGGGCGAGCTCGAGCACCATGCGGCCGCCCATCGACTGGCCGACAGTGGCCACCCCGTCCAGCCCCTGCTCGTGGATGAAGTCCACGACGGAGTCCGTCAGGGTCGCGATCGAGACCTCACCGGTCAGTGGTGGCGTTTCGCCGAACCCCGGAAGGTCAACAGCGATGACCTCCCGATGCTCCGCAAGTTCGTCGATCATCGGGGCCCACGAACGCCACCCTGCGCCCAGACCGTGCACCAGCAACAGCGGCCTGCCGCGTCCACGCCGAATGTGATTGAGTGTCATTTTTTCGACGGTATCTCATCCGATTTCGGGTGTTGTCAGCGCACCCATTGTGCGGACGGTGGGCGTGCAGCCGCAGCCCACCGGACTGGCCGAGCCAGGCGGGCCCGTCCCAGGGTGTTTGCCGCACGTAAGCCACACCGTCGTCACGAGGTGCGTCACATCGCCGCGAAGCGGCCGCCCACTTCCGCCGCGAGAGGGGCCGTCCCGCTCCGCAGCAAGGCCCGCGTTCTCCGGGGGGAAGTGAGGTCGTGGGGGGTGACCACTTGGCTCAGGCGGGTACTGGCGCTGGCCCTTCGGTGATGATGACGGGTACGGAGGGGTCCAGTTGCGCAAGAAGGCTAGGTCCGTCGGGCGGGCAGGCGGCTACGGTTCCCTCGGCGGCGCGGATCTCGAGGCCCGCGCTGGAGGGCAGCGGGGCCAGGATGTAGAGGAGGATCGACGTCCCTGTCCTCGTCGAGGACGCGATGAGTTGCCGGATGGCCGTCTGCAGTTGTGTCCTGGTGTACTGCCGGCAGGTGACCGTCAAGGGGTAGATTTCGCGCGCCCAGTCGATGGCATCGAGAGACGCAGGGTCGGTGGGGATTGTCGCGAAGGGCGGCGAGGCCCCCGTCGTGCAGGCGTAAGCCACCGAATGCGGTGGTGCCGGCGAGGTGGTCCTGGATGTCCTGATGCTGAGAGTGGGTCAGCGAGGATGGCATGGGCACGGACGGCCTCGCCGATCCAGGATTCTCGGAGGACGTCACCGCCTCATCTTCTCTCGTGGCCTCTCGCCGTATCAAGCAATCGCGTAGGCGGCCCGCCATGCCTACCGCGTCCTTCCGCCGCCTGTCGGGCGCTACCTGAACTAGACGACGACCTCGATGTTGCCGTCCGTGGAGTTGCTGGAACGGCGACGGGACACGATCCGCGGGTGGGAGGGTGCGGGTGGCGTACGTGACGGGGGCCATGTGAGGTAGAGCCCGACGACGTCGCGGATCTTGGCCTCCAGCTCGGGGTCGGTGGAGAACTTGAACGTCTCGGCTTTCCAATGTGGACGATCAGGTAGTACATCTTCTCTCCGATCAACCTCCGCGCCTGCCGTTTCGTCTTCCATCGCGTGACTTTCGGGGCATGGCGTTGAGGGGCTGCGGCGCGGCGTCGATGTCCTCGGGGGCCACTTCAGGCTGGCCTGCTCGGACATCGAGGTCGGCGGGAGAGAGACGCTCGACCAGTCGGGGTCGCTCGACAGCGAGGACACGTGTTGGTGGCCTGTGCCAGAGTCGCGGACGACCCCCAGGCAGCCTATCCGGGCGGGTCGCGGCGTTGGGGCGTAGGCCCCGAGCGGAGGGGGCCTCCAGGCGTCTCCTAGTTTGTCGTGATCAGCGCTATGGACCTGGCGGTCGCGGCCTCCAGTCCGGCGGCCCCAGACCACACCTACATCTCACCTACACCCCTGCTCCATGAAGAGCCGCATCAGAGTGGGGGAGCCCGAAGGCGGCGGTCTGGGGCTCGGTGAGGTGCGTTGTGGCGTGGTGGCCCTGATACGGCCCCAGGAAAGTGCGTCCTACTGCGCCGTCTCCAGCAGGGTGAGGGAGATGTCCCAGAGTCTTCGCGCGGATTCTGGGTCGAGCGCGTAGGGCAGCACGCCGTGGATGCCGGCGACGATCGCGGGGACGACTTCGGCCTGATGGCAGTCCTCGAAGTACCGGCCGCCGACGCCCTCGAGCTCGGGCGAAGTGGCAAGCAGTGCGCTAGTAGCCGCGCCCTGCTCGGGTGTCTTGGCCTGCATCCCCGCGTCTTGCGCCATCTGCTTCATGCGCGCGAGCTCCGCCGGAGCGGCGTGACGCTGCAGGTTCGTCCAGCTGACGCCCGGCATGACCGCGTTCGCCGTGATCCCGTCAGCTGCCCAGCGGCGAGTGGCCTCGACCGCGAAGAGCGCGTTCGCCGTCTTGGACTGTCCGTAGGCGAGTCGCGGGTCGTACGGGCGGTGCTCGAAGAAGAGGTCGTCGAAGACGACAGGTGAGGAGCCGTGACTGCTGGAGGAGAGCGACACGATGCGCGCCGCGCCATCGGCGGTCAATGCGTCGTGCAGGCCGAGCGCGAGGGCGAAGTGGCCGAGGTGGTTGATCCCGAACTGAAGCTCGAAGCCTTGCGCGGTCTTCCCCTGGGGCGTGTTCATCACCCCGGCGTTGTTCACGAGCAGATGGAGCGGGCCGCTCCATCGGGCGGCGAACGCGGCGACCGAGGCGAGGTCCGCGAGGTCGAGCGCCTCGACATAGACACGGTCGTTGCCTGTAGAGGCGACGATGTCGGCAGCCGCGACCGTTCCCGCGGCGACGTCGCGGACGGCGAGCGTGACGGCGGCGCCAGTCGCAGCGAGAGCTCTGGCGGTCTCGACGCCGATGCCGGAAGCGGCGCCCGTGACGATCGCGGCTCGGCCGGTGAGGTCGACGCCGGTGACGACCTCGAGGGCGGTGCTGGTGGCGGAGAACGACGACGTGGAGGTCATGAGGTCCTGACTCGGAAGGTAACTAACTAGTTGGTAATATCAAGGTAGCAGACGTTCTGCCGCAGGACCACCGGGTAGGCTCGGCGCTATGGTCCAGGACTCACCGGCGACGCGCGCGCGGATCCTGGCCGCCGCCGTCGAGGAGTTCTCCGCCCACGGACTGGCTGGCGCGCGCATCGACCGCATCGCCGAGGCGGCTGTCGCGAACAAGAGCTCGATCTATGTGTACTTCGGAAACAAGGAGAAGCTTTTTGCGGCCGCGATGGACCGCGTCATCGGCGATCTCTCGGATGCCGTTCCGCTTACCGAGCACGACCTGCCGAACTACGCTGGGCGCATGTTCGACTATGTCGTTGACCATCCCGAGGCACTCCGGATGAGCATGTGGCGCCACCTCGAGCGGCCGTCCGCCGGGCCCGTCGTCACCGAGCTCTATGAGCGAAAGCTTGAGGCCATGGCGAGCGAAGCGCACCCGAGTGGCCTACCCCCTATGGACCTCCTTGTGCTCGTCGTCGGCCTGTCCGGCGCGTGGCTTACGAGCTCGCGCGACCTGCTCGCTGCCGAGGGCGGCGACCCCTACTCCGCCGAGCGCCTCGCGACCCATCGTGCCGCAATGGTCGAGGCTGCGCGGCGTGTCGTGGACGGCGTCTGACGCAGGCACGAGCCCCAGGACACTGAAGTACGCATTTCATCTGCGGCGAAAAGGGGCTCGTCACAGATCAGGGTGTAGGTGCAATGCCACGTAGCCTATTTTGATCATGCTGCTCGGGTGGTCATGGCGTGCAGGTGGATGGTTGGTGGGCTGTGGTGGCGGGTGCTGGCCGGTTCGTCAGGTTTCTTGACGCGGTA
>NZ_JANXRJ010000119.1 GCF_025353065.1 Lapillicoccus sp.
CGGGTTGGCCGGGGGCCCGCACGTCCGGGGTGTGGGACGTGGAACGGCCCGGCTCCCCAAGGGGGCCGGGCCGTTCCTCGCGCTACTGAGCAAACGCTACTGACGCATCCAGCCGTCAGTTGCCGGTGAGCTTCTCCCGCAGGGCGGCGAGAGCCTCGTCCGAGGCGAGCGTGCCCTCGACGACCGGTGCGGCCCGGGGCGTGGAGACGCGCTCCTCGTTGTCGTCGTCGGCGACGTCACCGGTCGCGGACGAGTAGGACGTGGAGCTGTCGCCACCCGCGGCGGCCTCGGCGTCCGCCTTCGCGGCCGCCTCGACCTGCGCCTTGTGGGCCTCCCAGCGGGTGTGGGCCTCGGCATACTGCCCTTCCCACTTCTCCTTCTGGGTGTCGTAGCCCTCGAGCCACTCGTTGGTCTCCGGGTCGAAGCCCTCGGGGTACTTGTAGTTGCCCTCGTCGTCGTACTCCGCAGCCATGCCGTAGAGCGTCGGGTCGAACTCGGACACCGGGGCGCTCTCGTCGTTGGCCTGCTTCAGCGACAACGAGATCCGGCGACGCTCGAGGTCGATGTCGATGACCTTGACGAAGATGTCGTCACCGACCTGGACGACCTGCTCCGGCAGCTCCACGTGGCGCTCGGCCAGCTCGGATATGTGGACGAGGCCCTCGATGCCGTCGTCGACGCGCACGAACGCACCGAAGGGGACGAGCTTGGTGACCTTGCCCGGGACGACCTGGCCGATCGCGTGGGTCCGGGCGAAGTGCTGCCACGGGTCCTCCTGCGTCGCCTTGAGCGAGAGCGAGACGCGCTCGCGCTCCATGTCGACGTCGAGCACCTCGACCGTGACCTCGGTGCCGACCTCGACGACCTCGGACGGGTGGTCGATGTGCTTCCAGGAGAGCTCCGACACGTGCACGAGGCCATCGACGCCACCGAGGTCCACGAAGGCACCGAAGTTGACGATCGAGGACACGACGCCCGTGCGGACCTGGCCCTTCTGGAGCTCCTTGAGGAACGTCGTGCGCACCTCGGACTGGGTCTGCTCGAGCCAGGCGCGGCGGGACAGGACCACGTTGTTGCGGTTCTTGTCCAGCTCGATGATCTTGGCCTCGATCTCCTTGCCCACGTAGGGCTGGAGGTCGCGGACGCGACGCATCTCGACGAGGGAGGCGGGCAGGAAGCCGCGGAGGCCGATGTCGAGGATGAGTCCACCCTTGACGACCTCGATGACGGTGCCGGTGACGACGCCGTCCTCCTCCTTGATCTTCTCGATCGTGCCCCAGGCGCGCTCGTACTGCGCACGCTTCTTGGACAGGATCAGACGACCTTCCTTGTCCTCCTTCTGGAGGACAAGGGCCTCGACCTGGTCGCCGACCTTGACGACGTCGGACGGGTCGACGTCGTGCTTGATCGACAGCTCGCGCGAGGGGATGACACCCTCGGTCTTGTAGCCGATGTCGAGCAGGACCTCGTCCCGGTCGACCTTGACGATGACACCCTCGACGATGTCGCCGTCATTGAAATCCTTGATCGTCGCGTCGATCGCGGCGAGCAAATCTTCCTCAGAGCCGATGTCGTTGATAGCGACCTGAGGGGCGGTCTTCTCGACCGTAGTAGCAGTCATGTAGGAGGAACTCCGATGGTGGACAGATGGCAGAATGGATGGGCACGAGCAAGGTTGCGCACACCTGTGCGACGCTCCAGCCTACCGGGGCCCCACGCGTGGGGTCAAAATGACCGGGGCCTTCTCAGCCCAGGCACCACGCGAGACTGTCTGACGTGAGCACACCGCCGCCCGACCCCCGCCAGGACCTCCCGCAGGACCCTCGTCAGGAACCCCCGCTCGACCCCTACCTGCAGGCCGCCGCCGTCGCCCGTCGGCCGGCTGACGACCGCGAGACGGTGACGGCCAACCGCAGCTGGTGGGACGCCGAGGCGGACGACTACTACCTCGAGCACGGCGGCTTCCTCGGGGACGACGACTTCGTCTGGGGACCCGAAGGACTGCGCGAGGAGGACGCCCGTCTCCTCGGGGACGTCGACGGCAGAAGGGTCCTCGAGATCGGCGCCGGGGCAGGTCAGTGCTCGCGGTGGCTGCTCGGTCGGGGTGCCCGGGTCGTGGCCAGCGACCTGTCCTCGGGGATGCTGGCCCAGGGGGTCGCCATCGAGGCGCGCGCCGCGGCCGGCCGCCGGCTGCCGTACGTGCAGTGCGACGGGCTCCATCTCCCCTTCGCCGGAGAGACCTTGGACGTCGTCTTCACGGCATACGGGGTCGTCCCGTTCGTCGCCGACTCGGCGCGAGTGATGCGCGAGGCGGCTCGGGTACTGCGCCCGGGGGGCCGCCTCGTCTTCTCGACGACCCACCCGATCCGGTGGGCCCTGCCCGACGACCCGGGCCCGGACGGCCTGGTGGTGACCCACTCCTACTTCGACCGGACCCCCTACGTGGAGCAGGACCGTGCCGGCGTCGCGACCTATGTCGAGCACCACCGCACGCTCGGTGACCGGGTGCGGGAGCTGGTCGCCGCCGGGCTCGAGGTCGTCGACGTCGTCGAGCCCGAGTGGCCCGACGACCACGAGGCCGTATGGGGCGGCTGGTCACCGATGCGAGGACGTCTCGTCCCGGGCACGGCCATCTTCGTCGCGCGCAGACCCGACTGAGCGCGCTCCGGGCACAAAACCCCCAAGAGTAAAGAAATAGTTAAAAAAGGCTTAAATCGGTTCTATCTGGTACACGCTTCCTCCACCCCTCCTTCCTCTCGGCCGAGCCGCCGGCACGAGCGCCCGGAGGGGCGCGGGTCGGCTCCGCATGAACGGGGCCGGGCACAAAACGTCTACGGCAGAGCCGCACCTGCCTACTCAGGGGAAAGCACACACATGTATCTATCAGCCGTCGTCCGAATCGCTCGTCCGTCGATCGTTCGCCGCTGGTGGGCCAGCGGACTGGCCGTCGCCATGGTCGCAGTCCTCAGCCCGGTCATGTCGCTGAGCTCGGCGCAGGCCGCTCCGCTCCCGGCGCCCTACTCCGCCAACGCGGGTGGCGTCGTGCTCAACGCCCGGAGCACCCTGCTCACCGCGCCTCTTGCAGCCACTGACCTGGTCCGCTCGCTCGCCACGGCCGACAGCACCTCGGCGCCGACGCCGTCGACAGCGAGCTCGTCCAACCTCGGTCTCGCCGTGGGTCCGATCGGGGCGGGACTGACCAACACCGAGACCGCCCCACCGACGCACACCGCGTCCGGGACCCTGCTGGCCGCCTCGGTCGCCGGCCTGATCAGCAGCGGCGCCATCACCTACACCGACGGGGTGAGCTGGAACTCGGCCACCGCCTGCGTGACGGGCGACATCTCCAGCTCGAGCACGACGACTGCCGGGGCCAACGTCCGGCTCCTCGCCGTCGGGGTCGTCGACACGGGTGTCACGAACGTCACCTCGACCACCTCCCTCCCCCAGACCAGCGCGGTCCACGACACCCGCTCCGTCCAGGCGACGACGACCGCCAACATGGCGGGGCTGTCGCTCCTCAACGGACTCGTGACCGTGTCCGCCCTGCAGCCCACCCTCAGCACGACCGCGACGAGCGGCGCCGCCGCGGCGGCCACCCTGACGGGCTCGACGGTCACCGTGACCTCGGCGAGCATCGGCACCCAGGTCCTTGCTCCCGGAGCGTCGCTCACCGTCAACGTCCTGGGGGTCGGATCGGTCGTCCTGAGGCTGGCCAGCAACGCCGACATCGTCGACAACGCCGGCACCCTCTCGACGACCTACCTCACGGCGACCGTCACCCTCCTCGGGGGCGTCGGGACGATCAACCTCGGCCTGCTGCCGATCTCCGTCCAGGCCACGGCGCCGATCGGTGGGGTCGAGTGCGACACGACCGCCCCCGCTATCGCGATCACCGCACCGGCCACGGGCTCCACCGTCCGCACGACGACCCCCTCCGTCACCGGCACCAGTGGGGTGCCGAGCGGCTCGATCAGCCTCGTCATCGACGGAGGCGCACCCGTCACGGTGCCGACCGCGGCAGACGGCTCGTGGAGCTACACCCCCGTCACCCCCCTCACCGAGGCGTCGCACACGGTCGTGGCCACGGCGACGGATGCGGCCTCGAACTCCTCGACCGCCACCACGACCTTCGTCGTCGACGTGCTCCCGACGGTCTCGATCTCCGCTCCCGCCAACGGGTCCTCGACCAACAACACGACCCCGACCTACGCCGGCGCCAGCAACGTCCTCTCCGGCACCATCCAGGTCGCTGTCGACGGCGGCACCCCCGTCCCGGTCACCACCGACGCCACGGGTGGCTGGACCGTGGCCCAGGCCACCCCCCTCACTGATGGCCCCCACTCCGTCATCGCCACGGCGACCGACGCCCAGGGCAACGTCGCGACCGCGACGTCGGCCTTCACGGTCGACACGGTGGCCCCCGTCATCGCGATCACGACTCCCGCCAACGGGTCACTGACCAACAACCGGACGCCGACCTATACCGGCACGAGTGACGTCCTCTCCGGCACCATCCAGGTCGTCGTCGACGGCGGCACCCCGGCGCCCGTCACGACCAACGCCACCGGTGGCTGGACCCTGACCCAGTCCACCCCGCTCATCGACGGACCCCACACGGTCACCGCGACCGCGACCGATGCCGCCGGCAACACGGCCACCGCCACCTCGACCTTCACCGTCGACGCCACCGCCCCCGTGGTCACCATCACGACGCCGGCCAACGGCTCCTCGACCAACACCACCACTCCGACGTATGCCGGCACCAGCGACGTCCTCTCCGGCACCATCCAGGTCGCCGTGGACGGCGGCACCCCCGTGCCGGTCACGACCTCCGCGACCGGCGCGTGGACCCTGGCCCAGGCCACCCCGCTGGTCGACGGACCCCACACGGTTGCCGCCACCGCGACCGACGCCGCCGGCAACACGACCACCGCGTCCTCGACCTTCACCGTCGACACCGTCGCCCCGGTCATCACCATCACCACCCCGGCCAACGGGTCGTCGACCAACACCACCACCCCCGCGTATGCCGGCACCAGCGACATCCTCTCCGGCCCCATCCAGGTCGCCGTCGACGGCGGCACCCCGGTCCCGGTGACGACCTCCGCCACCGGTGACTGGACCCTCACCCCGGCCACGCCGCTCATCGACGGGCCGCACGTCGTCACCGCCACCGGCAGCGACGCGGCCGGCAACACGACCACCGCGACCTCGACCTTCACGGTCGACACCGTCGCCCCCGTCATCACCATCACCACCCCCGCGAACGGCTCGTCGACGAACACCACCACCCCGACGTATGCCGGCACCAGCGACATCCTCTCCGGCACCATCCAGGTCGCCGTCGACGGCGGCCCAGCCACACCGGTGCCGACCGATGCTTCCGGCGCCTGGACCCTGACCCAGGCCACGCCCCTGGTCGACGGCCCCCACACTGTTGCGGCCACCGCCACCGACGCCGCCGGCAACTCCAGCACGGCGACCTCGCGGTTCACCGTCGACACCATCGCCCCCGTCATCACCATCACCACCCCGGCCAACGGCTCGAGCACGAACAACACGACAC
>NZ_JANXRJ010000133.1 GCF_025353065.1 Lapillicoccus sp.
CTGCCACCTCCCGCGCGCGGCGACGGCCGACTGAGGCGGCTGGGCGCGCCCGGTCAGCGGGTGGGCTGGAGCTCCCGAGCCTCCTCGACGGGCGGGACGGCGTGGTCGGTGCCGACCGCGAGCATCCGCTCGTCGAACGGGTCCTGACCCGACAGCACCCGGTCGACCTGGGCCCGGTCGATCGTCTTGGTCCACGTCCCGATCAGGACGCAGGCGATCGAGTTGCCCGCGAAGTTGGTCAGGGCGCGGGCCTCGGACATGAAGCGGTCGATGCCGACGATGAACCCGACCCCGTCGACGAGGTCGGGACGGTGGCTCTGCAGCCCCCCGGCCAGCGTCGCGAGACCTGCGCCCGAGACCCCGGCCGCACCCTTCGAGGCGATGATCATGAAGACGAGCAGGGAGATCTGCTCGCCGATGCTGAACGGCTTCTGGAGGGCCTCGGCGATGAAGAGCGAAGCCATCGTCAGATAGATCGCGGTGCCGTCGAGGTTGAACGAGTAGCCGGTCGGGATCGTGATGCCGACCGTCGACCGCTCGATGCCGAGGTGCTCCATCTTCGCAATGACCCGGGGCAGCGCCGACTCGGAGGAGGACGTCGAGAGGATGAGGAGGAACTCGCGGGCGAGATACGTGAAGAGCCGGAAGACGTTGATACCGGTGAAGGCTCGCAGGATGGTGCCGAGCACGCCGAAGACGAAGATGGCACAGGTGATGTAGAAGGCGAGCATGAGCAGGCCGAGGCTCTTCAGGGCGTCGACACCGGTGGCGCCGATGATCGCGGCCATGGCCCCGAAGGCCCCGATCGGGGCGACCCACATGACCATCGACATGACCCGGAAGACGAGGTTCTCGAGGTGCTTGACCCCGGCGAGGATCGGCTCGCCCTGCTTGCCCATCATCTGCAGGGCGAAGCCGACGAGCAGCGCGACCAGCAGGGTCTGGAGGACCGAGCCCTCGGTCAGCGACGAGACGAGGGTCTTGGGGATCATCCCGAGCAGGAAGTCCGAGGTGGACTCACTGGCCCCGCCGACCTGGCTCTGTCCGCTCTTGGCGATCGTCGCGGTGAGGCGAAGGCTCTCGCCGGGCTTGATGATGTTGCCGACCACGAGACCGATGGCCAGGGCGAAGGTCGGCATGGTGATGAAGTAGCCGAGGGCGAGGCCGCCGATCTTGCCGACGCTCGTCGCTTTCCGGACCGACCCGATGCCGAGGACGATGGTGCAGAAGATGATCGGCGAGATCATCATCTTGATGAGGTTGACGAACAGGGTGCCCAGCCACTTCAGCTGAACGGCGAAGCTGGGGAAGAGGAAGCCGACGACGATGCCGAGGGCCACGGCGACGAGGACCCCGATGTAGAGGTACTGCGACTTGTCCTTCCGGGCCGTTTGCTTCTGGCCCGTTTCCTTCTGGCCCGGGGTCGGCGTCGCGGGGGGCGTGGTGGAGGCGGACACATGTGCTCCTTTGCAGATGTGGCCTGCCGCGTGAGGGACCGGGAGTCGGGTGGCGGCAGGGGCGTGCACTCCGAAGGGTGACGTCCCCTCGCCTTCCGGTCACCGTTGTGTTCATAGTGTTCGCGTGCACCACCCATCCCTGCCACTCCGCTCGCGCCCGTGAAGGGCCCGGGGGATCCGCGACGCTGGGCGCTCGCGACCCAGATCCTCGCGCTGCAGTTCGTCGTCGCCGCCATCGTCGTGGCCGGCGGTCTCGCGGCGGCATACCTCCAGGCGCGGAGCGCCACCGAGGAGGAGGCCCGGCAGCGGGTGCTCGCCATCGCGCACACCCTCGCGACCGACCCCGCGGTGCTCGCCGCGGCGGCCGACCCGACGACGGCGACGGGCCGGCTGCAGCCCTACGTCGAGCGGGTGCGAGGGTCGACCTCGACCGACTTCATCGTCGTCATGAGCCGCGACGGGGTCCGTTGGACCCACCCTGATCCGGGCCAGATCGGCAAGGTCTTCATCGGTCACATCGAGGGGGCGCAGCAGGGGCAGGACGTGATCGAGAACTACGTCGGCACCCTCGGGCCCTCCTCTCGCGCGGTCGTGCCCGTGTTTCGTGATGGCAACCGTACCCAGCCCGTCATCGCCCTCGTCTCGGTCGGCATCGCGCTCTCGGCGGTGAGCAACCAGGTGGCGGCGCAGGTGCCGGGCCTGGCCGTCGCGGCTCTCGTCGCCGCGCTGATCGCCGGTGTCGGGACGTGGCTCGTCGCCCG
>NZ_JANXRJ010000135.1 GCF_025353065.1 Lapillicoccus sp.
GTCCCCGGCCCCGGCCGACCCGCCACCGACATCGCAGACGTTATCCGTGCCGGCGGCACCATCTACCTCCTCGGCCGCGAAGACCCGTACGCCAGCGCCTCCCCGCTGATGACCGCCGTAGCCGAGCACGTCCTCGACACCGCCCTGCAGCTGGCGCAGGCGTCCCCGTGGGGTCGGCTGTGCCCGCCGATGCTGGCCTGCCTCGACGAGCTGCCGTCGACCGCGCCGCTGCCGACCCTGCGGACCCGGATGGCGAACGAGCGCGCGCTGGGGATCTCGTTCATCTGGGCCGCGCAGACCCGCCCCCAGCTGTCGGCGATCCTCGGGGAGCAGGAGGCGCGGACCCTGCTGGGCCTGACGAACAACCTCATCCTCTTCGGCGGGTCCAAGGACGTCGCCTTCAACCAGGAGATCTCCGACCTCCTCGGTCCGGTCCGGATCTCACGGACCACCTGGCAGACCGGACGCATGGGCGGGCGGAACACCACCGGCGACGACATCCCCATCCTCACCGGCGCCGAGGTCCGCCAGCTCAAGGAACGCCACGCCCTGGTGGTCTCCGAGAACGGGAAACCCCTCATCGCGCGACTCACCCGCTGCCTCGACAGCCGCGCCGGGAAAGCGCTTCTGGCCGACCAACAGGCCGCCAAGAACCGTCTGGGCGGGCGCCCAGAACATGACGTCGCCGCCCACGACCGGAAGACCGCAGCCCTCGAGGAGGCGCGGCGTCACGGCCTCGCTGGCGACCGAGTCGTAGAACGGGATAGCGAACATGATGCTGTCCCCGACACCGTGGTCTGATGGCGATGATGCCGGGCAACAGTGACGCCGCCGCGGAGGGGAAGAGTCGATCCGCCGTGCCCATGGTGCGGCCCTTCCCTCAGCCCGGGCCGCTGCTCAAGCTGGCGTACTGGGAGCTCAAGGCGGCTGTCGACGGGACCCACGAGCACAAGCGCAAGCTCGGTGACTCCTCCCTGCTTCCACGACCCTGGGACCCCGCCAGCGTCACCCATCCCCTTCTCCGGAAGGAGCTCTGGGAGTGGCTCGATGACGTCGTCATCTGGGTCAACACCGAATACGTCTGGGACGTCGACGCCATGGTGCCAGCCTGCTGGCCCCACCACCCGCACCTGGCCCGTGAGCTCGCAGTCCTGGCCGACCAGCGACGACAGGCCGCCGACACCACCGACAGTGACTCCCTCGAGGAGTGGCACCGGTACTCACTGCCCGCGTTCCAGCAGCGGATGCGGTCACGCCTCGGCGTCCACTGCGACGACGGGCACCAACCCTGGCCCGCCAAGGGACGACACGCCCGGCATACCGGGCCGGCCGCGTCACGGGAGCGGCAGACGACCTTCGCCGGGGACACCGGGGCGCTGACTTCGGAGGAGGCGAACAAGGGTGGGGCATCGGTCGGCCCCCGCCTTCGCGTCCTCGACGGTCACGAAGTCGACTCCGTCACCGGTGAGGTCTACGACTAGTCCAAGCCCGAATAGGCGAGCCGACACACGACCCGACATGACGGGACCGCTCCTCCGACAGAGCGGGGCAAGCTCACCCGACCCCAACAGTGTGTATGGAGGGCTATGCGCGGGCGGGAGGGGGTGCAGCCGGCCGCGCCCGCGACGGCCTAACGGGTTGGAGCACCTACGAGTCGGTGACGACGCCGAACAGGGTTGCGCGCGCGAGACGGGTGAGGAGTTCAGGGTTGACCGAGCGATACCCGCCGGCCATGGACTCCAGCGCGTCGAGGGTCTCGCGTGCTCCGCGCCGCGCTTGGGTCGAACCGACCTCGGCGCCGTCCTGAGTGCGCCACCCGTGATCGGTGAGCATCGCCGCCACACCGATGTCGAGGGCGGCCCCAGACTCGCCGGTGGCGAGGCCGAGCAGGAGGAACCACCCGGCGTGGGCGTCGAAGCCCTTGCCGATCGGTAGTCGCTCGAGCACGGCGGCGACGAGGGCACGGGGTTGGTGGGCGGCCGTTCGGGCGCGGGCGGTCGGAGTCAGGGTGCCCTTGGCCTTGCGCAGCAGGCCGAGGTCCTGGGTGTGCTGACGCAGGGCGGCGACGGGCCACGTGAGGTCCTCGCGGTTGGCCTTGCCGATCCACCAGTCCGTTACCCCCGCGGCCCGGGCGATCTGCTCGACCATGAGCGGGGGCAGGTAGCCGGCCGTCTTCAGCTTCGTGCCCTCACCGACGGCGTCGAGCACGGCCCGCCAGGGCTTCGCCGCCCAGCGCACGCCGTCCTCGTCGAACGGTACCGGCAGGCGTGGGCCCAGGTCGGTCAGCCAGGTCGTGGCCTGCACCCACCCCTCGTTCCGCAGACCCTGCACGAGGTCGGCCAGCGGCTGGGGGAGTCCGTGCCACAGCAGGTGCTGACCGCGCGCCCACACCTGCATCGCAGCGGTCGCCTCGGCGGCATCGAACACGTCGGGGTCGTACCCGGGGGGCAGCCACCCGCGGGCGTGCTCGGCGTCGTCGAACACGCCGGGGACCTCGTCGTCGCGGGCCCCCGCGCGGAGCCAGTCGGCGACCTCCTCGTACCCCGGGATGCCGCCGACGTCCTCGGGTGGGCAGGCCCCCGCACCGTCCAGACACACCGGGTCACGGTCAGTCCGCGTCAGGGGGGCGACGGACTCCAGCGTGAGCAGGTGCTCCCACCCATCACCGAAGTCGTAGAGGTAAGTCAGCTGATCACCGGGGGCGCGCAGGACCTGGTCGAGGCGGACGTCGGCCTCGCGGGTGCCGTCGTCGCCCT
>NZ_JANXRJ010000161.1 GCF_025353065.1 Lapillicoccus sp.
AGTCCATCGCACAAACAGCCAGAGATTTAGGGGTTAAGGAATCCTTACTTTATAGCTTGCCGAGCAGCCGCATGGGGTGGGTGATCCCGCTCCACTCGTTGAAGTCGCCGATCACGTGGACGGCGCTCGCGCGCGGCGCCCACACCGCGAACGAGACCCCGCTCACGGTGCCGAGGGGGCCGCCGTAGCTGCGGACGTGCGACCCGAGGACGGTCCAGAGCTGCTCGTGGCGACCCTCGTTGATGAGGTGCCGGTCGATCTCGCCGAGGGTCGGAGCGAAGCGGTAGGGGTCGTCCTGCTCGTGCTCGACGCCGTCGTCGTAGGCGACGAGGAGCCGGTAGTCGGACGTCGCGGTGACGTCGGCGGCGGTGCCGGACCAGATCCCGCCGCGGACGTGCGGCAGGTCGAGGAGCGTCCCGTCCTGGAGCCGGGCCCGCACCGACCGGGCCAGCGGCCGGTATGCCGTGACGGTGAGGCCCCCCGGGCCGAGGTGGTGGCCGAGCAGGTCGTGCGGCTGCGAGTGGCGGGCCTCGAGGAAGGCGTCGATCGCGCTCTCGTCCTGGACGAGCGGCATGGTCGGGATGATGGTCATGACGACCCCTTGCTCTCGGTGGTGCTCTGGCGGACGATCCGGTCGATCGCCGTGGAGGGGATGCCCAGCCAGGTCGGCCGGTTGCGCGCCTCGTAGACGACCTCGTAGAGGGCCTTGTCGAGCTCGAGGGCGCGCACGACGGGGGCGGAGCCGACGAGGTCGAGGCCGGTCACCGCGGCATACCCGGCGAGGAACGCGGTGCGACAGGCTTCCACCCATCCCCGGGCCGACGTGCCGGGACGGGACATCTCGACCGACCCGCCGGCATAGTCGAAGGAGCGCAGCATCCCGGCGACGTCGCGCAGCGCGAGGTCGGGGCGCACCCGCTCGGAGAGGGGCCGCAGGGGCTCGCCCTCGAAGTCGACGGCGACCCAGCCGCGGTCGGCGATGTGGAGCACCTGCCCGAGGTGGTAGTCCCCGTGGATCCGCTGGAGGTCGGGCCACGGCATCTGCGCGAGCCGGTCGATCACGGCCCGGATGGCGACGTCGTGACTCACGAGGGACGGCACCTCGCTGAGCGCGGAGGCGTAGCGGCCGCGGATCGAGGCGAGCAGCGGCGCGCGCACGTCGTCGGTGCCGGCCGTCGTGCCCAGCGCACTGGCCAGGCTGACGTGGATCCGCGCGGTCGCCTCGCCGAGCTCGCGCGCCTCGGTGCTGAAGTCGGTGCCGGCCCCGGCGGCGCGCAGGGCGACCCGCCAGGCGTCCTCGACGCCCGGGAAGAACCGCTGGGCGAACGCGAGGTGCCCGCCGACGACCTCGGGCACGAAGGTCGGGAACTCCTCCGGTCCCGGGATGCGGGGAAGGTCCTGCTCGACGACGACGGGGGGCGGGACCAGTCGGGGGTCGGGGAGCCCGCGCCGGTCGATGTCGATGGCTCGCTCGAGGTCCTCGATGTCGCCGAGGATGGCGTCGTGGAGGGTCGGGCGGGCCTCCTCCCGGCGACGTTCGATCTCCTGCGCCCGCAGCTTCGCGACGCGGCTCACCTCGACGGCGTGACGCTCGGCGGCGGCGGCCCGCTCACGCTGGTTGTCGGTGACGACGCGGGTGCGGTGGTCCACCGCGCGTTTGATCACGGTCGCGATCTCGGCGTCGTGCCTCGCGTGCTTCACGGGGTGGTCCGGTGCGAGCCAGGTGCCCGTGACGAAGCCGATGGTCTGCGGGACCTGGGTCGACCCGGCCTCGGTGAGCGCCGACTGGACGACGACGTCAGGGTTGTCGCCGGACTGGAGGGTGCGGAAGACCTTGATGATGACGGGCTCGGCGGGCGCCCCGGCGGCGTCCGCGACCTGGCAGATGATCGAGGTGTTGGACTGCTCGCCGCGCAGCACCGACGACGAGGTGAGGGTGATCGCGGGACCGGACACGTGGGTCCCGACGACGGTCTCGTCGGTGGTGTGGCTGACCGACTGGTGCTGGGCCACGGCCTGCCCCTCAATGAGAGCGACCAGCCGGCCGACGAAGACCGGGTCGTGGCAGGCGTCGTAGACCCAGCGCTGACCGAGGACGCCGTGGTCGCTCCTGCCGATGAGGGCCTGCTCCGCGCCGGCCAGCGGTGCACCCCGGTAGGTGAGCGGCACCTGGTAGACGATCGGCGTCGGTCCGGACTCGTCCGAGACGATCATGATCTCGATGCCGACCTCGCCCGCGGGGTCGTCGAGCCGATAGCCACCGAGCTTGCGCAGGTGGGGTGCTCGGCCCTTTGCCGTGCACCAGCGCTGCCGGGGCAGCCACCCGCTCAGCAGCTCGAGCTTGCCGGGCGTCATCGTCGTCGCATGGATCTCAGCCACGAGCGGCCTCCCCTCGGAGCTGGAACCAGAAGAAGTCCCGCGACCCCAGGGTGATCAGGACGGTGCCGTCGTCACCGACCTTGGGGAAGCCCTGGCCGCCGAAGAGGTCGACGAGGCGGGCGCCGGCATACTCCTCGGGGAGGTGGACGGTCGTCGCCTGCGGTCTCGAGGCGAGGTTGTTGACGCACAGCACGGCCTCGGGGACGTCCTCGCTCGCGCTGGACGACGGCGCGCCGCCGGTGCTGCGGACGAAGGAGAGGATCGCCTCGTTGTCGCTGGGGCAGACCCGGAACTCGCCGAGCCCGAAGACCTGGTGGCGGCTGCGGACCTGGAGCATCCCGCGCACCCAGTGCAGGAGCGAGGACGAGGTGGCCATCTGCGCCTCGACGTTGACCGCGTTGTAGTGGTAGACGAGGCTCGAGATCACCGGGAGGTAGAGCTTGCCGGGGTCGACCGAGCTGAACCCCGCGTTGCGGTCGGGGGTCCACTGCATCGGTGTGCGCACGGCATCACGGTCCTCGAGCCAGATGTTGTCGCCCATCCCGATCTCGTCGCCGTAGTAGAGGTAGGGCGACCCGGGCAGCGACAGCAGCAGCGCGTGGATGAGCTCGATCTCAGGACGGGAGCCGTCGAGCAGGGGTGCAAGCCGCCGACGGATGCCGACGTTGGCGCGCATCCGGGGGTCGGGGGCATACCAGCCGTACATCGCCGACCGCTCCGCGGGCGCGACCATCTCGAGGGTCAGCTCGTCGTGGTTACGCAGGAAGGTCCCCCACTGCGAGCCGTCGGGGATGTCCGGGGTCTCGGCGAGGACGTCGATGATCGGGGCCGCCTTCTCCTCCCGCAGGGAGTAGTAGAGCCGCGGCATCACGGGGAAGTGGAAGCACATCTGGCACTCGGGCGCCTCGGGGGTGCCGAAGTAGTCGACGACCTCGGCCGGCGGCTGGTCCGCCTCGGCGAGCAGGACCTGGCCGGGATACTCGGCATCGACCATCCGGTGCAGCGCGGCGAGGAAGGCGTGCGTCTGGGGGAGGTTCTCGCAGTTGGTGCCCTCTTCCTCGAAGAGGTAGGGGACGGCGTCGAGCCGGAAGCCGTCGATGCCGAGGTCCATCCAGAAGCGGACGATGTCGAACATCTCCTCCTGCACCCTGGGGTTGTCGAAGTTGAGGTCCGGCTGGTGGGAGAAGAAACGGTGCCAGAAGAACTGCCGGCGGATCGGGTCGAAGGACCAGTTGGACACCTCGGTGTCGACGAAGATGACGCGCGCGTCGCTATAGCCCTCGTCGCTGTCGGACCACACGTGGTAGTCGCCGAACAGCCCTGCCGGCTCGGCGCGGCTGGCCTGGAACCACGGGTGCTGGTCGGAGGTGTGGTTCATCACGAGGTCGGTCACGATGCGGATGCCGCGCGCGTGCGCCTGCGAGACGAGCTCGATGAACTCCGGCAGCGTCCCGAACTCCGGCAGCACCGCCTGGTAGTCGGCGATGTCGTAGCCGCCGTCACGCAGCGGCGAGGCGTAGAACGGCGGCAGCCACAGGCAGTCGATCCCGAGCCACTGCAGGTAGTCCAGCCGGCCGATGAGTCCCGAGAAGTCGCCCGAGCCGGACCCCTTGGAGTCGGCGAAGGCACGCACCAGGACCTCGTAGAACACCGCGGTCTTGTACCACCAGGGGTCGTGCCGCAGCCCGGGCTGGTTGAGGTTGAGACCCTGCACGACTCAGATCCTCCTGACGTCGATGATGTGGACCGGGTGGGTCTCCGGGCCGAGGCGGACGTAGTTGTCGTCCTGCCACAGCCACGTCTGGTCGGTGATGAGCTCACGGGCACGGAACCTCTCACCCCACTCCAGCCCGAGGGCCGGCATGTCGAGGCGCACCATCGTCTCTCGCGTCGCGTGGGGGTCGAGGTTGACGACGACGAGGATCGTGTCGCGGCGGCCCTCCACCACACGGGTCTTGGAAAAGACCATCACGAACTCGTCGTCGGCGTGGTGCAGCGACAGGTTGCGCAGCCAACGCAGCGACGGGTGGGCCTTGCGGATGGCGTTGAGCCGGGTGAGGTAGCCGGCGAGGGACTGACCCTCCCTCGGGCCCCCCTGCTCGTAGTCCTCCCAATGCCGGTTCTTGTACTGGTACTTCTCGTTGTCGATCTGCTCCTCGACACCCGGTCGGGCGACGTTCTCCATCAGCTCGTAGCCGGCATAGATGCCGTAGGTCGGCGACAGGGTGGCCGCGAGCGCCGCCCGCAGCATCCACGCCGTCGGTCCGCCGTACTGCAGGTAGGGCGTGAGGATGTCGTGGGTCGTCGGCCAGAACGACGGCCGAAGGAAGGCGGCACTCTCCTCCGCCAGCTCGGTCGCGTACTCCTCGAGCTCCCACTTGAGGTTGCGCCAGGCGAAGTAGGTGTAGGACTGCTGGAAGCCGGCCTTCGCCAGGGCGTGCATCATCGCCGGCCGGGTGAAGGCCTCCGACAGCCAGATCACCTCGGGGTGGTCCTTCGCGACGTCGGCGATGATCCACTGCCAGAACTCCACCGGCTTGGTGTGCGGGTTGTCGACGCGGAAGAGGGTCACGCCGTGGTCGATCCAGACCTGGATCATCCGGCGCATCTCCGCATAGGCCCCGGCGGGGTCGTTGTCGAAGTTCAGCGGGTAGATGTCCTGGTACTTCTTCGGCGGGTTCTCGGCATACGCGATGGTGCCGTCGGCGCGCGTCGTGAACCACTCCGGGTGGCTCTGCACGTAGGGGTGGTCGGGGGAGCACTGCAGCGCGATGTCGAGAGCCACCTCGAGCCCGTTGCGGCGTGCGGCCCGCACGAAGATGTCGAAGTCGGCGAAGGTGCCGAGGTCGGGGTGGATGGCGTCGTGCCCGCCGTCGGGCGAGCCGATGGCGTAGGGGCTCCCTGGGTCGCGCTCGGTGGAGGAGAGGGTGTTGTTGGGACCCTTGCGGGCCGTCAGGCCGATGGGGTGGATGGGCGTGAGGTAGACGACGTCGAAGCCCAATGCCGCAACTGCCTGCAGCCGCTCCGCCGCCGTGCGGAGCGTGCCGGAGTGCCAACGCTCGGACTCCGTGTCGTACCAAGCACCCTCGGACCGCGGAAACATCTCGTACCAGGCGCCGAACAGGGCGAGCTCACGCTCCACCAGCAGCCGGTATGCCGCGCTGGGGCTCACCATCTCGCGGAACGGGTGCGCGGCGAAGACGGCCTGCACCGCGGGCGACGTCGCGGCGTGGAGCCGGGCCGGGGCCGGGCGGGTCGCGTCCTGCAACGCCGTCACCGCGTCACGGACCGCGAGGGTGTCGGCGTCCGGCAGGGCGGCCAGGGCGGGGCTCGCGAGAGCCCGCCGGAGCACCAGCACGCCCTCCTCGAGCATCAGCTCGCTGTCGATGTCGGCCTCGACCTTGATGGTCGCGTCGTGGAGCCACGTGGCATACGGGTCGGACCAGCCCTCGACGCGGTAGCTCCACCACCCCGGGCGGTCCGCGACGACCGTCGCGCTCCACCAGCTGAGGCCCTCGTTGTCGACCGTCATGGGGAAGTGGTGGTCGCCGCCGTCGGGGTCGGTGAGGACGGCCGTGGCGTTGACCGCGTCGTGTCCCTCGCGGAAGACCCGCGCCGCCACGACGAACTCCTCGTGCTCGACGGACTTGGCGGGGGTGGCGCCTCCGTCGACGAGGGGCCGGACGTCCTGCACAGGGATCCGACCGACCGGGGCCACGCCCGCCGGAAGGGACGAGGCCGGGTCGGGGGGAGCCGAGGTGCGGGGTTCGTCGGAGCGGGTGGACACGGCAGGGGGCGTGGTCACGTGCCCGACGCTAGTCGAGTCGTGGCCCACCTTCTACCGGCGGGCCGGGCAATTGCGCGACGCCGCGGGGTCGGGCGGCCGGATCTCGGTCACGGTGCTGACTCATCGGCGGCAGCAGGCTAGATTCTGCGAGGACTCCGATGAAGCGCAGCGCCGCGCCACCGCCCCGACGCACCGCCCCGACGTACCCACCGAGGAACGAGGAGAGATCGCGTGACCGATATCGACGTGGCCGGCCCGACAGGCGCCGGCGTGCCCCAGCGACCGGTGGCCGACCTCACTGCACCGCGCCAGAGCGTGGAAGGCTTCGTGGGCGAGTTCATGCGCGAGCTGAACTACGGCCAGGGCGTCAGCCTCAACCGCAGCTCGCTCAACGACCAGTACCTCGCGCTGGCCCGCGCCGTGCGCCACCGCCTGCAGTCGCGCTGGATGGCGGCGCTGGCGATGCAGCGTGACCTCCAGGCCAAGACCGTCTGCTACCTCTCGGCGGAGTACCTCCTCGGCCGCCAGCTCGACAACGCGATCCTCGCCACCGACATGGACGATATCGTCGAGGAGGGGCTGGGCCAGCTCGGTATCTCCCTGTCGACGTTGCGGGCCCAGGAGATCGAGCCGGGCCTCGGGAACGGCGGTCTCGGCCGGCTCGCAGCGTGCTTCGTCGACTCCCTCGCCACCATGTCGGTGCCCTGCATCGGCTACGGCATCCGCTACGAGTACGGCATCTTCCGGCAGTCCTTCGAGGACGGCTGGCAGCGCGAGGAGAGCGACCCCTGGCTGGAGCTGGGCAACCCGTGGGAGTTCCCGCACCCCGAGGACGCGGTCACCGTGCGCTTCGGTGGGACGACCGAGACGTTCGAGGACGAGGACGGCGTCACCCGCACCCGGTGGCTGTCCGACTGGGACGTCAAGGGCGTCCCCTACAACTACATGGTGCCCGGATATCGCAACGGTCGGGTCAACACCCTCCGCCTCTGGAGCGCCAAGGCGACACGCGGCTTCAACCTCGACGTCTTCAACGCCGGCGACTACGTCGAAGCCGTGCGCGGCCAGACCTTCGCCGAGACGATCTCGATGGTGCTCTACCCGGAGGACTCGACGCCCCAGGGCAAGGAGCTGCGGCTGCAGCAGCAGTACTTCTTCGTGGCCTGCTCCGTCCACAACTTCATCAACCAGGTGCTCCCGCGCGACTTCGACCTCCGCCTGCTGCCCGACCGGGTGATCTTCCAGCTCAACGACACGCACCCCGTCATCGCCGTGCCCGAGCTGATGCGGATCCTGGTGGACGAGAAGGGTTTCGAGTGGGACGAGGCGTGGGAGATCACGCAGAAGTGCTTCGCCTACACCTGCCACACGCTGCTGCCCGAGGCCCTCGAGGAGTGGAGCGTCGACCTGCTCGGGCGACTCCTGCCCCGGCACCTCGAGATCATCCGCAAGATCAACGACCACTTCCTCGAGCAGGTGGCGGCACAGTTCCCCGGGGACGACGTGCGCCTCCACCGGATGTCCATCGTCGGTGACCACACCGTGCGGATGGCCTATCTCGCGACCGTCGCCGGTGCGAAGGTCAACGGCGTCGCCGAGCTGCACTCGCAGCTGCTGCGCGACAAAGTCCTCCCTGACTTCTCCGAGTTCTTTCCCGACAAGTTCATCAACGTCACCAACGGCGTCACCCCGAGGCGGTTCGTCCGGCTCGCCAACCGCAGCCTGTCCACCCTCATCACCGAGGCCATCGGCCCGGGGTGGATCACCGACCTCGACCGGCTGAAGGAGCTGGAGCCCCTCGCCGACGACGCGGCCTTCCGCGAGCGATTCCGCCAGGTGAAGCGGCACAACAAGCTGAGCCTGGCCAAGACGCTCAAGTCCCGCGACGGCATCGTGATGCCGACCGACGCGCTGGTCGACGTGATGGTCAAGCGGTTGCACGAGTACAAGCGCCAGACGCTCAAGGTGCTGCACATCGTCACGCTCTACGAGCAGGTCGTCAGCGGGCAGCTCGCGATCGAGGACGTCACGCCACGGGTCTTCGTCTTCGGTGCGAAGGCCGCTCCCGGCTACCAGATGGCGAAGCAGATCATCGGGCTGATCAACGCGGTGGGCCGCACGGTCAACGCCGACCCGCGCATCGAGGGCCGCCTCACCGTCGTCTTCCCCCCCAACTACAACGTGACCCTGGCGGAGAAGCTCATCCCCGCCGCCGATCTCTCCGAGCAGATCTCGCTCGCCGGCAAGGAGGCGTCCGGCACCGGCAACATGAAGCTGGCCCTCAACGGCGCGCTGACCATCGGCACCGATGACGGCGCCAACATCGAGATCCGCCGCCTCGTGGGCGACGACAACTTCTTCCTCTTCGGGATGGTCGAGCCCGAGGTCGAGGCGCTGATCGCGTCCGGCTACCGGCCGGAGTCGTTCTACGAGAAGGACCCCCGGCTGCACGCGGCCATCGACCTCATCGCCTCCGGTGCCTTCTCCGGCGGCGACCGGTCGGTCTTCGAGCCGGTGGTGTCCAACCTCCTCCACGAGGACCGGTTCCTCGCGCTCGCCGACTACGCGGCATACCTCGAGGCGCAGGAGCGTGTCGACGTCGCCTACCTCGATGCCGAGGCGTGGTCCCGCTCGACGATCCTCAACGTGGCGCGCTCCGGGTTCTTCTCCTCGGACCGGGCGATGCGCGAGTACACCCGGCGGATCTGGCACACCCAGCCGGTGAGCGGCAGCTGACCCCGGCTCGACGGGGTTGACGCCGCGTCAAGGGGGTTGACGCAC
>NZ_JANXRJ010000169.1 GCF_025353065.1 Lapillicoccus sp.
CGCCGATTGCCAGTCCTCCCACAACCAGTCCCGGTCCAGCCCAGCGTCGAGGTGATCCCAGGGCAGCACCTCAGTCTGATCACGCTCTCGCGTAGTGAACCAAGCCAGGTCGAGCGGCCCGTCGATCCAGACCTCGTCGATGGCCCGGGTCCAACGTTCGAATGAGAAGTGCTCGCTCCACCCGTCGAAGCGGCCGCCGTCGCGCCAGACCGCCTCGATGACCTTGCCGACCCGACGGTCACCGCGTGACAGCAGTCCCTCGACGAGGCCGGGCTTGCCGTCGTGGTAACGAAATCCGATGGCCGCGGCATACCGCTTGTCGGCGCGGATCGCCTCGCGGAGCTTGGCGAGCCGGGCATCGGTCTCCTCGACCCCGAGCTGCGCCGTCCACTGGAACGGGGTGTGCGGCTTGGGCACGAAGCCGCCGATCGACACGGTGCAGCGGATGTCGCGTCGACCCGACACCTGACGGCCGGTCTCGATGACCCGCTTGGCCAGGTCGGCGATCTGGAGCACGTCCTCGTCGGTCTCGGTCGGCAGCCCGCACATGAAGTAGAGCTTCACCTGCCGCCAGCCCGCTCCGTATGCCGCGGCCACCGTCTTGATGAGGTCCGCCTCGGTTACCATCTTGTTGATGACCTTGCGGATCCGCTCCGATCCGCCCTCGGGCGCGAAGGTCAGCCCCGACCGCCGACCGCCCCGGGTCAGCTCGTTGGCCAGGTCGATGTTGAAGGCATCGACGCGGGTCGACGGCAGCGACAGACCGGTCTGGGTGCCCTCGTAGCGGTCGGCCAGTCCCTTCGCGAGCTCGGCGATCTCGGAGTGGTCGGCGGAGGACAGTGACAGCAGCCCGACCTCCTCGAATCCCGTTGCGGCCAGGCCGCGCTCGACCATCTCGCCGATGCCGGTGATGGACCGCTCCCGCACCGGGCGGGTGATCATGCCGGCCTGGCAGAAGCGGCAGCCGCGGGTGCAGCCGCGGAAGATCTCGACCGACATCCGCTCGTGCACCGACTCCGCGAGCGGCACCAGCGGCTGCTTGGGGTAGGGCCAGGCGTCGAGATCCATCACCGTGTGCTTGCTGACGCGCCACGGCACGCCGGTCGCGCCAGGCTTCGGCGCCACGCGCTTGATCCGGCCGTCGGGGAGGTAGTCGACGTCGTAGAGCGAGGGCACGTAGACGCCCCCCGTGCGGGCCAGTCTCAGCAGCAGCTCGGCCCGACCGCCCGGTCGCCCCTGCGCCTTCCATGCGCCGATGAGGTCGGTGATGGTCAGCACCGCCTGCTCGCCGTCGCCGATGACGGCGGCGTCGATGAAGTCGGCGATCGGCTCGGGGTTGAAGGCCGCGTGCCCACCGGCGAGGACGATCGGGTCGTCGTCGCCGCGGTCGACCGCGTGCAGGGGGATGCCGCCGAGGTCGAGGGCGGTCAGGAAGTTGGTGTAGCCGAGCTCCGTCGCGAACGAGATCCCCAGCACGTCGAAGTCACGGATCGACCGGTGGGCGTCGACGGTGAACTGGGGGACGCCCGACTCGCGCAGCAGTGCCTCGAGGTCGGGCCACACGGAGTAGGTGCGTTCGGCGAGGGCATCGGCCCGCTCGTTGAGGACCTCGTAGAGGATCATCACGCCCTGGTTGGGCACGCCGACCTCGTAGGCATCGGGATACATCAGCGCCCAGCGCGTCGTGAGCTCCTCGCCCCCGGGGCCGTGCCCGCCGCACTGCCAGTCCTTGACGGTCGAGTTGAGCTCACCCCCGACGTACTGGATCGGCTTGCTCACCTGCTCGAGCAACGGCTCGAGGGCAGGGAAGACCGAGTCGCCGGCAACACGGGTGGTCAGCATGCACACCATGGTAGGTCGGGACGCCGGGACCGGCCCCATCACGGGCCGCCCGCCCGCCACCCGGTAGGCTGCGTGCTACCGCGGGCGGCCGGCACCCCGTGCTGCTCTGCCCTGGGACGGACCGTGAGCAGGCTGTCATCCAGGCCGATCTAGAGCGAGGAGACCGTCCGCGTGACGACGGCCCGCGCGACGGGGTCGTCCCACCGGCGCGCGGTCCGCACGAGGCTCACCGCCGAGGTCGCGAGCAGCAGCGCCCCCAGACCGACGGACCAGGACCACGCGAGCGTCTGCCCGAACGCCGAGAACAGGAGACCCGTGACGCTGGAGGTCAGGGCCAGCCGGGCGGAGTAGCCGAGCATCACCCCGGGCGGGGCCGGCGTCGCCCGGGCCCGGCGCAGGTCCATGGCGTAGGGGTGACGGACCGACCAGCGCAGCGAGCTGGCGACGATGCGCACGGAGATGACGAGGGCGGCGACGACCGTCGCGAGGAGCTGTTCGACCCGGGCCGGAGGCCCTGCCCGCACGCTGCAGACGACGAGCGTCGCGATCCCGGACACGAGCAGCATCTCGACCATCACCCAGGTCCGGGCCGCCAGGGCGACCCGGGGTGCCACCGGGAGGCTCTCGCGCCAGAGGGTCCCACGGGCGTCGAGGCACCAGGCGTTGACGCCGAACAGCAGCGCGACCCCCGAGGCGACGAGTCCGGGTAGCACCGGGATCGTCTCCCAGCGCAGCTGGCCCGCGAGGGCCACGAGCATGGGGAGGATGGCGAGGAAGATGATGCCGCGACGCAGCGGCGCCGACCGCCACACGCTGGCGCGGTCGATGCGCAGCATGGCGAGGAAGTCCGAGCGCGTGTCGGGCCGCGCGGCATACACCCTCGTCTCGACCGTGGACTGGGACCTGGGCGGACGCCGGGCCGCCTGCCCGGCCGCCCACGCCCCGCCCCAGACCGCGAGGGCGCCCAGGACGACGATCGCGACGCAGCCGAGCAGCCAGACACCCCAACGTCCTTCGCTCCCTGCGCTGCTCGTGCCGGCAATCAGGGAACCCCCCAGGGCACGGGCCGCAGTGACGGCCCGACCGGTCAGCGACGCGACGAGCACAGCCCCACCGAGCACGCCCCAGACCACCCGGACCGCCAGCACCCCGTGGGGGCTCTGCCGGACGATCTCGACCCCCCACGCCACCGCCTGCGCGACGGCCGTGGCGGCGGCGACCCAGAGGAGCATCGGCAGGACGGTCGCGCCGAGGTGTCCCCGGCCGCCCACGATCGCCGCCGACGCCACGAGGGTCCACGCCTGGACGAGCCAGGCGAGGTTGAGCGGGGCCCAGAGCAGGCTCGCGAGATGGTCGGTGGTCGAGCCGATCGGGAACGCGACGGCCTGGTCGGCCGGCAGCAGCTCCCGTCCGCCACCGGAGGAGACCCCGGAGACCACGCTGGTGAGCAGGAAGACGAGGACCGCCGCCGGGAGGTAGAGGCGGACCTGGGGGATGAGGTCGGCGGGCAGGTCGACCTGGGTCGGCACGACGGCGGCGAGGACGGTCAGGCCGAGGACCGCGAGGAGGGCGAGCCCCATCGCGATGCGGAGGCGCAGCGGGCGCCCGCCGAGTCGGAACCGCAGCAGCGCGACGAGCGCCGGTACCGCACCGAGCGGCCGCGTGACGGGGGTGGCGGCCAGCAGGTCAGCCGAGGAGGGCACGGTAGGCACGGTCGCCCGCCTCTCCCACCATGTCGGCGGCGGGGATGGTCGCTGCTGCCGTCCCGCCGAGCATCACGATGGCCTCCTCGCAGGCGGCGACCGCGAGGTCACGCAGGTGGGTCGAGACGATCACCGCGGCGCCACGCGAACGGGCGTCGGCGACGGCCTCGAGGGTGGCGTCGACGCCGGTGGGGTCGACCCCGTCGAAGGGCTCGTCGAGGAGCAGGACCGCCGGCTCGTGGAAGACCGCGAGCGCGACCGACATGCGGCGGCTCATGCCGTGGCTGAAGCCCGCGGTGACCCGGTGGGCCTCCCCGTCGAGGTCGAAGCGCTCGAGCAGATCGCGGCCACGACGCTCCCACCCGCGCATCCCGCGCAGCCGGGCGCTCAGCTGCAGGTGCTCCCAGGGCGTCGCCCGGGGCACGAGACCACCCACGTCCGGGCAGTAGCCGACCAGCCGCTTGACCGCGAGCGGGTCGAGGGCGACGTCGTGCTCACCGACGAGGACGGTCCCGGACGTCGGGGGCACGACGCCGGCCAGGACGCGCATCGTCGTCGACTTGCCGGCACCGTTGCGGCCGAGCAGGGCGGTCGAGCGCCCGGGCCCGACGGAGAACGACACCCCGCGCACCGCGCTGACCGTGCCGAACCGGACGACGAGATCCGTCACCTCCACCGATGCCACACCACAGTCTCTCAGGAGAAGCCGCACGGCGTCGGGGCCGAACGGCCATGTCCGCAACCGCCATCGTCCATGGCTCACTACGGTGGACACCGCACGGGTCGGCGACGGACGGAGCCAGGAGTGTTCGAGGCGTACGAGGAGTTCGAGGTCGCGGTGGGCGACGGCCGGGTCGTCGGCCGGGTGGCACCCTCTGCGGACCCCACCCATCTGGTCCTCCTGCTGCTGCACGGGCACCCGCAGACGCACGTCATCTGGCACCGGGTGGCCGACCGCCTCGCCCGGTCGTTCACCGTCGTCGCCGCCGACCTGCCCGGCTACGGCGGGTCGCGACCGTCGAATCCCGGCGCGGACGCGCTGACGAAGCGCTCGATGGCCGCGGACCTGGTGGCCGCGATGGAGGTGCTCGGTGCGCGTCACGGCTTCGACCGGTATGCCGTGTGCGCCCACGACCGCGGCGCCCGCGTCACCCACCGGCTGCTCGTCGACCACCCCGGGCGGGTCACCCGCGCGATGCTGCTCGACATCGCCCCGACGCTCGACATGTACGACCAGACGACCCGGGCCTTCGCCACCGCCTACTGGCACTGGTTCTTCCTTGTCCAGGCCGCGCCCTTGCCCGAGCGCCTCATCGGGGCCGACCCCGACGCCTACCTCGACGCGGTCATGGGCTTCGGGCCCACCGGCATGGCGCCGTTCGCGGACGAGGCGCTCGCGGCATACCGGCTCGCGCTGCGCGATCCCGAGGTGGTGCACGGCATGTGCGAGGACTACCGGGCGTCCGCCGGTCGCGACCTCGACCTCGACCGGGCCGACCGCGCGGGCGGGGTGCGGGTCGAGGTGCCGCTCCGCGTCCTCTGGGGACGCGACGGGGTGGTCGAACGGCTCTTCGACCCGCTGGCGCTGTGGTCGCGCGTCGCCACCGACGTCACCGGCGGGCTCGTCGACTGCGGGCACTACATCCCGGAGGAGCGACCCGACGACCTCCTGGCCGAGATCCATGGGTTCTTCGGCGACGGGCGGAGCCAGGACCCACCACCACCTCAGCTGTAGAGCGCGTCCAGCTCCGCGCGGAACTTGTCGGTGACGACCCGACGCCGCAGCTTGAGGCTCGGCGTCAGCTCGCCGGCCTCGACCGTGAGGTCGCGCGGCAGGATGGAGAACTTCTTGATCGTCTCCCACCGGTTGAGACCGGCGTTGAGCTGGTCGACGTAGCCCTGGACCATCGCGTGGGCCTGCGGCGAGCCGACGATCTCGGCGTAGGAGTGGCCGGCCATCCCCTGGCCCGCTGCCCACGACGTCACGGCGTCGGGGTCGAGGGTGATCAGCGCCGACGCGAAGTTGCGTCCGTCGCCGTAGACCAGGAACTGGCTCACAAACGGGCAGATCCCCCGGAAGGTGCTCTCGATGATCGAGGGGGCGATGTACTTCCCGCCCGAGGTCTTGAAGAGGTCCTTCTTGCGGTCGGTGATCCGCACGAAGCCCCGTTCGTCGATGGTGCCGATGTCGCCCGTGTGGAACCACCCGTCGGCGGTGAGCACCTCGGCCGTCGCCTCGGGCTTGTTGTGGTAGCCGCGCATCACCCCAGGCCCCTTGACGAGCAGCTCACCGTCGGCGGCCACGCGCACCTCGGTCCCCGGCACCGGCCAGCCCACGGAGCCCACCTCGTGGCTGCCGACCTCCGACCGGTTGACGCAGGTCGCGGCGCTCGTCTCGGTCAGCCCGTAGCCCTCGTTGACCAGGAGGCCGACCGAGCCGAACCAGCGGGCGACATCCGGGTTGAGCGCGGCAGAACCACTGATGAAGAAGCGAACTCGGCCACCGAAGCGTTCTCTGACCTTGCTCAGCACCAGCTTGTCGGCCATCTTCAGCTGGACCGCCAGCGCGCCGCTCGGGAGCTCGCCCTGCTCGCGCTTCGCCTGGGCCTGCGCCCCGACGCCGAGCGCCCAGTCGATGAGCGCCTTCTTCGCCCCGGTCTCCGCGTCGAAGGTGGTCTGGATGCGCGCGTAGGCCTTCTCGAAGATCCGTGGGGCAGCCCCCATGAAGGTCGGCTGGATGATGGCGAGGTTGTCGACGATCTTGTCGATGCGCCCGTCGATGGCCGTCGGGAACCCGATCTGGAGCGGCAGCGCGACCATCGCCTTGCCGAAGACGTGCGACATCGGCAGCCAGAGGAACTGCAGGTCGTCCTGCGTGAGGTGGCCCATCGAGGCGTTGGAGGCGGCGACGTAGACGAAGGCGTCATGGGTCAGCAGGACCCCTTTGGGACGGCCCGTCGTGCCGGAGGTGTAGATGATCGTCGCGAGGTGCTCGGGCGTCAGGGCGGCGACCCGCTGGTCGAGGACCTCGGGCTCGTGCGCCAGCAGGTCACGCCCGAGGGCGGCCAGCTCGTCCACGCCGATGACCCAGTCGTCGGAGGTGTCGCTCAGCCCGCCGGACGGGTTCAGGAGGACGACCTTGATGAGCTCCGGTGTCGCACTGCGGGACTCGCGCAGCTTGGCCAGCTGCGTTTCGTCCTCCGCGAAGACGATGCGGCTGCCCGAGTCGGCGACGATGAAGGCGACGTCGTCGCCGTTGGACGAGGGGTAGAGCGTCGTCGTCGCCGCGCCGGCGGTCATGATCGCGAGGTCGGCGAGCACCCACTCGAGTCGGGTGGTCGAGGCGATCGCGACCCGGTCCTCGAGCGCGATGCCGAGGGCGACGAGGCCGGCGGCGAGGGCGTCGACCCGCTCCTTGGTCTCGTCCCACGTGAGGTGCTCGAGCGTCTCACCGCGGAAGAACTGGAAGGCCTGCCGCGAGCCCGAGGCAGCGACCCGGTCGCGGAACAGCCGCGCCAGGCTGGGCGCCCGGTTGTCGATGACCCGCTGGTCGAACACTTCGTCCTTGGCCGAGCGAGTTACCACGCGTACTCCCGGGGTGCCGGGTGCCGGGAGGTCCCGACACCGATGTCCTGTCGGCCCGATCTTCCCAACTGCCGGGTGCGTCGCGGTAGCGGGCGGGCGGTTTCGACATCAGACCGACACCTCGGGCACACCGGCCGTAACCGCCTCGGGCTCCCCGCGCTCCCGACGTCGGCGCCGGACCGTCAGCATGGTGACGAGCACCCCCAGCATGAGCAGCAGACCGCCCACGAGGGTGCCGAGGGTCGGCCGCTCCCCCGACACGAGCCACGCCGTGGCGATGCCACTCACCGGCACGAGCAGGGTGAAGGGCACGACGCTCGCGGCGGGATAGCGCCCGAGCAGCGAGTTCCAGACGCCATAGCCGAACACCGAGCAGAGGTATGCCGTGTAGAGGGTCGAGAAGACCGTCACCCCGTCCGCGTGCCGGAACCCCGAGGCGATGGCCGCCGGACCGTCGACCACGAGGGACAGGGCGAAGATCGGGACGGGCACGAAGAGGGCCGACCAGATGGTCAGGCCGATCCCGGACGGACTCCCGACCCGGCGGGCCACGACGTTGCCGCTGGCCCAGGCGAGCGCGGCGCCGATGCAGAGGACGAGCGCCAGCACGGGGGTCGTCGCGCTGCGTCCCACCGCGACGACGGCCAGGCCGACCAGACCCACGAGCACCCCCACCTGCTGGCGGATGCTGGGTCGCTCGCGCAGGGCCAGCGCGGCGATGACGACGGTGAACATCACCTGGACCTGGAGCACGAGGGAGGCCAGTCCGGGCGGCATCCCGAGGTGGAGCGAGGTGTAGAGCAAGCCGAACTGGGCGACGCTCATCAGTAGTCCCACGGCGGCCAGGTCGCGCCAGCGGACGGCGGGCCTCGGCACCAGGAAGATCGCGGGGAGGAGGACGAAGACGAAGCGCAGCGCGACGAACGTCAGTGGGGGCATGTCGTGGATGCCCTTGTCGATGACGACGAAGTTGGCCCCCCACACGATGGTGACGAGCACGGCGAGGAAGGCGTGACGCGGCGGCATACCGGCCATTGTCCGGGCTCGCGACGATGAAGCACCAGCGATACCTTGTCTGGCGCACCAGGTAGCATCGCTGCATGATCGACCTCGTCGGCCTCCAGGCGCTGAGTGCCGTCCGCACCCACGGATCCGTCGTCGCGGCGGCCGAGGCGCTGGGCTTCACCCCCTCGGCGGTGTCCCAGCAGCTCAAGAAGCTCGAGCGGCAGGCGGGCGCCCCGGTGCTCGAGCGCTACGGCCGCGGGGTGCTGCTGACCGAGATCGGGAAGCGGCTCGCCGACCGCGGCGCCGAGGTGCTGGCCTCGATGGAGGCCCTGCAGTCCGACCTCGCGGGGGCCACTGACGCGGTCGCCGGGCGGGTGCATCTTGCGGCGTTCTCGACCGCGGTGCGCGGGCTCGTCGCCCCGCTGCTCCAGCGGATCGCGCTCGACGGAACCCCGCTCGAGGTGACGGTCGTCGAGCAGGACCCGCTCGAGGCCCTCGACCTCGTCGCGACCGGACGGGTCGACGTCGCGCTCGTGCACCACTGGGGAGACACCGTCCTGCCCGTCCCCGACCACGTCGAACGGGTGCCCATCGGCATCGACCTCGCCGACATCCTCGTCCCCTCCGGGCACCGGCTCGCAGGGCGCGGGGCGGTCAGCCCGGCCGACCTCCGGTCCGAGGTCTTCGCGTGCTCGCCCGTCGGCAGCGTCTGCCACCAGTGGCTCACCCGGATGTTCGCCGACGTCGGCGGTCCGCCGCCAATCCCCTACTGGGCAGCGGAATTCAGCTCCCACATCGCCCTCGTCGAGCACGGCGTCGCCGTGTCGCTCATCCCCCGGCTGGGTCGCGAGCTCCTCCCCGCCGGCGTCACGGTGCTGACGGTGGCCGACCCCGTCCCGACCCGCACGGTCTCGCTGGTCTGGCGGCGGAGCATGGCGGCCAGCCCGACGATCCGTCACCTGCGCGAGCTGCTCACCGCGATGGCGCCGGACCTCGGGCTGCGTGCCGCTGTCCTGGACTGAGTCAGAGCGGCCTCAGCCCAGGTGCCGGAACTGCGGCCAGACGGCGTCCCACGTCTCCTGCGGCGAGCGGCACACGGCGACCGGCTGACCCTGCTCCTCGTTGTGGACGCCGACCCCGTCGTCGAGGGTCCCCGCCACCGTGCACGTCGCGAACGTCTGGGCGACCCGGAGCGGACCCTTGCCGACGACGACGGCGGTGACCCGCGTGTGCGGC
>NZ_JANXRJ010000201.1 GCF_025353065.1 Lapillicoccus sp.
ATCGCCGCCGTGTGGCCGGGGTCGCCGAGCCGCTCGTCCAGATAGCTGACGGCCCCGACGGTGTAGGGCGTCGGGGTGTCCTCGACGAGTCCGTCGAGCCGGAAGCGACGACCGCCCGTCGCCATGAGGGCGAAGATCCCATCACCGATCTCGCCGATCTGGTCGACGACCGCGGTGCACCCCACGTCGTAGACGTCGTTCTCGCGTTCGCCCACCTCGAAGCCGTGGCGGATGCCGACGACGCCGAAGACGGGGTTGGCATCGCGGTTGGCGAGCAGGTCACGCAGCAGGACGACGTAACGGGGCTCGAAGATCTGCAGCGGCAACGGCGCTCCCGGCAGCAGCGCGCTACCGAGCGGGAAGAGCGGCAACAGGGACATAGAAAGACTGTAGGTCCAGACACGCTCGTCGGCACGCTCGGCGCACGGTCGAAACGGCAGGATGTCGCCATGACCCTCACGAGCTTCGACCGCGACGGCCTCGTCTTCGACGTCACCGACACCGCTGGCGAGGGCTCGCCGGGGTCCGACGGTCCCGAGGGTCAGGTCGCAGGGACGGTCGTGCTCCTCCACGGCTTCCCGGCCGACCGCGACTGCTGGACGGAGGTATGCCGCCCGCTCACCGCAGCCGGGCTGCGCACCCTGGCGCCCGAGCAGCGTGGCTACAGCCCCGGGGCCCGCCCGGCCGGGCGCGCGGCATACCGGATCGAGGAGCTCGTGGCCGATGTCGTCGCCCTCATCGACGCGGCGGGCGTCGACCGGGTCCACCTCGTCGGGCACGACTGGGGCGGCGCGGTGGCCTGGGCGGTCGCTGGGACCCATCCCGACCGGCTGGCGTCCCTGACCGTGCTGTCGACCCCGCACCCGGCGGCGCTCGCGCGGGCCTACCGCACCTGGTGGCAGGCCCGGCACTCCGCCTACATGGCGTGGTTCCAGCTGCCGTGGCTGCCTGAAGCCACCTTCGCAAGGACCTTCCCGGCCGGGCTGAGGCGCTCCGGGCTGCCCGAGGCGGTGCTGCAGCGCTACCTGCGCCGGATGGAGGAACCGGGCCGGCTCACCGCGAGCCTCGGCTGGTATCGCGCGATGGGGTCATCGGCCGGGACGATGCACCGCTGCAAGGTGCCGACCACGTTCGTCTGGGGGCGCCACGACGCCTTCCTCGGCCGGGTCGCGGCCGAGGCCACCGGCGACCTCGTCCGGGCGGACTACCGGTTCGTCGAGCTCGACGAGGGCCACTGGCTGCCCGAGGTCGCGCCGGGGCGGTGCGCCGAGGAGATCCTCGAGCGGGTCCGCTCCACCACGAGTTCGTGAACTTTTCACGAGTTGGCCTCCAGGTTGGTGATCCATTCACGGTAGGAACGTGCGGTGACCTCTTCGCCGACCGTTCCCCGCCCCCGCCGGTATGCCGCGTGGCTCGCCGCCGCGGGCCTCGCGGCATACGTGCTGCTCGCCGGGGGGACCGTCCTGCTCGCCGGGGGGACCGTCCCCGTCGCGCGCGCCGACGTCCCCCCGCCGCCGCCGACCGCGGTGACGCTCGCGCCCGGCGGGATCCCGCCGTCGCAGCAGGAGTCGGACGGCTACGACTTCACGGCGCACGGTGAGGCGCTCGCGACGGTGGCCACCCAGCACGTCGCGCCGGGCCTCGACCTGACGAACTACCAACGGCTCGAGAGCGGCGGCTGGAACCGCGGCAACGTCCTCACCGCCGACCTGTCCGTCCCGACGCTGTCGATGGACGTCCACAACTCCGGGTCGGTCGCCGCGGTCGGGACCCTCTCGAGCCAGCTGCTCGGGACGGGCGCGGTGGCCGGCATCAACGGTGACTTCTACGACATCAACGCCAGCGGCGCACCCGTCGGGATCGCCTCTGGCAGCAGGGGGCTCGTCAACGCGGTCTCGGGCACACGGCCGGCGTTCACGCTGGCCGACGGGCGCGCGACGGTAGCCGCGCTGACGTCGTCGGGCACCCTCACCGCGGCCGGGCAGACGCATCCCCTGGCCGGCTTCAACACCCCGTCCCTGCCGACGGACGGGATCGGCGTCTACACCCCGCTCTGGGGTGACGCGAGCCTCGACCGCCCGGTCGGCGGCCCCGGCGGGATGTCCCCGAAGGTCGCGCGGGCCACGGTCGTGGGGTCCGTCGTGACCGCGGTGGGTGCTGGTGCCGGCGCGCCCGCGATCCCGCCCGGCGGTCAGGTGCTGCTCGGCCGCGACGCAGGCGCCGACGTCGTGGCAGCCCTCACCGTGGGCGAGTCGGTCGACGTCGCGGTCGGGCTCTCAACCCGGGTCCAGCTCGCCCTCAGCGGCGCCGACCAGCTCGTCAAGGACGGCGCGGTCAACCCCGCCGTCGCCGACGACGGCCTGCACGCCCGGACCGCAATCGGTGTGTCCCGCAACGGGAAGAAGGTCATCGCCCTGACCGTCGACGGGCTGACCTCGGCCAGCGTCGGGATGAGGCGGATCGACCTCGCCACCCTGATGCAGAGCCTCGGCGCCTACCAGGCCCTCAACCTCGACGGCGGCGGCTCGAGCACGCTGGCCGCCCGGGTCTCGGGCGGCACCGCGCCCCTGGTGGTGAACACGCCGCAGGACGGCAGTGAGCGCGCCGTCTCCAACACCCTCCTCTTCTTCTCGTCGGCGACACCGTCCGGATGGGCGAACGCCGCGCAGGTGCGGCCGGTCTCCAACCGGACCGGGGCCTACACCGTCCTGCAGGGCCAGAGCCGCACCGTCTTCGGCTCGGGCATCGACGGCCGGTATGCCGCGGTCGAGCGCGGTGGGACCTTCAGCTCGACCACCGACCGGGTCTCACTCAGCCGGCGCGCCGGCCAGCAGGTCGTCGCCACCGGCGTCCGCCGCGGCGCGACCGACGTCGGCTTCGACATCGGGAAGGGTCGCACCGCGGCGATGCCCCTGACCGTGCTGGGGCCGCTCGACCACCTCGACGCGGACCGCGCGACGATCCCCTTCGCCGACCGGTCCGGCACCGCATCACTCCTCCTCACCGGCTACGACTCCGACGGCCGGCCCTCGCCGCTCGAGCCGCGGGACGTCGCCGTGACCGCTGACCCGGGCGTCGTCGTGACCCCCGACGCGGCGAACGGGTTCGTCATCACGCCGGCGATGGACAAAGGCTCCGCGGTGGTCCACTTCCGGGTCGGCGACCACTATTACGACACCACGGTGCTCGTCGGACTCGACACCGTCTCGGTCGCCGACTTCAGCGACGGTGCGTCGTGGACACCGGCGAGCGACCGCGCCACCGGCACCCTGACGACGGCCACCGGTCCGGCGGGTGAACCTGCCCTGCGACTGCAGTACGACTTCACCCGGAGCACCGCCACCCGCGGGATGTATGCCGTGCCGCCGGTCGCCCTCCCCGTCACCGGCCAGCCCCTCGACCTCTCGATGTGGGTCAAGGGCGACGGCTCCGGGGTGTGGCCCCGGATCATGGTCACGAGCGGGGACGGCACGGTGAGCAACCTCAGCGCTAACTTCGTGACCTGGCAGGGCTGGCAGCAGGTCACCTTCCCGGTACCGCCCGGGACGGCAATGCCGTTGACCGTCAACCGGATCCGCTTCCTCGAGACTCGGGCGGATGTCAATTATCACGGTGACCTGTCGTTCGCCGGGCTCGTCGCCCACGTCGCGCCGCCGTCGTCGCCGGTGACGCAGGAGCCGGTCCACGACCCCGTCATCGTCACGGACGGGACGGTCGACGACCGGCCGCAGCGCATCGCGGTCCTCTCCGACGGACAGTTCGTCGCCCGCGATCCCAGCAGCACGCTGCTGGCCAACGTGCGAAAGACGTTGCGGGAGATCGTTGCTGCTCGACCCGACTACCTCGTCATCGACGGCGACTTCGTCGACGAGGCGAGCCCGGCCGACTTCGCGCTCGCCAAGCAGGTGCTCGACGAGGAGGTCGGCAGCGCGATCCCCTGGACCTACGTCCCCGGCAACCACGAGGTCATGGGCGGCCCGATCGGCAACTTCACGGCCGTCTTCGGACCCACCCACACGACGACGCTGCTGTCGACGCCCACCGGCGCAACCCGGCTGATCACCCTCAACTCGTCCTCCCTCACCCTGCACGGCAACGACGACGGAGCGGCGCAGCTCGTGCAGCTCGAGCAGCAGCTGCGCGACGCGGCGGCCGACCCCGCGGTGACCGGCGTCGTCGTCGCGACGCACGTGCCGGTCGACGACCCCCTGGCGGACAGGTCCAGCCAGCTCGGCGACCGGATCGAGGCGCAGCAGCTCGAGGACCGCATCGGCCGCTTCCGCACCCAGAGCCACAAGTCCGTCGCCGTGGTCAACGGCCACGTGGGGGTCTTCCACGCCTCGTCAGCGCAGGGCGTGTCGATGATCATCAACGGCAACTCGGGCAAGACCCCGGCGGGCAACGTCGCGGACGGCGGTTTCCGGGGGTGGACGACGCTCGGGATCGACCCGGCCAAGGGCGTCGTCGGTCGGACTCCGAGGCCGAGCGCCCGGGTCGACTGGCTGCAGGCGGAGACGCATCCGAGCGTGGACGCCCTCCAGCTCGACGTGCCGACGATCCTCGGGGTCGGGTCGAGCGTCACCCTCGCCCCGACGTTCACCCAGGGGTCGGCGAGCGTCCCGGTCGCCTGGCCGGTGAGCGCGCAGTGGTCGGGAGACGGCGTCCAGGTCGACGAGGCACTGCTCGGGGTCGGGGGCGCCGTGGTCCGGTTCGACCCGGCGACGAACCGGCTCACCGCTCTGCGCGCTGGGACCGCGACGCTGACCCTGGTCGTCGGAGGCGTCAAGGAGAGCGCCACGATCCAGGTTACCGGAGTGGGGGCTCACCGATCCTGACCTCAGATCGGGTGACCCACCCCCCCCCGCAGGTGTTTCCACGCCCGCCGAGCCCCCTCGGGTATGCCGTGGGTCTCGCCACCCGGCATACGGGCGGGCTGGGGTCCTTGCCGCACCTAGGCTGACCCGGTGACCCCACCGACGCCGACGAGCTACTACCGCCGACGTCCCGGCGGGTTCTTCGAGCCGACGGTGCACGTGCAGGGGGTCTGGAACCCCACCGAGCAGCACATGGCGCCGGTCTCGGGGCTGCTCGTCCACGCGATCGAGGAGCGACTGGTGCGCGAGGACCTGCAGCTGGCGCGGATCACCTTCGAGATCCTCGGCGTCATCCCGCGGGCGCTGACCGAGATCACCGTGACGACCATCCGCCCCGGCCGCACCATCGAGCTCGTCGAGGCGGTCCTCGTCGCCGGCGGCCGACCCGCGGTGCGGGCCCACGCCTGGCGGATGGCGCGTCAGAGGACGGTGGCCGTCGAGGGTGGCGCACCCGAGCAACTGCCGGCGCCGGAGACGATGCCCGTGTGGCAGGGTCGGGAGCGATGGGCCGGCGGCTACATCGACTCGCTGGAGGGCCGACGCGCGGAGGCGAGCGTGCCCGGTCGCGGGCAGGTCTGGCTGCGCACCGACATCACCCTCGTCGAGGACGTCGAGGTCAGCCCCACGGCGGCGTTCGTCGGGCTGGTCGACACCGCGAACGGCGTTCTCGTGCGCGAGGATCCGTCGAAGTGGATGTTCCCCAACATCGACCTGTCGATCCACCTCTGGCGGCAGCCGAAGGCGGGCTGGGTCGGCTTCGACACGACGGTCGTCTTCGGCGGCGACGGCATCGGGCTGACGTCGACGACGCTGCACGACGTCGACGGCCCGGTCGGACGCAGCGAACAGATCCTCACCGTGCGGCCGCTGCCCCCCGCCCCCGACGCCCCCGCCCCCGCCCCCGCCCCCGGGTTGGGGTGAAAACGCGTCACCGATGACGCGTCCGAACCCCAATCCGGGGAGGCGGGGTCACCCCAATCCGGGAGGCGAACGCGGGGTCACTCGCCCGGGTAGACGACCCCCACCTGGCGGCGCGCCTCGTCCATCACGGCCATCACGGCCCGCGAGGAGTCCCACGTCATCAGGGGGCTCTCGTGGAGGCCGGCGGCGATGCACCGGGCCGCCTCGGCCGCCTGGTACTGGAAGCCGTTGACGACATCCACCTGGAACTCCTCGACGACGGCCCGGTCGCGCCCGCCGGACCGACGCAGCACCGTGCGACCACCGGCGTAGAAGTCGCCCCCGACGATCTCGAGGCTGCCGGCCGTACCGGAGACCACGGCGCTCGTCGGTGTCTTCGTCCAGAGCGTCGTGTCGATCTGCGCGATCGTCTTGCCGGAGTAGCCGAGCACCATCGCCACGTGCCCGTCGACGCCGGTCTCGGTCAGTCGGCCAATCGCCTTGACCTCGCTCGGCGCTCCGAGGAGGTCGACGGTGAAGGACACCGGATAGACCCCGAGGTCGAGGATGGCACCGCCCGCGAGGTCGGGGTTCTTCAGCCGGTGGTCGGCGGGGAGGTCGAGCGACTGACCGTGATCGGCGGTGACGGTGACGACGTCCCCGATCGCCCCGGAGGCGATCTGGTCCCGCAGCCAGGCGATGTGCGGCAGGTGACGGGTCCACATCGCCTCCATCGCGAAGACCCCCTGCTGCTCGGCCGCCGCGAAGATGACCTCCACCTCGGTAGCGTTCCGGGCCAGGGCCTTCTCGATGAGGACGTGCTTGCCGGCCGCGATCGCGAGCAGGGCGTGCTCGCGGTGCCCGGAGTGCGGCGAGGCGATGTAGACCGCCTCGACCTCCGCGTCGCCGACGAGCCGGTCGTAGCCGACATACGAGCGCGGGATGCCGTGCCGCGTCGCGAACTGCTGGGCCCGGTCGGCGTCACGCGACCCGACCGCCACGACCGAGCCGGCCGTGAAGTCCGCCACGGCCTCGGCGAACTTGTTCGCGATGCCGCCGGGCGCGATGATCCCCCAGCGCACCGCCGGGGCGTCCATCGGGTCGGGTACGAGTGCGGTGGTCGTCATCGAGGTGGTCCCGTCGTTGGGGTGGCAGGGTCGAGGTGTCAGGGCGGAGCGGCGTGCTCGCAGGGCGAGTATGCCGCGACGGTCGGCCCGCCCTGCGACCGGTCCGGGTGGTCCGCTGCCCGTGCCGCAGCCGCCCCGGGATGGGAGGATCCACGTATGCCGGACGACCTCGTCGACAGCTGGGCCGCGCCGCCGCGCCGGGAGACCGGGCGCGGGGGGCGCGGGGGCCGCGTCGCCCTCACTCGCGCAGTGGAGCGCTGGATGCCGCGCGCGATCGGCCCCGGTCTCGTGGCGGCCTCGACGATGCTCGTGGCGGGGCAGCTCCTCTCCGCTTACCGGATGGTCTGGCCGACGGACAGCTCGGGCCAGTTCCAGCTGGGCACCGACTCGGCGATCAGGGTCGCCCAGCTCGTCGCCGCACCCTTCTCTGCTGTCCCCGTGCTGATCGCCAGCCTTCCGCTGCTCGTCCTCGCGGGGATCGTCCACCTCCCCGCGGGGAGCGGGCTGCGGATCGGTCCCCGCTTACGCGTGGCCTCGGTGATCATCGCGATGGCCATCACACTGGTCGGAGCGGCGCTTCTCATCGGGACCGCGGCATGGACGCTGACCACTCACGGCGTGGTGGGTAGCGGGACCGACAACATGGGATTCTTCGTGGTCGACCCGGTCAGCACCTTCCTCTCCCGTGGCAGTGACGGGCTCGCGACGGCCGTGCTCGCTGGGGTCGCCGGCTGGCTGCTGTGGACGAGATCGACCGCCGTCCCGCTTGCGGCCACCGCCGACGCGGGGGAGGCTCAAGCAGAGGCGAACGGCGTGGGGTCAGCCGCCCCGACGCCCCCGGCCGAGGGCGTCGAGCCCACGCCGCCGGCCGACCCGGCATACCGGCTCGGATCGGCAATGCTGGGAAGTCCGGCGCCCTTCGTCACCCGGGGCGCGAGCGAACCCTCCTGGCAGCACACGGATCCCACCGTCTTCCGACGACCCGCTGCGCGCGCCGAGCTGGGACCCGAGCCGACGCCCGAGGACGACGCCGTGACGTCCGCCGACCCGGCCGGACTCTTCCGGCGACCCGTCCGCTGACGGTCGACAGCCCCACCTGACTCGGTGTCACGTGGCAGCGGCGTCACGTGGCGGCGGCGCCGGGATGCGTCAGCCCGCTCCGAACGTCTCCTCGTCCGCGGTCATCAGCAGGTCCGTGAAGGCCAGGGCGTCCCGCCGGCGCTGGAGCGGGTTGCGGTAGAGCGACGGACGGCCCGGCTGGTGCCGCACCCGCAGGCACTCCTCGAGGAGACGTCTCCACTCCGGCTCGCACAGGGTGAGCGCCCACTCCCCGGCCTGGCACTGGGACACCAGCGACCCGGTCACGAGCGTGTGGTGCAGCCGGACGACACCGAGGACCCCGGACGTCGGCCCGACCGCACCGAGGCTCTCGCGCCCGCCGGCCGAGAGCAGCACGGCCGCGCGTTCCCACCACGGTGTCCACCGCTCCTCGATCTGTTTCAGGCACCACTCCCGCAACGCCTCGGGCCGCAGCGCGATCTGCCGGTCACGCAGGTCGGCCCCCGTGACCGTCAGCGCCTGGTCGTGCAGCTGGTGCCAGAGGAGTATGCCGGGAGCCTGCCGATCAGGGGCGACATGGATCCGACCGTCGAGCGCGCGCACCCCGGCGGTGGTCGAGGCCGTCGGCGCATGGGCCAGCTGTGCCCACGTCACATAGCTGGCGTCCAGGTGAATCTGGTTGTGCGACCGCGCTGTTCGCTGGTGGATGTCACCGAGGAGAGCCAGCTGCAGGGGGTCGGGCGCGTCGTCCAGGACGATGACGAGGTCGACGTCGCTCGTCTCGGGGTGATAGTCGTCGAGAGCGACCGAGCCGACGACGTAGACACCCTCGGCGACACCGGGGAGCGTCCGCTCGAGGTCCTGCTCATAGGCGGTGACAGCAGGCTCCACACCGTCGGTCATCGCGACCTCCGTCGCCCTGCCACTGGTCCGGCTTGTCACGTTCAGACCTTATGCGGTGTATGCGCGACAGCGTCGTATCTTGAGGGCTTTCGGCCGGTCGTGTCAGCCGTCCTCAGGTGTCGTCAAGCCTCGCCGGCCGCCGTCAGCCCGCCCAGACCTCCGCGAGCAGCCGCATGGACCGCAGCCGGTCGTCGAGGGAGTGCGCCGAGGTCGCGACGATCAGCTCGTCGACGCCCGTCATCGCCACGAACGCGTCGAGCCCCTCCTTGACCTGCCGGGGGGTGCCCACGAACGAGGCTGTCGTCATCTGCTCGATGGCGGCGCGTTCGGCGGACGACCATGTCGCCGTGACGTCTCCCTCGGGCGGCCGCGGCAGCAGCCCGCGGCGCCCGGTGATGATCCCGTGGAACCTCAGCAGCGTCGACCCCCAGACGTGCCGGGCCCGCTCCTCGGTGTCGGCGACGACGACGTTGACCCCGGCCATCGTCCGGGGGGCCGTCAGCGCGCCGGGCCGACCGGAGGGCCGGAACCCGGCCCGGTAGACCTCGAGCGCGCTCAGCAGCATGCGGGGAGCGAAGTGCGAGGCGAAGGAGTACGGCATACCGAGGGCGGCGGCGACCTGGGCGCCACCGTGGCTCGACCCGAGGATCCAGATGGGCACCTCGGTGCCCTCGCCGGGCACGGCGCGGACGCGCGCCGACTCGTCGACCGGGCCGAGGTACTGCACCACCTGCGCGACCTCGCCGCCGAAGTCGGCAGCAGCTCCCTCGACCCGGCGCAGGGCATAGGAGGTGATCGGGTCGGTGCCGGGCGCTCGCCCGAGGCCGAGGTCGATGCGCCCGGGGTGCATCGTCGCGAGCGTGCCGAACTGCTCGGCGACGACCAGCGGCGGGTGGTTGGGCAGCATGATGCCGCCCGAGCCGACCCGGATCGTCGTGGTCTGGTCGGCGACGTGGCCGACGAGCACCGCTGTGGCAGAGGAGGCGACGCCCGCGAAGTTGTGGTGCTCAGCCATCCAGTAGCGCGTATAGCCCTGCTCCTCCGCGACGCGGGCGGCCTCGACGGTCGCCGAGATCGCGTCGGCCGGGGTGCTTCCCTCGACGACAGGGACGAGGTCGAGGACATCGAGGTCGATGGTCGCGCCTCGTGAGGTCAACGTCGTCGCGCTCACTGGATGACCGTGCTGACGTCGGCGCCGAGCATCACGGTGCGGCTGACGGTGCACAGCCGGTCGTGCGACTTCTTGACGATGTCGGGCAGGATCGCCCGGGCCGCATCCCCGCCGTCCCCCTCGGGATAGGTGACACGGAAGGTGACGACGATGTCCTGGAGGTGGTTGCCGTGCTCGTCGGACACCTTCTCGGCCTCGACCTGCACCTCGAACCCCGCGGGCTCGGAGCGGCGGGCGGTCAGGTGGTCGACGTCGATGGCCGTGCAGCCGGCGATGCCCGCGAGCAGCAGCTCGACCGGGGTGAAGTCGTCGTTGTCGCCGCCGGAGACGGGGATGGTCCCCCCGCGCGCATTGGTCGCGGTGTAGTGGCCCTTGTCGCGCCGGGTGAGGGTCGTCGTCCGGTGCGCCGCCTTCTCGGGTGGCAGGTCGGCCGGACGCTGTTCGATGGTCATAGAACCAGCCTACGTCCGCCGGTCGGTGTCACCGTCCGGGGCCGGACTGCGGGGGTGACGGACTGGGTGGCGTGGCACGCGGCATACGGGGATCCGGGGTCGTCGCTGCCCCGGCGGCTGGCCGTCGTCCGCAGCGAGATCGGCCGCTGGCTCGATGAGACGGCGCCACGTCCTGTGACGGTGCTGAGTCTTTGCGCGGATGACGGGCGAGACCTGCTCGGCGCTCTCGCGGGGCGTGCGGACGCCGGACGTGTCCGCGCCACCCCTCGTCGAGCTCACGGCTCCTTGACGACGTCCGGGCACTCGGTGGCTCGGGCGACCAGAATCCCGGACCAGCGCAGGGCATGTGTCGCCGCTGGGCTCAGTCGGCCTCGGCGATACACGCCGTGCCGACCCGGCGGAAGCCCACGGCCTCGTAGACGCGGGCCACGTCCGCGCTCTGGGCGCTGCAGAAGACCGTCGTCACCCCGTGGTCGAGCGCGTGGCGCGCGAGGGCGCTGGTGACGGCCCCGGCATACCCCCGACGCCGGTATGCCGGGAGCATGGCGACCCCGACGATCTCCGCCACGTCGCCGCGCGGGTTGTAGCTCCCGCCGCCGACCGCCCCGACCACGGCGTCGAAGGCGCCGACGAGGAACGTGCGGCCGGACGCGCTGGCCTCCCGGGCCCGATCGGCGCCGTCCGGGTGGGCCGCGAGATCGGCGTCCCGTTCGGCAACCCCGGTCTTCCCGAGCGCCGTTCCCCCCGTAGCGAACCCGACACCGATGCATGAGTGGACGCGTCCGAGGTCGGGGTCGTCAGCCTCCACGAGGCGGACCTCGGCGTCGACCGGCCGGGCCGCCGGCTCGCCGTCGAGGACCAGCAGCGGGCACTCCTCCACCTGCAACCCGGCCGACCGGGCGGCGGCGAGCAGGGTCGGCGTCACTTCGTCGACCCACTCCAGGTTCCGGGGCAACCCCAGCTCGCGCTGGCGGGCCAGGACCGCCTCGACGTCGGCGGCGGTGATGTGTGCAGCGCTGACGTCGTCCCCGAGGCCGAGCCGCGGCCGCGCGTAGTAGGGGTAGCCGCCCCGGGAGACGAACAGCGTGAGCGGTCCGTGCTCCTCGGTGTCAGCGTTGCCCCGGGGAGCGAGGTCGTAGTAGCCCTCGAGCCGGGCGAGGATCAGGCCGTCGGTCGCGGCGTCTGCAGTCACGCCACGCACTCTGTCAGCCGTCCCCACCACGCACCACCGGGTTTCCCGCACCTCCCGCCCGCCGGGGGCCGGCTCCACCCGACAAGGGGACGGTTCGCGTGAGGACCGTTCACGCGCGGAGCGCCCCTTTATCGGGTCACCCGATAAAGGGACGGCGGGGTTTCGGCGGTCCGGCCCGGACTGTCTCAGCGTCCGCCGGACAGCCGCCGGGAGAGCGCGCCGGCGGCGAGCTGCACCGCCCCGGCGAGCCGCCTCCGCTCGTCATCGTCGACACGGTCCCCCTCGAACGTCACCGCGAAGGACGCCACGGGGTGCCCCGACCGGTCCAGCACGGCCGCCGCCACGGACGAGAGCCCGGGGGTGACGGTGCCCTCCTCCACGGCATACCCGCGTTCGCGCACCCGGGTGAGGACGGACCGGAGCTGGGTCAACGAGGTCGGGCCGGCGTCGTGCCGGCGGACGAACGCATCGCGCGAGGGGTAGAGCGCGCGGACCTGTGCAGCGGGTAGCGTTGCCAGCATTGCCAATCCGCTCGCGGTCAGCTGCGCCGGCAACCGCACCCCGACGTCCGTCACGAGGGAGGGTCGGCGGGGTGCGCGTTCCTCGACGACGTAGAGCACGTCGCTGCCGTGCAGCACCGCCACGTGCGCATTGTGATGCGTCTCGTCCACGAGACGGGTGAGCAGCGGCCGGGCGAGCCGTTGCAACGGCGCCTGCCGGGAGTAGGCGGAGCCGAGCTCGAACGCGGCCACGCCCAGCCCGTAACGCCGCTCCTCCGGCAGGTGCACCACGAAGCCGTGGTCCTGGAGCACCGCGAGCAGGTGGTAGGTCGAGGACCGGGCGATGCCCAGCCGCGCCGCGATGGTCGCCGCCGGCAACGGTTCGGTATGCCGCGACAGCAGGCCGAGCACCGCGAGCGCCTGGCCGGCTGCTGGGGCATTCGTCACAGCGGGCAGTCTCGCACCGACCTCTGGTGGCAGCGGAGGACCCCGGGTGGCAGCGTTGGGGCTGTGTCCTCCCGTCCGCAGGCGCCGAACGACGGCGTGCCCTTCACCGGGCACCGGCCGGGCGACGCGGCATACCGGCGACTGAACCTCGCGCTGTTCGCGGCCGGACTCGCGACCTTCGCCCAGCTGTACTCGACCCAGGCGGTGCTGCCCGACCTCGCCGCGCGGTTCTCCCTGACCCCGGCGGAGAGCGCCCTCAGCGTCTCGACCGCGACGCTGGGACTCGGTCTCGCTCTCCTCGTCGTCGGCCCGGTCACCGAGCGGCTCGGGCGCACCCCGCTGATGCACGCCTCGCTGGCCGCCTCGAGCATCGTCGGGATCCTCTGCGCGCTGGCACCGACCTGGCACCTCCTGCTCGCGCTGCGTGGTCTCCAGGGAGTCTCCCTCGCCGGGCTGTCCGCGGTGGCGATGGCCTACCTGCGCGAAGAGGTCCACCCCGACGCCCACGGCCGCGCCGCGGGCCTCTACATCGGCGGGACCGCGCTCGGCGGGATGACCGGTCGGCTGCTCGCGAGCGGGGTCGGTGACGTCGCCGGCTGGCGCTGGGCCGTGGGCGCGATCGCGGCGTTCGGCGTCGTCTGCACGGTGGTCGTGCGGCTCACCCTCCCTGCGTCACAGGGGTTCTCGCCGGCAGCGGCCGGCCGGGACGCGATGTGGGCGAGCACCAAGCGGGTCGTCGCCGACCCGGCGCTCCTCGCGCTCTACGCCTTCGCCGCCCTCGCGATGGGGAGCTTCGTCGCGACCTACAACGCCCTGGGGTTCCGCCTCGCGGCGCCGCCCTACTCCCTCAGCCTCGGCGTCGCCGGGCTCGTCTTCCTCAGCTACGCGCTGGGGTCCGTGAGCTCGACCCTCGCGGGCGGCCTGGCCGACCGGTTCGGGCGGCGCACGGTGATGCCGCTCGGGGTCGTCGTCGCGCTCGGCGGCCTGGCCCTCACCCTCGCCGGCCCGCTCTGGCTCGTCATCGTCGGTGTCGCGGTGACGACGACCGGCTTCTTCGCCGCCCACGGGGTGGCCAGTGGCTGGGTCTCGGCCCGCGCCCACATCGGGGGCGGCGGCACCGGGCAGGCGGCCTCGCTCTACCTCTTCGCCTACTACCTCGGCTCGTCCGTCTTCGGCGCCGTGTCCGGGCTGGCCTGGACCTCGGGCGGCTGGGACCGCGTCGTCCTCGTCGTCGCGGGGCTGATGGCGTTGGCACTGTTCTGCGCACTGGCACTTCGCCGGATCCCGAGTCTGGTCGGGCCGTCCCCCTCGGCCGGGAGTGCTTCGGGCCACTGAGAGTAGGACGCCCGTTCGCTGCGATCCTGACCGAGCGGCGCGAGGCTTTGCGCGGCATACCCCGGCCTGTTTGGATGAACCATGCAACGCACCGTGACCGCCCACCTCGAGCTCCTGCTCGGCGGACCCACGACGTCGCACCTCAGCATCGCGAGCGCCGCTCCGGCCGACCCGGAGAGCCTCCTGGTCTCGATCGACCAGCGGCCGCTCCAGCCCTCGCTGCTCGTCGACGAGCACGGCAGCCGCCTGCACCGCGTCGAGGCCGACCAGGGCATGCTCATCATCGACTACGCAGCGACCGTGACCGGCCGGGCCGCCCCCGCACCGGTCCGTCCGCTGGAACTGCTCACCTTCGTGCGCCCCAGCCGTTACTGCGAGTCCGACATTCTCGCGCCCACGGCGCACGCCGAGTTCGCCCGGCTCGAGGGGCACACGCTGCTGTCGGCGGTGAGTGCATGGGTGCACGAGCGGATCACCTACGTGCCCGGCTCGAGCGAGCCCACCGACGGCGCGGTCGAGACCCTCCTCACCCGCAAGGGGGTATGCCGCGACTTCGCGCACCTCTCCATCGCCCTGCTGCGCGCCTGCGACGTGCCGGCCCGGATGGCTTCCGTCTATGCGCCGGGGCTCTTTCCGATGGATTTCCACGCGGTGTGCGAGGCCTACGTCGAGGGGGCCTGGTGCGTCGTCGACGCGACCTGGCTGGCCCCACGGCAGTCGCTGCTACGCATCGCGACCGGGCGCGACGCCGCCGACACGGCCTTCGTGACCACGAGCGGGCCCGAGGCCATCCTCAACTGGCTCGAGGTCAGTGTCGTCGTGGACGTGCTCCCGCTCGACGACTGGCGGAGTGTCGTCCAGCTGGGCTGATC
>NZ_JANXRJ010000206.1 GCF_025353065.1 Lapillicoccus sp.
ACCACCGACAGCCCCTCGTCCGTCACGATCACCAATCCCGTTGTCCACATGGGGTGTTCGTGACCTCTCGGTATCCACAGGGGACGAATCAGGGCTTGACAGGATCCCTCCTCGCCCCAGGTGCGCCGTCAAACAGGCAAAGGTGGCCGGCGGCCCGGCATACCGGGGCAGGTCGGGCACGGCTGGTCCCCTTGTATGTTCGGCTGACCACGTCGTCCCAGCGCTGACCCGGCGGCGACCCAGCCGAGACTTAGCCACTGCCGCCGCCCGTCCACCGGTACTCCACCTCGGGCCGGCCCGCGCCGGCGTGCCGCGACCGCCGGACCGCCAGGGCACTGTCCACGAGGTGCTCGAGGTAGCGCCTCGCGGTCACCCGCGAGACGCCCACCACGGCCGCCACCTCGCCGGCCGACCGCCCGCCGGACTGACCTTCCGGGGACACCCCTCCGGCCGCCCGCACCACCTCGAGCACCCGCCCCCACACGTCCTCGGACAACCCCTTGGGCAGGGCTCCCACCGACCGGGACGACCCCGCCCGCAGCTCGCCGAGCACCTCGTCAACCTCGCGTTGGGTCGCGACTGCCGCCTGCTCCGTCGTCCGGCGCCGGTAGTCGCGATACCCCTCGAGCCGTTCCCGCAGGGAGGCGAAGACGAAGGGCTTGAGGAGGTACTGCACGACCCCCAGCGACACCGCGCCCCGGACGACGTCAAGATCACGCGCCGACGTCACGGCGATGACGTCGGCCGGCACCCCGGCGGCGCGCATCGACCGGACGACGTCGAGACCGTGGCCGTCGGGCAGGTGCATGTCGAGCAGCACGAGATCGACGGTGCCCAAGCCCAGCACACGCAATGCCTCACGCGCCGAGTGCACGGTCGCCACGACGGTGAAGCCCGCCACCCGTTCGACGTATGCCGTGTGCGCATCGGCCGCGATCGGCTCGTCCTCGACGACGAGCACCCGAAGGTCCCCCGGCGACGCGGGGTCACGGGGCTGGGGCCCGATGGAAGTCGTTGCAGGAGAGTCCATCCCACTCACCCGGCAACTTCGGCCAGGCGATCCCCGGACGGCTCGAGTCGCAGCGGCAGTCGCACCGTCCACGTCGCGCCGGGTGGCTCGGACACCGTCACCGTGCCCCCGAGCCGCGTCGTGCACTGCAGGACGAGCGCGAGCCCCAGCCCCCGCCCGGGTGCCCCGAGCACCCCCTGCCCGTCGACCCCCTGGGTGTTCGCCGCCTGTGCCCCTGTCTTGGACGACCACCCCCGGGTGAAGGCCCGCGCCGCCTGCGGGGCGGTCAGGCCGGGGCCGTTGTCGCGCACGACGATCACGCACTCCCCACCCTCGAGGTGGGCGGCGAAACCGACGGCGGGGGACGGCATACCGGCGACGGCGTCGAGGGCGTTGTCGAGGAGGTTGCCGACGATCGTGACGAGGTCGCGTGAGGGTGCGACGCCCTCGGGCAGCTGCGTGGTCTCGTCGATGTCGAAGTCGATGCCGCGTTCGCCGGCCTGCGCCGCCTTGCCGAGCAGCAGTGCGGTGAGCGCCGGTTCGGCGACGGCGGCGACGAAGGCGTCGGTCAGCTTCTGCGAGGCGGTGAGCTCCTCGGTCGCGAAACGCAGCGCCTCGTCGGTGCGCCCGAGCTCGATGAGCGAGACGACGGTGTGCAGCCGGTTGGCCGACTCGTGCGCCTGGGAGTGCAGCGCGTCGGCGAGGCCGCGGGCCGAGTCGAGCTCACCCGTGAGGGCCTCGAGGTCGGTCCGGTCGCGCAGTGTGGCGACGGTGCCGAGGTCCCGGCCCTGCCAGATTGCCCGGGCCTGGTTGAGGACGACGACCCGCGCGTCGGTGACGTGCAACTCGTCGGTGCGCGGCTCCCCCCCGGCGAGCGCGGCCACCAGGTCGGGGGCCAACGGGAGGTCGGTGACCAGTTGCCCGCCGACGTCCTCGGGCAGCCCGAGCAGCCGCCGGCCCTCGTCGTTGACGAGGGCGACCCGGCCGTCCCGGTCGATGAGCAGCAGCCCCTCGCGGACGGCATGGAGGACGGCGTCGTAGTACTCGTACATCCGCCGCAGGTCGGCCGTGTTCATCCCCCGCGTCTCGCGCCGCACGTGTCGGGCGACGAGCCAGGTCCCGACACCGGCGATGAGGGCGGCGACGACCGCCGCGATGATCAGCCCGGGGACTTGGGCGGCGACCTGGTTG
>NZ_JANXRJ010000208.1 GCF_025353065.1 Lapillicoccus sp.
ACCACCGACAGCCCCTCGTCCGTCACGATCACCAATCCCGTTGTCCACATGGGGTGTTCGTGACCTCTCGGTATCCACAGGGGACGAATCAGGGCTTGACAGGATCCCTCCTCGCCCCAGGTGCGCCGTCAAACAGGCAAAAGGTGGCCGGCGGCCCGGCATACCGGGGCAGGTCGGGCACGGCTGGTCCCCTTGTATGTTCGGCTGACCACGTCGTCCTGGCGCTGACCCAGCGGCGACCCAGCGCTGACCCGGCGATGGCATCGAAGCCGATGACTCTCAGCCAGTGACCGGAGCCGCTGCACGGGTCGGGACGAGCAGCCGTCTAGGGTCGGACCATGCGATTCGGCCTGACGATCCTGCCTGAGATCACCTGGCGCGAGGCCGCACCACGGTGGCGGGCCGCCGAGGAGCTCGGCTTCGACCATGCCTGGACCTACGACCACCTCGTCTGGGGTGGGCTGCCCGAGTCCCCGTGGTACGGCACGACACCCACCCTCACGGCGGCAGCCATGGTGACCAGCCGGATCCGCCTGGGGACGTTCGTCGTCTCGCCGAACTATCGTCACCCCGTCGCGTTCCATCGCGACGTCCAGTCCCTCGACGACATCTCGGGTGGCCGGTTCCTGCTCGGCGTCGGCACGGGTGGAGACCTCGACTCAGGCATCCTCGGTGGTGCCGTCCTCACGACGAAGGAGCGCGTCGAGCGCTTTCATGAGTTCACCCGGCTCCTGCTGCGACTCCGCGACGAGGACCACGTGACGAGCGCCGGCACCTGGTTCTCGGCGGCGGACGCGCGCACCCTCCCGAGGGTCACCGACGTACCGATCCTCATTGCTGCCAACGGTCCTCGCTCACTCAGGTTCGCCGCGCGATACGGCGACGGGTGGATCACCACGGGCGCCAAGGTCGACACCCTCGACGCCTGGTACGCCGGGCTGGCCGAGTCGGCCCGCCTCCTCGACGAGGCCCTCGTGGCCGCCGACCGCGACCCCACCACCTACCCGCGCTATCTCAACCTCGACTCCTCGCCAAGGTTCTCGCTCGAGAGCGCCGACCTCTTCACCGAGATGGTCGGCCGCGCTGATGGGCTGGGGTTCACTGACGTCATCACCCATTGGCCGCGCGCCGACGGCCCCTACGCCGGGTCCGAGACGGTCCTGGAAACCATTGGGACACAGACGATCCCGTCGTTGCGCGCCTGACGACCCCGGCAGGCCGAGGTGGTTGTCCGCGACGAGTGCTGGACCACCGCCTTCTCGCTGACGTGCAGGCGAGCGGCGATCGAGGCGTTCGAGCGACCCTCCGCGATGAGGGTGAGGACCTCGAGCTGGCGCGGGGTCAACCCCTCGAGGATTCCCTCCAGCGCCCGGGTCATCATGATCGTGACGACCTCGGGGTCCAGGGCGGTGCCACCCGACCCGACGTGATGCAGGGCAGCACAGAAGTCGTCGACATCAGCGATACGTTCCTTGAGCAGGTAGCCCACTCCACCACGCTCTCCCCGACCGTCGTCGAGCAGCTCGAGGCATAACGCCGTTGGACGAACTGGGAGAGCACCATGACTGCCGTCCCGGGGTGCTCGACGCGGAGCCTGAGCGCGACGTCCCGCCCGGTATGCCGCAGAGTCAGCTCCGGCGGCCCGTCTCCGCACCCGTTCTCGCGGTCGTCTCCGCGGCCGTGACGGCGTCGATGAGCCGCTTCGACGGGACTGCTGCCGGGTCGACCTTCGACCGGTCGGCGAGGCCGTTCGCCGACGTGGGCGCCGGCTTCTTGGGTGCATAGAGCCAGGCCTGGAAGAACCCGTCGAGGTCCTGACCGGAGAGCTGCTCGGCGAGCGAGATGAACTGCGACACCTGGCCGTTCACGTAGGCGTGCTGCCTGGCCCACTCCCTCATGATCTGGAAAAACGCGGGGTCGCCGACGCGGTTGCGCAAGGCCTGAAGGGTCATCGCGCCCCGGGTGTAGACCGCCCCGGAGAACTCCCGGTGCGCCCCGGGGTTGCCGATCGGCAACGTCCAGAAGCTGTCGCCCGCCGGGATCCCGTCGTAGCTGGCGCGCAGCAGCTGCTGCGCCGTGCCCTCGCCGTGGGTCTCCGACCAGCGCCACTCGGCGAAGGTCGCGAACCCCTCGTTGAGCCAGATGTCCTTCCAGTTCGTGACGCTCACGGAGTCGCCGTACCACTGGTGGGCCAGCTCATGGACGACGACGTAGATGTTGGACCCGCTCGACCAGAACCCCCGGGTGTAGACCGGACGCGTCTGGTTCTCCAGCGCGAAGCCGAAGTCCGCCGCCGGGGCGACGCCGCCGGTGACGTCGAACGGGTAGGGGCCCCACTGCTTCGCGTGCCAGTCGACGACCTCGGGCGAGCGCGCGAGGTCGGCCGCGGCATACCGGCCCTCGGCGCCGCCGTTCGCGGCCACGGCCGTCACCCACGGGAGTCCCGTGGCTGAGGTGCCCGACCGGACGTCGAACTGGCCGACCGCCATGAAGGCGAGGTAGGTCGCCATCGGCGAGCTCTCGCGCCAGGACCACGTGTCGGTCGTGCCCGATGTCGTCTTTGACCGCAGGACACCGTTGCTCAGCGCCTCTACCCCGGTCGGCACGGTGACCGCGATGTCGAAGGTCGCCTTGTCCCGAGGGTGGTCGTTGCTCGGGAACCACCACGCCGCGATCTCCGGCTCGCCCACCGCGACGGCCCCGTCGGCCGTCCGCACCCAGGGGTCGAGGCCGTCCACGCTGGTCTGCGAGGGGATCCCGGCATACTGCACGACGACGGTGAGGGGACGCCCGTTGCGCACCGGCCTCGCCGGGGTGACGACGAGCTCGTGGGGACCCTGCCGGAAGCCGGCCGCCACGCCGTCGACCGTGACCGACGAGGCAGGCAGGGCGAGGTCGAGGTCGAACCGGCTGAGGTCCTGGGTCGCTGTCGCCGTGATGGTGGTCGTGCCGACGACCCGGTCGTTGCTCGGGGTGTAGGAGACCGCGATGTCGTAGTGGCTGACGTCGTAGCCCCCGTTGCCGTAGAGCGGGTAGTAGGGGTCACCGATCCCCCGTGCCCCCGGTGAGGGGGCGGCGTACGCGGCCGTGGCGGCGACGAGCGTGCCCACGGCGACGGTGACCGCTGCTCGTCGCACCCGGCGATGGGATGACGGTCGACGCATGAGGTGTCCTCTCGAGGGGCGCGGCCCGCCCGGCCGCGTCGGTGACAGGGATCCTCCTCCCGGTTCGCCTCCGCCGCCCGTCGAGCGCGGCGCGCTCCCTGTCCGACGTGGCACGATGCGCGGGTGCCTGCCCGCCGACGTGTCGACCTCGCCCTCGGTCGCGCTGCCCTCGAGGTATGCCGCGGGGCCGGCTCGGACCTGTCGACGACCCCCCGCGCGGTGGTGGCCACGGCCGTCCGCTACACCCTCGAGGAGTTCGCCGCCCAGCACCCGGGACGGTCGGTCGAGCTGCGGGTCCCACCGCACGGCGCGGTCCAGTGCCTCGAGGGGCCGACCCACAAGCGGGGCACCCCGCCCAACGTCTTCGAGACCGATGCGGCGACCTGGCTGGCGCTCGCCACCGGCGGCGCGACCTGGTCGGAGGCGGTCGGCTCCGGGGCCCTGCGCGCCTCCGGGCTGCGGGCCGATCTGTCCGACCTGCTGCCCGTCGCCGGGATGTAGCGGTCAGGAGCGCCGGCGCCCGAGATCGCCTACGCTTGTCGAGTGGCCATCCAGCAACGTCCCCGCACGCAGCGACCCGCCTCGGGGCGACCCCGCAGCCCGGACTTCAAGCGCTTCATCATCACCGGTGTGATCCTCGGGTTCGTCGTCGGCGGCGCCCTCTCGGTGATCGGCGACGAGGCGCCCGGCTACGGCGCCGGGTCCCAGATCGGTTACCTCGGCGTCATGGGGGCCTTCCTCGGGGCCCTGGTCGCGGGTTTCGTGGCCGTCCTGCTCGACCGGCGGCGCTGACCTCCGCAGCCTTTCCCCCTCCGGACTCGCGATCCTCGCGATACGGGGGGGGGTCATCAGGGTCCGGGATCGAGAGGATCGCGAGTCCGGAAGGCGGGTACGGCTCGGGCCCGTGAGAGACTCGTCCTGTGGCACGCGGCGACGGTAGACTTTCCCACGACCTCAACGTTTTCGAACCCCGGGACAAGGGTCCGCAGGACGCCTGCGGCGTCTTCGGCGTCTGGGCCCCCGGCGAGGACGTCGCCAAGCTGACGTACTTCGGGCTCTACGCTCTGCAGCACCGCGGCCAGGAGTCGGCGGGCATCGCGACGGGCGACGGCGAGAAGATCCTCGTCTACAAGGACATGGGCCTGGTCAGCCAGGTCTTCGACGAGGCCGCGCTCAACTCGCTGCGCGGGCACATCGCCATCGGTCACACCCGCTACTCGACCACCGGCGGCTCGACGTGGGAGAACGCCCAGCCGACTCTCGGCGGTGACGGCGACAGCACGGTCGCGCTCGCCCACAACGGCAACCTCATCAACACCGTCGAGCTGCGCGACCTCGTCACCGAGCGGCTCGGCGCCGGCGCCTCCCGCCGCGGCGAGCTCGGCCGCGGCAACACCTCCGACACCGCGCTCGTGACGACGCTGCTGGCCAGCAACCCCGACCGCACCCTCGAGGCGAGCGCCCTGGAGGTCCTGCCCCTGCTCAAGGGCGCCTTCTGCTTCGTCTTCATGGACGAGCACACCCTGTATGCCGCTCGCGACCCCTACGGCGTGCGGCCCCTCGCCCTCGGCAAGCTCGACCGCGGCTGGGTGGTCGCTTCGGAGACCGCGGCGCTCCAGACGATCGGCGCCAGCGTCGTCCGCGAGATCGAGCCCGGCGAGCTCGTGGTCATCGACGAGCACGGCCTGCGCACACACCGGTTCGCGCCGCCGACGCGCAAGGGCTGCGTCTTCGAGTACGTCTACCTCGCCCGCCCCGATGCCGTGATCAGCGGTCGGGTCGTCCACGAGGCCCGGGTCGAGATGGGCGCCCAGCTGGCCCGCGAGCACCCGGTCGAGGCCGACCTGGTGATCGGCGTGCCGGAGTCGGGCGTGCCTGCGGCCGTTGGCTATTCGCAAGAGTCCGGCATCCCGTTCGGGCAGGGCTTCGTCAAGAACGCCTACGTCGGGCGCACGTTCATCCAGCCCTCCCAGACGCTCCGCCAGCTCGGCATCCGGCTCAAGCTCAACCCCCTCGAGCACACCATCCGGGGCAAGCGGCTGGTCGTCGTCGACGACTCCATCGTGCGCGGCAACACCCAGCGCGCGCAGGTGCGGATGCTCCGCGAGGCAGGTGCTCTGGAGATCCACGTGCGGATCTCCAGCCCGCCCGTGCAGTGGCCGTGCTTCTACGGCATCGACTTCGCGACGCGGGCCGAGCTGATCGCGACCGGGCTGGGGGTCGAGGAGATCCGGGCCTCGATCGGGGCCGACTCCCTCGGCTACATCTCCGAGGAGGGCATGATCGCCTCTACCGGCCAGCCGCCGACCGAGCTGTGCTCGGCCTGCTTCACGGGGACCTACCCCATCGAGCTGCCCGAGGACGGCCGGATCGGCAAGCACATCCTCGAGACGCTGCCGATCTCCGTGCGCACCGGTCACGACACCGACCTGCACCTCGAGGTCGAGATCGAGGCCCCCGCAACCCCCGCAGCCTCCGCACCCCACCCAGCCCACGCGACTCACGTCGTCCATCCTTCCGCCGACCGCGGGGACGCCGACGGGGTGTCGGTGGGCGTGTCCGGCGGGGCGGAGAACGCCCTCCTCCACCCTTGACCCACCCTCGGGAGACCCAGCCACAGGACCTGGCCCGGCTGCCGACCGTGGGCCTATCCTGAACGCTCCCCCTCGCAGACGCGGGCATGGTTGACTAATCCCACTGCTCCTGTGGGGAATAGGGAAATGGGGACGCGTGGGTGAGCACGGGGTGAGCGACTGCTCCACCACCGACCGGGGCGACGAGTGTCGTCGGGTCGTGGTCGTGGGCGCCGGAGCCGCCGGCACGCTGAGCACCATCGCCCTGCTGCGCCAGCTGGACTCGCTCGGCACCGCGGTCGAGATCGTGGTCGTCGACACGGGCGAGCCGGCCGCGGGTGGCGTCGCCTTCTCGACCGCGGATCCGGCGCACCTGCTCAACGTCCGCACCCGTGACCTCTCAGCGCACCTCGATGACGTCGGGCACTTCACCGCCTGGACCCCGCCCACCGCGGCGACCGACGAACCGGCGACCGAGGGACCGGCCAACGATCCCGACGGATTCCGGCCCCGCGGGGTCTGGGGGGCCTACCTGCGGGCCACCTTCGAGCAGACCATCGCGGCCGCTGCCGCGACCGGTCGGGTGTCGGTGGTGTCGGTCCGAGGCACCGCGACGTCGATGCAGGCCCTGCCCGCGCCGGACGCCACGCACCGGGTCGTCGTGGTCCTCGACACCGGAGAACGACTCGTCGCCGACGCCGTCGTGCTGGCCCTCGGGATCGAGTCGCCGGGCATCGACTGGGCACCGGCCGGCCTCTGCGCCTCCGACCGCTTCGTCGCCGACCCCTGGAAACCCGGTGTGCTGGCCCGGCTGGCCGAGGCCGACGGCGATGTGCTCCTCGTCGGCACGGGACTCACCATGGTCGACGTGGCCCTCAGCCTCGCCCGGCCCGGTCGGACGGTGCACGCCACCTCCCGTCGTGGGCTCGTCCCCGCCGTCCACGCGACCACCCGCATCGCGGGCGTCCCCTGCGGCCCCCTCGTCGCCGCCATCGGCGCGCAGACGAGCATCGCCCTTCCCATGGCCCGCAGGCTGGTCGCCGACCACTTGGCGGCCGCCGCCCGACGTGGTGACTGGCGCCCGGCCTTCGATGGGCTCCGACCCGTGACCGCCCTTCTGTGGCAACGACTCTCGCTCGAGGACCGGCGCGAGTTCCTCCGCACCGACGTCGCCCGCTGGGACACCCACCGACACCGTATGCCGGGCCGCACCGCGGCCGCCCTGGCCGCCCGGCGACGCGCCGGTGAGGTCGTCGTCGGCCGGGGCGAGGTCGTCTCGGTCTCGGAGTCAGAGACCGGGCTGCACGTGGTGCTCGGCGACGGCCGCGAGCTCGACGTCGCCCACGTCGTCAACTGCACGGGGCCCCAGGCCGACGTCGGGCGCAGCTCCAACCCGCTCGTCGTCGACCTGCTCGCCACCGGCGCCGGCGCTCCCGGTCCGCTGGGCATCGGGCTGGCGAGCGACCTCGCCGGCCGGCTGCAAGGCACGACCGACGGGGAGCATCCCCACCACTGGCCGACCTGGTGTGTCGGGGCACTGCGTCGCGGCGAGCTGTGGGAGTCGAGCGCCGTGCCGGAGATGCGCTCGCAGTCGGCGTCGGCCGCCGCTCACGTCGTGGCCCTGCTCCGAGCCGTCGACGCCGAGGAGGTGAAGCGGGCCGCTCCCATGCTCCGTGGTGACCCGGCGCCGCGCCGCGGCACGGCCCGTCCGGAGGACGGCCACGGGTTGCCGCTGTCGACGACGGCGGAGGCGGCCGCGGCATACAACCTCGGCCTGACGCGGGTCCTCTGCGTGCAGGACGGCGCCGACGAGGCGTTCCGCGAGGCCGTTGCCCTCGACCCCGGCTTCTCGCTCGGGCACGCGGCCCTGGCGCTGCTCGGCCACGAGCTGGGAGCCCACGGCGACGTGCAGGCCTCGGTCGCCGCCGCCCGCGCGACGCTCTCCCGGTGGACCACCGACCGGGAGCACAGCTTCGTCGACGTCGTGGCGCGCCGCGTCGCCGGCCCGGGAGCCGACGGGGCCGCCGCACTGATGGCCCACCTGTCCGCCCACCCGCGCGACGCGCTGGCGGTGAGCGCCGCCGTCCCGACGATCGCCTTCTCCGGGGTCACCGACCTCCAGCAGGAGAGCTGGGCGCTGGTCGAGTCGCTGCGACCGGCCTACGGCGACGACTGGTGGTATGCCGGGCTGCTCGCCTTCGTCCGGCAGGACCAGGGCCGTTACGACGAGGCCGACCGCCTCGCCGTGCGCGCTCTGCTCGAGGTGCCCGGTTCGGGAACCGCCGTCCACGCGCAGACCCACGTCTTCTACGAGACCGGCCAGCACGACGCCGGGCTCAGCTGGCTCGACCACTGGATCTCGACGTCCGGACGGCAGGCCTCCCACCTCGCGCACTTCTCCTGGCACGCGGCCCTCCACGAGCTGTCGCTGGGGTCGCTCGAGGCCCTGCACCGCCGCTACGACGCCGAGCTCGCGCCGCCCCACGTCTCGGGCGTGCGGGCCCTGGTCGACTCCGCGTCGCTGCTCTGGCGCTGCCAGATGACGGGGTCCTGGTCCGGCGACCTGCCGCTGTCCTCGGTGCTCGACACCATCGGACCGGAGCTGCTCGAGCGCCCGACGACGCCGTTCACGGCCATGCACGCGGCCGTCGCGCTCACCGCGGCCGGTGACCTCGCGGCCATGGCCCGGCTGCGTGCGCACGCCGCCGCCCGCCACGAACCCGTCATGCGCGACGTGGTCGTCCAGCTCTGCGACGCCCTCGCCGCGGTCGCCGAGCAGCGCTGGGACGACGCGGTGCGCACCCTGCGCCTGCTCGGGCCCTGGCTCGTCCAGCTCGGGGGCAGTGCCGCGCAGCGGGAGATCGTCGAGGACACCCTCCTCTTCGCGCTCGTCCGGTGTGGCCGCTGCGGTGAGGCGAGGACCTTGCTCGAGGCCCGGCTCGACCGGCGCCCGTCCCCTCTCGACCGGCGACGGCTGGACGCAGTGCCTGCTTGACCGGAGCCGAGCGTCGAGGCCGCACAGACCTCGTCACATGACCGGTCTGCCCGAGCCCCGAGCGCGGCCGAGCCAACCGGACGACCGTCGATAGGCTGGACCCGTGACAGACCAGGCGCCGATCACGTATGCCGATGCAGGAGTCGACGTCGAAGCGGGTGACAAGGCGGTCGAGCTGATGAAGGCGGCGGTCGCCCGGGCCCAGCGGCCGGAGGTCCTCGGCGGGCTCGGCGGGTTCGCCGGGATGTTCGACGCCAGCGCGATCGCCCGGATGACCCGCCCGATCCTCGCGACCTCGACCGACGGCGTCGGCACCAAGGTGGCCATCGCCCAGGCACTCGACCGCCACGACACCATCGGCTTCGACCTCGTCGGCATGGTCGTCGACGACATCGTCGTGTGCGGCGCGGAGCCGCTGTTCATGACCGACTACATCGCCACGGGCAAGGTCGTGCCCGAGCGGATCGCCGCCATCGTCGGGGGCATCGCCGCGGCCTGCGCCCAGGCCGGGGTCGCGCTCGTCGGCGGCGAGACCGCCGAGCACCCGGGGCTGCTGGAGCCCGACGAGTACGACTGCGCCGGCGCCGCGACCGGTGTGGTGGAGTTCGCGGACATCCTCGGGCCGCACCGGGTCGCGGCCGGCGACGTCGTCATCGGGCTCGCCTCCAGTGGGCTGCACTCCAACGGCTACTCCCTGGTCCGCCGGGTGGTCGCCGCCGCGGGCTGGTCGCTCGAGCGTGAGGTGCCGGAGTTCGGGCGGACCCTCGGGGAGGAGCTGCTCACCCCCACGCGGGTGTATGCCGCGGACCTCCTCGCGCTCGTCCGCACCGAGGGCCTCGACGTCCACGGGCTCAGTCACGTCACCGGGGGCGGACTCGCTGCCAACCTCGCCCGCGTCCTGCCGCCGGGTCTGCTGGCCCGGGTCGACCGGCGCACCTGGACACCGCCCGCGGTCTTCACGACGATCGGCGCCCTCGGCCGGGTGCCCCGATCCGATCTCGAGCGCACCCTCAACATGGGCGTCGGCTTCGTCGCGCTCGTGCCGGCCGACCACGCTGATGCCGCGATCGAGCAGGCTCGGGCCCGGGGCATACCGGCGTGGGTCATGGGCGAGGTGTCCGCCGAGACGGACACGCAGCCCGACCCGCGGTACGAGGTCGTCCGGGGGGCCAAAGGCGTGGTCGGCGGGGCCGTCCAGGTCGTCGGCGAGCATCCCGGCGCCTGAGCGCCCGGTCGCGCGACGCCAGAGGGTCAAGGTGGAGCGCGATCAGCCGACAGACGTCCGTCCGTCCCTGAGGGACCGGTGGTGGTTGGCCACCAGCCAACGCCCGCACGGGCGCATGAGGTGATTCAGCGGGAGACGAGCGTCACCGCTCGCCGGAGACCCACTTCCCGTACTCGTCGCCTTCGTCCTCATCGGGCTCGGATCGTCGATCCGGCTCGATGGACGGCGTGGAACCGTGAAGCTCACGCTCAAGCGCGCTGTAGTCGGTGTCGGGAGAGAAGTACTTCAGGTCCCGAGCAACCTTCGTCTGCTTTGCTTTCGCCCGGCCGCGCCCCATGGCGTGACCCCCTCATGCGTCAGCCGGGGTGGCATCACTCAGGTCGGCAAGCCAGCTTCGGCTTGTCGACCACCTGCGGAGCGGCCCCGGGAATCGTGTGTATTCGTGGGAGTAACGCTACCTCAGCCGGGGGGGTTCCGCGTACCCGACACCACCGGTCCGGTGGACCGGCGTCCGGGCCCGCGGACGGACCTGCGTCGGACCTTCGCGATCAGGCTCCCGGAAGCCACATCCCTCCGGGTGTCGCCGCCGCCATCCGCTCCTCGGCGAGGTGGTCGGCGGCCTCGGCGGGTGTGATCCCCTGCTCCTGCGCGCGAGTCAGGACGCGGGCGGTGGCGTCGTGGATCCCCGCCGTGCG
>NZ_JANXRJ010000213.1 GCF_025353065.1 Lapillicoccus sp.
CCGAGGTCGGCAGCAACGGCACGATCCGACTCCACTGGGCATCATTCAGGACCTGAGTACGCGACATGACCCCAGAATCACCCAGCCCACCCCCAGACTTTTGGAGACACGCCCTAGCCCGCGGGTTCAAACATTACCCAAAAGTCTGGATCCAATCCGTGGGCTCACAGTTTAATCCTGGGGCGGCATTTTACGGTGGCCGGGTCAGTCGCCGGAGAAGCCTGCGAAGCAGATCCCGGTCGGCGCGTCGGGTGGTCCGGCGACGACGTACCCGCCGTACCAGTTGGGAAGCCACTCGTCGATGGCTGACGACTGCGCCCATCGCCGTACCGCGTCCAGGTCGGGGTGGAGGGTGTCGAAGGCGGTCATCAACTGCGCTTCGCTCAGGGGCGCGACGACGCCGAACCGGGGTTCGTCACTGACCCCTTCGAACATGTCGATGATGCTGTGGGTGCCGGACGCGGGCTGGTCGTCCAGCAGCGCCTCGATGCTCTCCGGTCGGTCGATACCGTCGACGCCGTCGCCCTCCCAGAAGTACTCACCGGCGGCGAACTCGGCCTCTTGCAGGCGCACCAGTACGGCCGCGATGTCCGGCTCGAAGGCCACGATGTGGTGCCACTCAGACGATCCCATCACTGACCTCCTCGATCTCGTCCGTCACCAGAGGGGCGTAGGCCTGAGGGATCCACGACGGTGCGGGCTTGCCCTCGGGCAGCACCGCGTCCAGGACCTCGACGACGGCTGCTGCCCGAGGCCCGTAGTCCCGTGGGTCGGCGGTCGCCTTGAGCCACAGCGCCCCTGACGTCAGGACGTCGCACTCGGCCAGCGTTTGCCGCCCCGACACCAACCGGCCGTCGGCGATCTCAGCGGTGAGGCTTGCCGAGACCAGGGTGATCCAGTTGTAGGTGGTGACGACGTCAGTCCTCCCCCTGACGTCGTCCTCATCCTGACCAAAGGTCGACGCCCACTGCTCGGCGAACACGTCCTCACGGATACCGCCGCACCCCCGCAGTACCCGGTAGTCGTCGACGAGGTCCTTGACGACATGCATGCCCGCGAAGAGGCGCTCCCAGTACTCGGTCCTGACCCAAAGGCGGGCAACCACGCCGGCCCCGGCAGAAGGCTCGAGGCCGAAGTCCATGAAGCCAGAACGGCCCAGTCCCGCCGGGTAGCCATCGGCACCCATCGCCCGGAAGTCCATGAGTAATGTTTCCCCAACCTGCATGGTCTTGAAGTGGGCAAGCAACGCCTGCTGGCTGGCAGCGAAGCTCCGGCTGCCGCCTCCGACACCCTCTCCTCTGACCCACGCCGCGATCCACGCACCATTCGGTTCACCCCTTATCGGGACCGGAAGGCGAGGTGGCCGGAAGGTGATCAGCTCGGGCGCCTCACAGGCCACCTCGTAGCATCGTTGGTCCAGGATCGGCATCACCTCGTGCAGCCACTCCTCGAACAAGAGAGCAGCCGAACCCACGTCCGGGATGGCGACATCAAACGTCAGGAAGAGGTGACTGGGATCCGCAGCACCGAGGGAGGTCATGGGACAAGAATAGGTCCAAGGGGAACCCTTACTCCAGGAGACAGCGGCGCACCTGGTCCCGGCCAGTTGAGCCAAGACGGAAGGAGGGTCCCATGCCACCACCGTTCGACCAGCGACTCATCAGCCGCCCCCGCCGAGGGTCCCGGCTGCGGCTGTGACTGTGACTGCCCACCCTTACGGGTTGTGTATTGGACATACCCGTTCTTTTGATACTTAACGGTCCAACGGATTCGGGGTAATCAGTTCTTCATCGATTCCATAGCTGGGACCCTTGCGTGCCTTGACGTTGTTCGCAGCCAAAGCAGAGATGTAACCGTTTAGTGGCTCTTCACAGATGGCGGTGTAGTTGGGGTCTGAAGCCGCCGGTCTCGAGGAGGGATCGAGCGATGTAGTTGGTGAGGTTGCGGAAGCCGAGGGCGATGCCCCGTAGGTGTTCGAGTCGTCCGTTGAGGGCTTCGGTGGG
>NZ_JANXRJ010000237.1 GCF_025353065.1 Lapillicoccus sp.
CCGCCTGAGGCTGCTGCGGGCCATCCCTTTGTCGGGTCACCCGATAAAGGCGCGCTCTGCCTGAGAACCGTTCCCCCGGGGACCGTCCCTTTATCGGGTCACCCGATAAAGGGCAGGGGGCTCAGGCGTCAGCGTCAGCGAGCGCGGTCACGACCCGCGACGGTGACGGGCGGCCGAGCTGCTGCGCCATCCAGACGCTGGTCGCCACGAGCGCCTCCAGGTCGACACCGGTCTCGACGCCGGCGCCGTGGAGGGCCCAGACGAGGTCCTCCGTCGCGAGGTTTCCGGTCGCGCTCTTCGCGTAGGGGCAGCCGCCGAGGCCCCCGGTCGAGGCGTCGACGACGGCCACGCCGTCGGCGAGAGCAGCCATCGTGTTGGCGAGCGCCTGCCCGTAGGTGTCGTGGAAGTGCACCCCGATCCGATCGGGCCCGATTCCTTTGTCGTCCAACGCTTCCAGCAGTCGGTGGACCTGGCCGGTGGTGGCGACCCCGATGGTGTCGCCGAGGCTGAGCTGGTCACAGCCGAGGTCCATCAGCCGGAGGGCGACGTCGACGACCTGGTCGACCGGCACGTCGCCCTCCCACGGGTCGCCGAAGCACATCGAGACGTAGGCCCGGACCCAGAGCCCGGCCCCGCGGGCCCTCGCAACGACCGGCGTGAACATCTCCACCGACTCCGCCACGCTGCGGTTGAGGTTGCGCCTCGCAAACGTCTCCGTCGCGCTACCGAAGATCGCGATGGCCCCGACCCCCGCCTCGAGGGCGCGGTCGAGGCCCTTCTCGTTGGGCACGAGCACCGGTCGCCCCGGCCCCAGCCCGTCGGGCCCGAGACCGGCCAGCACCTCCGAGGCGTCGGCGAGCTGCGGGATCCACGAGGGTGGGACGAAGGACGTGGTCTCGACGACGGGCAGCCCGGCCCGGACGAGCCGGTGGATGAACTCGACCTTGGTCGCGGTCGGCACCACGGTCTTCTCGTTCTGCAGGCCGTCCCGCGCGCCGACCTCGTAGATCGTCACCCGGCTCGGCAGCCCGGCCGCCGGCTCCAGCTGTGGTGCCCTCATTCGTCTTCCTCGCATCCACCTCGTCGTCCCGCCCCGCCACAGTACGACGTCCCTCTCCCACCACAGGTGGACCACCGCTCCCGTTCTGTCCCGATAGGCGCGCCACGACCAGGTCCCGCTCCCCCGCTGGGCGGAGGCGGCCCGCTGCTGTGCGACCTAGCGTCGGAGGCGTCCCACCACCCGAGACACCTGGAGATGTCCTGCGATGAAGCTCGCCACCCGTCTGACCACCGTCACCCTCGGCCTGATCGGGCTGCTGGGACCCTTGGCCGTCGCCACCGGCACCCCCGCCACGGCCGCCGATGTCGGGGCCGCGAAACCACCTGTGCCCCGGCTGAACTGGAAGGCCTGTGGACCCGCGCACCCCGGCTTCCTCTGTACGACAGCCGAGGTGCCCACCGACTACGACACCCCGCGGGGAGCGACCACGACGATCGCGCTGACCAAGCTGCCTGCCACCGGCCCAGGGGCGAGGATCGGCAGCCTCTTCACCAATCCGGGCGGCCCGGGTGGGTCCGGGGTCGACTTCGTCCAGGCCGTCGGCCGGACGGCCTACACCGCGACGGTCCGGGCGCGCTACGACATCATCGGTTTCGACCCGCGTGGGGTCGGCGCGTCGGACCCGGTCACGTGCTATCCCACCGCCGCTGCGGAGCAGGAAGCGCTGTCCAGGTTCACCGCCTTTCCCGTCACGGCCGCCGACGCCCGGGCGTTCCTGCCTCTCGACGCCGCCCTGACGGCCAGCTGCCGACAGACGTCCGGCGCCCGGATCGCGCACTCCTCCACGGCCAATGTCGCTCGCGACATGGACCTGCTGCGCCAAGCCGTCGGGGACCGGCAGCTCAGCTATGTCGGCTACTCCTACGGGACGTTCCTCGGCGCGACCTGCGGACGGCTGTTCCCCCAGAACGTGGGCAAGATGGTCCTCGACGGCACCCTCGACCCCGCGGCATACTCCGGGTCGGACGGCGACCAGCGCCCTGTCGGCGCGCGGACGCAGCAGGGGCCGGCGAGCGCGGAGGTCTTCCAGCAGTTCCTGGCCCGGTGTCAGGAGGCCGAATCCGGTTGCGCCCTCAACGAGCTCGGCCGTCCGGGCACAGTGGTGAAGCAGCTGTTCGAGTCGCTGAAGAAAAAGCCGGTCCCGATCGACGTCGGTGGCGGGACGATCGTCTCGGTGGGATACCCCCAGGCCGTCGCCATCGCTTTCCAGTTCATGTACAGCCCGACCGGCTGGCAGAGCCTGGCGACTACGCTGGCCTACCTCGCGCGCGGCGGTGACGGCGCGCCGCCGGCCGCCGTCCCCGAGGCGCTCGCTCAGGTGGAGCGGGCCCGGCGGACGGACTAGGCGTCCATCGGGGGCAGCATCGCGAGCACCTGTGTCGACGCCACCTCGCCGCTCGCGCCATCCGGCTTCCAGCGGCTCGCCGACGCCGAGGACAGGAGGGCCGCCGACTTCGGCCGCTTCCGCGCCTGGACCGGCCTCGAGTGCGCCACCCTCGGCGTCCCGGACACCGACGCCTATCGCGGCCCGTGGACGCAGTCCACGACACGACCGATCATGGTGATCGGCACGCGATACGACCCCGCGACCCCCTACTCCTTCACCCGCCCGTTCGCCGATCTGTTCCCCGACGGGCGAATGGTCACCGTCGAGGGCTACGGCTACACCATCCTCGGCAAGAGCACCTGCGCCGACGAGGCGGTGGCGCGCTACCTCGTCCGCGTGCGCACGGAGCATCCAGCCCTTCGCGGCGGCGCCGGCCGCCGTTCCGCAGACTGCGCAGCCTCAGCTGATGACGTCAGCGATGCTCGGGTCCTGACGGAGCAGGACGCGGCGGCGGCAGATCAGGGGTTTCGCCGGCCC
>NZ_JANXRJ010000246.1 GCF_025353065.1 Lapillicoccus sp.
TCGGGCCGGATCGTGGAAAAAAACGTGTGAAAAAAAAGCGGCACGGATAGGGTCGAAGACGCCCTGTATGTCCAAAAACCGGCCTACCCCCACCCACCCCGGCACGCCTCATGGCCGCAGCCCCAGCGTGCGCAAGGCAGCGGTGTCGCCCTCGTGGTCGTCGGGCGTGGCCTCGACGGCGGCGGACGCCTGAGCCACGTCGAGGTCGTCCGTCTCCCTGTACCCCTGTCCCCACTGTCCCGTTGTCCCATGTTGTTCCACACGTGACAGGGGGGGTGAATCAATAGGCCCTTTCGTTGGGACACTAGGGATAGTGGGGACAGGGGTATACAGGCCCCGTCCCACCTTGGCGAGGCGTCCCGACTGGGCCAGTCGAGCGAGGTAGCGTCGGGCAGGCCGAGCGCGGCCTCGACGTCCTTCGGGGCGACCGGTGAACCGTGCGCCATGACGAAGGCGACGATCTCGGCAGAGCGGTCACCCAGGTCTCGTGTGACCCGTTCCCGCTCGTAGCGTTGCGCCGCCTCGACGAGGGTCGCGCCGTCGAGCGCCCATGATCCGGAGTCGCACGTGACGGCGTACTCACCTTCGGGCACGTCGCGTCCGGTGATGCGGACCACTCCGGATGTCTCTCCTCGAGGTCGGTGCAGGTTAAGGGTCCAGTCCGCGGCGCCGTTCAGGCCGTTGGTCCCTGAGGTGCTGTCCATCCAGTCGCCCTCGGTGGCGGCCTTGCGGATGTGGTGAATCACCATGAGGCAGGCGCCGGGGTGGACGTCGACGAGCTTCTTGAGGTACGCCCCGACCCGGTAGTCCCGTTGGTAGGTAGTCTCGCCGGCCAGGGTCGGCGGCATGACCCGACCGAGGGTGTCGAGGATGACGAGGGGACCACGGCCGCCGTGGATCTCGAGCCACTCGCGGATGATGTCGAGCAGCCCCCGGGCGTGGCCTCGGTGACGTAGTCGAGCAGCGCCGGGATTGGCGTCTGCTCGCCGAGGAGCGACCTGCAGCGGCCCTGTAGGCGACGGTCACCGTCCTCGAGCGCGAGGAGCAATACCGGGCGCGCCGGGCCGACGGGGATGGCGTCAAGGGCTGTGGCCCCGGAGGCGACGGCGAGGCCGATACCGAGAGCGGCCCAGCTCTTGCCGGCCTTGGGTGCGCCGGTCAAGAGCCCGAACCCTTCCGGGATGAGACCGGGCACGGCCCAGTCGAGTGGGGCGAAGTGCTGCCCGTCGAGCCATGACCCGGAGCGGACGCGGTCGAGGATGCTCACGTCAGCGGCCCTCGCATCCTGACGACGTAGCCGGCGAGCTCGGCCAGGGCGATGAGGTCGCCGATCCGCTCGGTCCGAACCGTCCAGCCGCGCAGTCTCGGGGTCCACTGGGCTGGGATGCGGTTGTCCTGCAGGAAGTCCAGGATCGGCCCGCGCAGGAGGCTGTACCGCAGGTTGTCAGGCAGCCCGTAGACGAGCAGCGGCGCGGTCATCGCGCACCACCCGTGGCTCGGCGCTGACGGTCTGCGTAGGGGTCGATCGAGGCCATGGCGCGCACGACCCTGACCGCGTTGTCGTGGAGGCGCTGGGCGGCCTCGTCGCACGCCTCCCAACCGTGACGATGTCCCTGCAGGTAGCCGTCGTGACGGCCGGCCATGTAGGCGTCGACCTCGGCCCGGGAGATCCCCAGCAGGTCGTACGGGTGGCTCAGCGGCGTCGTGAGCACGACGTGGGCCGGCTGCCCGTCCACGACCGCGGGGAGGACACGGCGCGATGAGGGGGTGTGTCCGGAGTCGACCGTGAGAGACTTGGGATCGCTCGCCGCAATGAGCTCTGGATCGCCCTCGGTTTGCCCGCCGGGGGTGATTCGCTGTCCGGGGCTCACGCGACGCCGGCCTTGCGCGCCTCCTGAACGAAAGCCTCGACATCCTCGATGGCGTAGAGAACACGTCGTCCCAGCTTGAACGACTTGGGGCCCTTGCCCACGTGGCGCCAGTACCGCACCGTTTCGAGCGGTGTTCTCAGCGTCAGGGCGACTTCCTCGGTGGTCAGGTAGCGAGACATCGGCCTACATCCCTTCGATGAACCATGAGTGCGGCAAGTTGTTTAACCTGCCGTCATGGTCAACACTCACCCAAAGTCACCGGTAGTAGGTATTGAAACTTACCGTCTCACGTGCTCTACTTGCCCTATGCGGATCGAACACGGGAACGGCGGATGGGTTCGGGTCACGTCGGCCCAGCAGCCGGGCCCCCTGTACCTCAGGTATGCCACTGACATTCGACCCGTGTTGACCGAGATGTACCTCGATGCCGACGGGTCTGAGATCGCGCCCGCCTTTCTCCGCAGCATCGACCTCTCAGGCCTTACCGCGCTCATCGCCCGTGGGAACGGAGAGCGCATGGACTCGTCCTCGCGTAGAGCCGGCCCTGATATGTCACGCTTGGCCTCCACCTTCAGTACGACGTGGGGAAGCGGGTCGTACGCCGGCCGACACTGCGAAGCATGCGGAGGTCCGGTCAAGGGCATCCAGGCTGCCCCGAACGGGGAGCGTGCACTGACCGACTGGACCGCGCTCGGTTGGTTCGCCCAAGTCCGTGGTTCCGGCATCCCCCAAGCCCCGCGAGGCTCAAAGCCTTCCGCCGAGCCCGAGTCTGCGGCTCCCGCACCAGTGGCACCCCCGGACGGTCTGACCGATGCCTTTCTCACGACCGTGGCGGACAACTACCTGTGGGCCGTGCGGCAACGGAGGAGACCAGCTCCGATGATCGCTCAGCAAACAAACTCCTCAGTGCGAACGGTGCACGCGTGGATCCGCAAGGCGAGGGCACGCGGCATCTTGCCGCCAGCGTCCCAAGGAAGGGTGAGCTGATGGCCAGCATCGGACCCAAGCGCGCAGATGGTCAGTACCGCGCCCGGTACCGCGACGGCGGCGGCAAGGAGCATGCCCGCCACTTCGCCCGGAAGGTCGACGCACAACGGTGGCTCGACGAGCAGACGTCCGCCCTCGTCACCGGGATGCACATCGATCCCAAGACGGCCAGGACGACGGTCGAGCAGTGGTGCCAGACGTGGCTCGAGGGCTACGCGACGAGGCGGGCGTCGACGGTCCGTCAGGCACGCGTGCACGTCGCCCTGATTGTGAAGGCGTTCGGGCCGATGCGACTGGCCGACGTCCGGCCGTCGCACGTCAAGGCGTGGACCGCGGCCATGAAGCGGGACGGCTACGCGACGAGCACGGTGTATGCCGTCTACCGGGGGCTGGCGCAGATCATGGGCGACGCCGTCCACGACGGGATCATCCCCAGGTCCCCGTGCAGTCGTCGGACCTCGCCGGGACAGGGGAGTCAGCGACCGTTCGTCATCACGACGGAGCAACTCTGGGCGCTCTATGACGCGATGCCCGCGCACCTGCGGCCGGCCATCCTGATGGGCGCGTTCGTCGGCCTCCGAACTGCGGAGGTCGTGGCCCTGCGAGTAAGCGACGTCGACTTCATGCGCGGGGTCGTGCGACCCGAGATCCAGCATCCGGCCGAGCCGCTCAAGTCGGAGACATCGAGGACGCCGGTGCCGATCCCGCAGGAGCTCTCCCTGATGCTCTCGGCTGCGGTGGCCCGCTGGGGCGGCTCGACGATCGTCACCGATGAGATCGGCCGGCCGACGTCGCCGTGGGCCCTCGAGCGGGCTATCCGGGCCGCACGCAAGACCGTCCCCGAACTACCTGACGGGTTCCGCTTCCACGACTGCCGCCACTACCTCGCCAGCTTGCTCATCGGTAGCGGGGCAGACGTCAAGGTCGTGCAGCGGCGCCTACGTCACGCCAGTGCGATGACGACGCTCAATACCTACGGCCACATGTGGCCGGACGCGGACGAGTCCGCCCGTGCGGCCGTGGCGGTCGTGCTGGCAGCGCGGACGGACTCTGTCGATCCCACGAGTTGCGGACTAACTGCGGACTAGACCGCGGTCGGTGCGACAAAAGCGCAGGTCAAACGGCATCTGACCGTCAGATGTCGTAGTACATCTCGAACTCGTGCGGGTGCGGCCGGAAGCGGATCGGGTCGACCTCGTTGGTGCGCTTCCAGTCGATCCAGGTCTCGATGAGGTCCTTGGTGAAGACGCCCCCCTCGAGGAGGTACTCGTTGTCGGCCTCGAGGGCGTCGAGGACGGCCGGGAGCGAGCCCGGGACCTGCTCGATGGCCTCGTGCTCCTCGGGCGGGAGCTCGTAGAGGTCCTTGTCGACCGGCTCCGGCGGCTCGGTGCGGTTCTTGATGCCGTCGAGGCCGGCCATCAGCTGGGCGGCGAAGCTGAGGTAGGGGTTCGCCGACGGGTCGGGGATCCGGAACTCGATGCGCTTGGCCTTGGGCGATGCCCCGGCGATCGGGATGCGGACGCAGGCCGAGCGGTTGCGGGCGGAGTAGACGAGGTTGACCGGAGCCTCGTAGCCCGGGACCAGGCGGTGGTAGGAGTTCACCGTCGGGTTCGTGAAGGCGAGCAGCGACGGCGCGTGCTTGAGCAGGCCGCCGATGTACCACCGCGCGAGGTCGGACAGGCCGCCGTAGCCGGACTCGTCGTAGAAGAGCGCCTCGCCGTCCTTCCAGAGCGACTGGTGGGTGTGCATGCCGGAGCCGTTGTCACCGAAGATCGGCTTGGGCATGAAGGTCGCGGTCTTGCCCTCGTGCCAGGCGACGTTCTTGACGACGTACTTGAACTTCATCATGTCGTCGCCGGACCCGAGCAGGGTGCTGAAGCGGTAGTTGATCTCCTGCTGCCCCGCGGTGCCGACCTCGTGGTGCGAGCGCTCCACGACCAGGCCCACGTCGTCGAGCTTGAGGCAGATCTTGTCGCGGATGTCGGCGAAGTGGTCCACCGGCGGGACAGGGAAGTACCCACCCTTGTAGCGCGTCTTGTAGCCCTGGTTGCCACCCTCCTCGACGCGGCCGGTGTTCCAGGCCGCCTCGATGGAGTCGATGTAGTAGTAGCTGGCGTTGGCCTTGGTCTCGAAGCGCACGTCGTCGAAGATGTAGAACTCCGCCTCCGCGCCGAAGTAGGCGGTGTCGGCGATGCCGGTGGACTTGAGGTAGGCCTCGGCCTTCATCGCGACGTTGCGCGGGTCGCGGCTGTAGGGCTCGTCGGTGAAGGGGTCGACGATGGAGAAGTTGATGATCAGCGTCTTCTCGACCCGGAAGGGGTCGAGGAAGGCCGACTTGATGTCGGGGATGAGCTTCATGTCCGACTCGTGGATCGCCTGGAACCCGCGGATCGACGAGCCGTCGAACGCCTGTCCCTCGGTGAAGAAGTCGATGGTGACCGACTTGGCGGGCACGTTGAAGTGCTGCATCACGCCGGGCAGGTCACAGAACCGGATGTCGACGAACTTCACGTCCTCGTCCTTGATGTAGGCGAGAACCTCTTCAGGCTTGCTGAACATCCAACCTCCTGGTGTGGGGACGGCCGACCCGATGATCGGGGGCGTCGGCCGTGCGTGCGTGATCGGGTGAGACACTAGCGACGAGGCATTACCCGTCAGTGACCCGGGTGTTTCTACCGTGTTTCCGGAGGAAGGGCACCACCGTGGTCGACCGCAAGGACATCTCCTCGTGGCTCGAGGGCCCACGGGCCCAGACGGCCGATCCCGACGTCGACCACCCGGGCCGACGACTGGGTATGCCGCGCAGCGGCCCCGGTTCGATCGCGCGCTTCGGCCGTCGGCTGGTGGCGATCCTCGTGGACTGGGTGATGGTCAACCTGGTCGCGACCCTCCTGCTCGGGTTCACCTTCGCCAGCGGCGGCAGCGGTGGCAGCTGGAAGCCGCTGGCCGTCCTCGCGGTCGAGAACCTCATCCTGCTGACGACCATCGGCTCGACGTTCGGGCACCGCCTCGTCGGACTGCGGCTGCAGCGACTCGACGGCGCTCGCCCGACCGTGCTCCAGGTCGTCGTGCGCACGGTCCTGCTCTGCCTCGCGGTGCCGGCGATCATCTGGGACCGTGACGGCCGGGGGCTGCACGACAAGGCCGCAGGCACGGTCCTCGTCCGCACCTCGTGAGCGACCTCCGACGCACCGACGTCGTGCTCGTCACCAACTCCGACCCCCAGCTGCACGACCCCGAGTCGCCCGTCCTCGCCGGGGCGCTCGAGGCCGCAGGGATCACCACGGAGATCGTGGCCTGGGACGCCGGGGTGGACTGGACGGCATACCGGCTCGCGCTGCTCCGCTCCACCTGGGACTACCCCGGACGACTCGTCGAGTTCCTCGACTGGGCCAAGGCGGTGAACCATCCCACGACCCTGCTCAACCCCGTCGACCTGCTGCGCTGGAACTCGCACAAGGGCTACCTCGTGGAGATCGAGCGGCGGGGGGTGCCGACGGTGCCGACGGTCCTCATCCCGGCCGAGTCGACCGACGTCGTCGCCCAGCTCGCCGAGTGCCCGTGGGACGAGGTCGTCGTCAAGCCGGCCGTCGGCTGTGGTGGTCGTCGGGTCCACCGCGGCCGCCCCGATGACCCCGCGCTCCAGCAGACGGCACGTGCCCTCGCCGAGCACGGCGACGTCGTCGTCCAGGCGTTCGCCCCGCAGGTCAGCCAGGGGGAGCGGTCGCTCGTCTTCTTCGACGGGGTCTACTCCCACGCGGTCCGCAAGGTGCCGGCCGAGGGTGACTACCTCTGCCACGAGCACCACGGTGGTTCCGCACACTTCCACGACGCCGACTCCGCCGAGCTCCGGGTGGCCCTCGCCGCGCTGGCCTGCGTGCCGGCCGAGCCGGCATACGCGAGAGTCGATCTCATCAACTGGCAGGATGCACCCGTGGTGATCGAGCTCGAGCTCATCGAGCCCGATCTCTTCCTCCGGGGTGACCCCGATCGGATCGACCGGCTGGTGGGCGTCGTGGCCTCGCGGCTGCGCGCAACCGCAGGCGCGGTGGGAGCGGCGGAGACGCGGTAGGACCGGCACAGCCACGGCAGCCAGGGTGAAAATATGTCCTGCGTTCCGGCGTGGCGACTGGACATTTCGGAAATAAGCCTGATCACCCTCTGTTGCCGGTGGGGTGCGTGTGAAATCGTGCGTTGCGTGAGACCGACTGCTGACGCCCCTCCGCCCCGCCGTTCCCCCGGTCGACGCCTCCTCGCCGGCACTCTCGGCGGCACCCTCGCGGCGAGCCTGTTGACCGCCCTCCTGACGACCGTGCTGACCTCCGCCTCCGTGACGGTCGGTGCGTCGACCGCCCACGCTGCGGAGGTCTACCCGCGCGGTGCGAGCGGGACGGTCACCATCAGCGGGCGAGGGTTCGGGCACGGTCACGGGATGTCGCAGTGGGGGGCCTACGGGGCCGCGTCGCAGGGGATCGGGTGGCAGCAGATCGTCGACCACTACTACCCCGGGACGGTGCGCACGCCGATCGGCAACCCGACCGTCCGGGTCGACGTCAGCGGTGACCTCGGTCAGATGGCGTTCAGCCCGGCGGCTGGCCAGTGGGCCAGCTTCGGCACGTCCGGGACCGCGGTGGCCCCCATGCCGGTCGTGGGCGTGACCGGCAGCCCGATCGTCGTCTTCGTCGTGCAACGGCTCGACTCGGCGAACGCGCGGGTGCTCTACCAGACCCGGGACGGCGCCTGGACGCAGTGGGGCCCGGCCGCCACCCAGGTCGGCATCACGAACCGCTCCACCGGCACCGTCACCGCGTGGGGCACCACCTCGGGCCGGTTCGGCTCGATCCGTGGAGAGTTCCGCGGCGTGATGGTGTCCGGCGCGCTCGCCCCCGTCGCGGTCGTGCCGATGGACGAGTACCTGCGCGGCGTCGTGCCCCACGAGTCGCCGGCCTCCTGGCCGGCCAACGCGCTCGCGGCACAGGCCGTCGCGGCCCGCTCCTACGCGGCATACGCGCTCGCGCACCCCCGCTCGTCGGCCTTCGACATCTGCGACAGCACCTCCTGCCAAGTCTACCAGGCGCGCAGCTTCGTTGCCTCGACCGATGCCGCGATCACGGCCACCGCGGGCGTCGCTCTGCGCTACCAGGGACAACCGGTCTTCGCCGAGTTCGGCGCCTCCACGGGCGGCTGGAACAGCGCGGGCTCGCAGCCCTATCTTCCCGCGCAGCCGGACCCCTGGGACAACACCCCGGCCAACCCGAGCTCCTCGTGGACGGTGACGGTGAGCGCCGCGACGATGCAGGCGAACTGGCCCTCGATCGGCACCTACCAGGGCATCCAGATCCTGGCGCGCGACGGGGCCGGCATGTGGGGGGGCCGCGTCGTCACGGCCCTCGTCTACGGCAGCGCCGGATCCGTCTCCGTCTCCGGGGGCTCCCTCGAGGCCCAGCTCGGCCTGAGGTCCACCTACCTCACCATCGTGCCCGACCGTCCGGACCTCTACGCGCCGGTCCTCTCGGGCACGGCGAGCGGCCGGGTCGAGCTCCGCGGCGCGACGGGCGCCTCGGCGTATGCCGCACCCTCACCGACCGCCGTCACCGGCATCGCGGGGGCGAACCCCGCGCAGTGGCGGTTCGTCGCCGGGCACTCCCTCGGTGGTGCCCGGTCGGACCTCGTGGGCGTCCACACCAGCGGGACCGCGTCGGGACGGACCGAGATCACCGTGTCGTCGAGCGCGTCGGGCTACACCTCGAGCCGGGTCTTCGTGACGCCGCTGCCCGCCTTCACGCCGGACTCCGCGTGGCAGGTCTCCGCCGGCAAGAGCCCCGGCGACGTGTGCTTCATCCTGCTCGTGGGCGGCGCCTCGCACTCGGTGGAGGTGCACTGCCTCGCGGCCAGCAGCGGCTACACGACCTGGGCGCTGCACGCCGCCACGGTCATTGTGACGGGCGTCCCGAGCGCCACCTCCCGGTTCCTCGTCGCTCCGGGGACCGGTGACCTCTACTGGGTGATGCACGGAGGCGTGACGGGGTCGGGCCGACCGGAGCTGCACGGTCTCTCGGCGGCCAGCGGGTTCCGCTCGTGGGTGATGCACGCGGCGCTGCCCCTGGCCTTCGGGTCCGACACGACCGCGATGTATGCGTTGTCACCGACCGGTGGAGCACCGGACCTGACCTGGGTCATCCTGAGCGGCGGCGGCAGCGGCCGCGTCGAGGTGCACACCCTCTCGGCGGCGTCGGCATACGGACAGTTCTCGCTGCACGCCGCAACCGGCCTGGCCATGTCGACCTACCCGGACATGCAGCCCAGCTTCGGCTGAGGCGTGGACGCCCGGACGCCCGGACGCCCGGGCGCCCGGACGCCGGGAGGGAGGTACCGGGCGACGACGGGTTCCGGCGGCCTGCCCTTTATCGGGTGACCCGATAAAGGGACGGTGCGCCCGAGAACCGTTCCCCGGTCGAGCGCCCCCTTGTCCAAAGCCGCATATCGGATGACCCGACAAGGGGACGGTGCACTCGAGAACCGTCCTCACGCGAAGCGTCCCTTAGTCGGGTGACCCGATAAAGGGACGGCGGGACGGGGCGGGGCGAGGCGGCGACGCGGGGGCGCGGCCGGACGAAACGCTGAGCGGTCCGGACGACCGTCAGCGGCCGCGCATGGCCTTGCGGTCCATCCGTGCCTTGGTCGGGTCGACGCCTTTGGGCACCGGCGGGCGCACGCCGCCGAGCGCCCGCAGTCGCTTGTTGACCACAGACACCTCGTCCTTGGTGAGCACGGGCTTGAGCCGCTGGACCTTGTTGGTGAGCTTGGTGATCGAGATCTCGCCCTCGCTCTTGCCGTCGCCGACGCGCAGCACCGTGACGGGGACGCCGGGCGCGACCCGCTCGACCCGCTTGCGCTCGGCGAGAAGCAGCCGCTGGCACCGGGCGGTGGGCCCTTCCCCGACGAGGACGATGCCCGGGCGCCCGACGGCGCGGTAGACGAGGGCCGCGTTGGCCATGTCGGTGGCCCGGGTGGCGTCGGCGGCGACCGGCTCGCGGTCGAAGAACCAGCCGCGACGCAACGAGGTGAGGGCCGCGCCGGCGGCGCCCGGCTGCCCCTCGATCTGCTTGTACGCCGCCCGCTCGGCGCGGCGGCTCAGCACGAGCGTCGCGGCGAGGATGCCGAGGAGCACACCGAGGACGAGGGCATACGTGAGGTGGCCCACGAGCACACCGACGACCGCGGCGACGACCAGGACGCCGACGAAGGCCAGCGCCATCCACCAGCCGATCTGGGGGTCCACGGCCCGCGCGGCGTTGAAGACCTGCTTGACCTGCGCCACCCGCCCGGGCTTGTCCGACTTCGCGGGCTTGTCCGACTTCGCGGGCCTGCCGGGCTTGCTGGTGCTGTCCTTCGGGGTGACGTCCTTGGCCATGAGGCTCAGGATACGGCGGCGGAGGCGCGGGCGACGACCGACGCCGCTTCCTGCCGGGCGGGGGAGTCGGCCTTGGCGGCCAGGTGCTGCAGGTGCTCGGGGATGGGCCGGTCCCAGCGGCGCATCGCGGTGGCCCAGAGCCGACCGGCTCGGTAGGACGAGCGGACGAGCGGCCCGGCCATGACGCCCTTGAAGCCGACGTCCTCGGCCAGCTCGGACCACCGCACGAACTCCTCCGGCTTCACCCAGCGGTCGACCGGGTGGTGCCGCGGCGAGGGTCGGAGGTACTGGGTGATCGTGAGGATGTCGGTGCCGGCCTCGTGCAGGTCGTGGACGGCCTGCTCGATCTCGTGGTCCTCCTCGCCCATGCCGAGGATGAGGTTGGACTTCGTCACCAGCCCGGCGTCGCGACCCATCGTGATGACGTCGAGGGAGCGCTCGTAACGGAAGGCGGGACGGATCCGCTTGAAGATCCGCGGCACGGTCTCGACGTTGTGCGCCCACACCTCGGGGCGGGCGCCGATGACCTCGCCGACCAGCTCGGGCACGCCGTTGAAGTCGGGCACGAGGATCTCGACGCCAGTGCCGGGGTTGTGGGCGTGGACCTGGCGGATGGTCTCGGCGTAGAGCCAGGCCCCGCCGTCGGGCAGGTCGTCGCGAGCGACACCGGTGATCGTGGAGTAGCGCAGGCCCATCTGCGCCACCGACTCGGCGACGCGGCGCGGCTCGTCACGGTCGAGGTCGGAGGGGCGGCCGGTGTCGATCTGGCAGAAGTCGCAACGACGGGTGCACTGTTCGCCGCCGATGAGGAACGTCGCCTCCTTGTCCTCCCAGCACTCGAAGATGTTGGGACAGGCGGCTTCCTGGCAAACGGTGTGCAGGCCCTCGCGCTTCACCATCGAGTGGAGGGCGGTGTATTCCGGCCCCATCTTCGCGGTCGTGCGGATCCACGACGGCTTGCGCTCGATCGGGGTCTCCGCGTTGCGGGCCTCGACGCGCAGCATCTTGCGGCCTTCGGGGGCGATGGTCACGGGGTCAGGCCTCCACGGTGGTTCGCACGGGACGGGGAAACGGCATACGGGTCGAGGATGTTCCCGAGGTGCACCTCGACGCGCGGCAGGACGTCGGCGACGCTCACGTCGCGGCCGACCTCGCGGGAGATCGAGGTGACGCCCGCGTCGGCGATTCCGCAGGGGACGATGACGTCGGCCCAGCTCAGGTCGGGGTCGCAGTTGAGGGCGAAGCCGTGCATGGTGACCTGCCGGCTGACCCGGATGCCGATCGCGCCCACCTTGCGGTCGGGGCCGCGGTCGTCCGCGAGCACCCAGGCGCCGCTGTCGCCTTCGCGCCGACCAGCGGTGACCCCGAAGTCGGCGCAGACTCGGATCATCACCTCCTCGAGCCGCCGCACGTGCGCGACGACGTCGATGGGAGCAGGGAGGCGGACGATGGGATAGGCCACCAGCTGGCCGGGTCCGTGCCAGGTGATCTTCCCCCCGCGATCCACGTCGATGACGGGCGTGCCGTCCTGCGGGCGCTCCTGCGGCTGGGTGCGCTTGCCTGCGGTGTAGACCGCCGCGTGCTCGAGCAGCAGGGTCGTGTCGGGCTGCTCGCCGGCGACGACCCGGGCGTGCACCTCGCGCTGGAGGTCCCACCCCTGCTGGTAGTCGACCGGCTCGGGAGCCCAGCCGACGTGGACGAACTGCATGCGGGCAAGGCTACGCCGGACCCTCCCGTATGCCGTGCTCGCCCCGGTGCGCCGCGGCGGGGCCCGCGGCCGGTGGGTGGGGGAGAACATGGCGTTACGCCATGATCTGTCCATGCCGTCCGACCCGCCACCGTCCGACCTGCAGCTGTCCGACCTACCACCGTCCGAGCCGCAGCTACCCCACCCACCACGCTCCGGCCGGCACCGGTCCACTCCTCCCGGCTCGACGGCGCGTCCGCTCGTGCGATGGGTCGCGCTCGTGGCGGTCTTGGCCTGGTTCGGCATCGCCTCCGTCGGAGGGCCCCTCGTCGGGCGGCTCTCCGAGGTCCAGCAGAACGACAGCTCGGGGTTCCTGCCGAAGTCCGCGGAGTCGACGCGCGTGGCGAACTTCACCGCCCGGCTGAGCGACACCACGACATTGCCCTACCTCGTGGTCATCGCCCGCAACACCGGCGGCCTGCGCGCCGCCGACACGGGCGCGGTCGCGACGTGGGTGGGCGGCATACCGGCGCTGGCGCTGCCGTCCGACCGGACGCGGACGGTGGGGGAGTTCCTGTCGGTCGCCCCGCGGGCCGCCGTGCCCAGCGCCGACCGGGCCGCGTTCCTGGTGCCCGTGACGGTCGTGCGCGACCGGGCCTCGGACGTGGTCGGCGGCAAGACCGTGCTGTTCGAGGTCGCCCAGGCGTTGCGCGACAGTGCCGCGACCACGCTCGGGACCAGCGGCCTGGAGGTGCACGTGACCGGTCCCGGGGGGTTCTTCGCCGACTTCGTGACCGCCTTCGGTGGCATCGACGGCATCCTGCTGCTCGTCGCCCTCGGCGTCGTCTTCGTCATCCTCCTGATCGTCTACAAGAGCCCGATCCTGCCCTTCGCCGTCCTCATCACCGCGGTCTTCGGCCTCGCGACCGCCGCCCTGGTCATCTTCCCGCTCGCCAAGAACGGCAACCTCCCGCTCAGCGGTCAGAGCCAGGGGATCCTGTCGATCCTCGTCGTCGGGGCCGCGACCGACTACTCCCTACTGCTCGTCGCGCGCTACCGGGAGGAGCTCCACGACAGCGAATCACCATGGGAGGCCATGAAGTCGGCCTGGCGCGCGGCGATCGAGCCGATCGGCGCGAGTGCCGCGACCGTCATCATCGGCCTGCTCTGCCTGCGCCTCTCCGACCTCGGCAGCACCAAGGGGCTGGGCCCGGTCGGCGCCCTCGGGATCGCGGGTGCCTTCGTCGCGAGCCTCACCTTCCTACCGGCGGTGCTGCTGCTCATCGGGCGTCGGGTGTTCTGGCCGAGGATCCCCCGCGTGGACCACGCACACGCGGAGGACGCCCTGGGCCGCCACGGGCTGTGGGGCCGTGTCGCCGGGCTCGTGGGGTCGCACCCCCGCCGGACGTGGGTCGTCACCTTCCTCGCCCTTGCGGCCTGCGCCGCGTTCGTGCCGACCCTGTCAGCCAAGGGGGTGACCCAGTCCGACCTGTTCCTCACGACCGTCGACTCCGTGACGGGTCAGCGGGCTCTCGCCCAGCACTTCCCGGCCGGCTCGGGGTCGCCGGTGGTGATCCTTACGCCGCAGGCCAAGGCCCAGGAGGTGGTCGATCTCGTCAAGACGGTCCCCGGGGTCGCCGACCCCGTCGTCGGGGAGACGCCGGGCCGGCCCCCGACCGTGGTCGACGGCTTCGTGGAGGTGCAGGCGACCCTCGTCGCGGCGGCCGACAGCGTCGCGGCGCAGGGGACCATCGAGACCCTGCGGTCGCGACTCGACGGGGTCGGCACCGAGGTCCTCGTGGGAGGGACCACCGCCAGCAACCTCGACGTGCGCGACGCCAGCGAGCGCGACCTGAGGGTCATCATCCCGACCATCCTCGGGGTGATCTTCGTCGTGCTGGCGCTGCTCCTGCGCTCACTCGTCGCGCCGGTCCTGCTCGTCCTCGCCAACGTGCTGTCGTTCGCAGCGACGATCGGGGTCTCCGCCCTCGTCTTCAACCACGTGTTCCACTTCCCGGGCTCCGACCCCTCGACCCCGCTCTACGGGTTCGTCTTCCTCGTCGCCCTCGGCATCGACTACTCGATCTTCCTGATGACCCGGGTCCGGGAGGAAGCGCCGCGACGGGGCACCCGCCCCGGCATCCTCGTCGGGCTGGCCGTGACCGGCGGGGTGATCACCAGCGCGGGCGTCGTTCTCGCCGCGACGTTCTCGGCGCTGGCCGTGCTCCCCATCCTCTTCCTCGTCCAGATCGCCTTCATCGTCGCCTTCGGCGTCCTGCTCGACACCCTCGTCGTGCGCAGCCTGCTGGTCCCGGCGCTCGCGCACGACATCGGCGGGCGGATCTGGTGGCCGTCGCAGCTGGGTCGTGAGCAGGACCAGACCTCGGACGCCCCAGCAGCCCCAGTAGGTTGACGGGATGACACGCGTGGGTCTCGTCGGTTACGGAAGCGCGGGTCGCACGTTCCACGCACCGCTGATCACGGCGGCGGGCCTCGACCTCGTGGCCGTCACGACGGCGAGTCCCGAGCGCGTCGCCCAGGTGCGCTCGGACCACCCCTCTGCCCTCGTCGTCCCCGACCTCGCGGCGCTGCTCGAGGTCCCCGACCTGGACCTCGTCGTGGTCGCGTCGCCCACGGGTGTCCACGTCGAGCAGGCCCGTCAGGTCGCCGAGGCCGGGCGGGCGGCCGTGGTCGACAAGCCGCTGGCGGTCGATGCCTCCGGCGCCCTCGAGGTGTGCGACGTCTTCGCCCACGAGGGCGCGGCCCTCACGGTCTTCCAGAACCGGCGCTACGACAGGGAGTTCCGCACGGTGCAGGCGGTCCTCGCGTCCGGGGACCTCGGGCCGATCGTGCGCGCCGAGCTGCGGTGGGAGCGCTGGCGTCCCGTGCCCAAGGACCGTTGGCGCGAGAACGCGACGGCCGAGCAGGGCGGCGGCCTCCTCCTGGATCTCTTCAGTCACCTCGTCGATCAGGCGGTTCTCCTCTTCGGCCCGGTCACCACGGTCTATGCCGAGCTGGCCGCCCACACGACAACCGCGGAGGACACGGCGTTCCTCAGCTGTCGGCACACCTCCGGTGTCATCTCCCACCTCGGGGCCACGACGGTGGCCGCCGCGCCGGGACCGCGGGTGCGCCTCCTGGGTGAGCGCGCGGCCTACGTGCTCGCCGCCCAGCACGACGAGGAGACGGCCTTCACCGAGTTCCTCCCGCAGGACGGCGGGCACGCCGGGTGGCTGGTCCGCGGCGACACCCGCGAGCAGGTCCCCGTGCAGCCCGGGGAGCCGGCGGACTTCTACCGTGAGGTGGCCGTGGCCCTGGCCAGCACGGACCCGCAGGCCGCCATGCCCGTCGACCCGCGCGACGCCATCCACGTCCTCGCGGTCCTCGACGCGGCCCGGGTCAGCGCAGCGGCGGGGCGTGTCGTGGAGGTCATCACGCCGGGAGTCGTCCCGTGAGTGGACTACTGAAGTGAGTGGAGTAGTCAAGTGAGTGGAGTGGTCAAGTGAGCGGAGTGGTGATCACCGGCGGCGCCGGGTTCATCGGCGACGCGGTGGTCCGGCGCCTCCTCGCCGACGGTCGCGATGTCGTGGTCGCCGACTCGCTGCGTGCCGACGTCCATCGCGACGGTGGGGCCGCCGCGCGAGATCGACTGTCACTGCTGGGAGTTCGCCTCGTCGAGCTCGACGTGCGCGACCGGGCGGCGCTGAACGGCGTCCTCTACGGAGCGGACGCCGTCGTGCACCTCGCGGCCAAGGTCGGGCTGGGGGTCGACCTCGCGGACATGGACGACTACGTCTCGAGCAACGACCTCGGCACGGCGGTCGTCCTGCGCGCCTGCGCCGACGCCGGTGTCGGGGTCGTCGTGCAGGCCAGCTCGATGGTCGTCTACGGCGAGGGTCGTTACGAGTGCGCGAACCACGGTGTCGTCCCCCCGGGTCCGCGGCTCGTCGCCGACCTCGACGCCGGTCGCTTCGAGCCTCCCTGCCCGGTCTGCGGGGCACCGCTGGCGCCAGGGCTCGTCGACGAGGACGCGCCGCTCGACCCGCGCAACACCTACGCCGCGTCCAAGGTGGCGCAGGAGCACCTGGCCGCCATCTGGGCCCGGGAGACCGGCGGTCGTGCGGTCTCGCTCCGCCTCCACAACGTCTACGGCCCGGGCATGCCCCGCGACACCCCGTATGCCGGGGTGGCGGCCATCTTCGTCTCCGCGCTCGAGCGCGGGGAGGCGCCACGGGTGTTCGAGGACGGCGGCCAGCGACGTGACTTCGTGCACGTCACCGACATCGCGTCGGCCTTCGGGACGGCGTTGGGGGCGGCGCTCGGTGACGGCGGACCGGACCCCCTCGGACCGCATACGACCTTCAACGTCGGCGCCGGTGTCGTCAGCACCGTGGGCGACATGGCCCGCGCGCTGGCTGTGGCACGCTCCGGCTCCGATCCCGTTGTCACGGGCGGCTATCGGCTGGGCGACGTCCGGCACATCACCGCGTCGAGCGAGCAGATCGCGCAGCGGCTGGGGTGGCGCGCGCGGGTCCGGCTCGAGGACGGGGTGCACGACCTGCTCTGACTGAACGGTATTCGCTCTCGGCGGACCTCGTCAGCCCTCGGCCGGCAGGACGACGTCGAACCGGCACCCGCCCGGCACGTTCTCGACGCCGATCGAGCCCTGGTGGGACTCCACGACGCCCTTCGCGATGGCCAGGCCGAGACCGGCCCCGGCGTCCTCGCTGCCGCGTTCGGGCGAAGCCCGCCAGCCGACGTCGAAGAGGCGGTGGAGGTGGTCCTCGGGGATCCCCCCGCAGGCATCCGTGACCGCGACCCGGATCCGGCCGTCGTCGCGTCGGCCGGTCGTCAGCAGCACCGCGCCACCTGCGTCGGTGTGCCGGATCGCGTTCCCCACGAGGTTGGTCAGCGCCCGAGCCAGCTCCTCGGAGCTGCCCCGGACGGGCAGCCGGTCGTCGTCGGCTGGGGTGTCGAGCCGGAGCTCGACACCCCGTTGCTGCGCGTGCGCCCGCAGCTCGCCGACGACGTCGTGGGCGAGCTCGACGAGACTGACCATGGCCCTTGGCGGCGGGTTGCTGGCCGGTCCGGCGTGCAGCCGGGAGAGCTCGAACAGGTCACCGACGAGGCCGTTCATGCGGTCGACGGTCTGCCGCATCTGGCGCAGTGCGGCCTGCTCGTCGTCGATGACGCCGTCCTCGAGGCCCTCGGCCAGGGCCCGCAGACCGGCGAGCGGGGTGCGGAGGTCGTGGGACATGAAGGCCACCAGCTCGCGCCGGCTGTCCTCGAGGGCCCGCGCGCGACGCTGGGCGAGCTCGAGGCGGTCACGGGTGAGGTCGAGCTCCGTCGAGAGTGCGGTGATCTCGGCCGGTGCACTCAGCCGCCGCGTCTCGCCGCGGGTGGCGCCCTCGGGAGTGGCCAGGTCACGCAGGGCGCTCGTCAGCTGGCGCGAGCCGCTCTCCACCCGTCGGCTCAGCACGAGGGAGAGCAGCACCCCGATGACCGTGGCACAGGCGAGCGCGACGGACACGGCCGTGGAGTCGTGGGCGGAGATGAACATCAGCTGCACGTTGAAGACGACCGACGCGGACACCGCGAGCAGCGGCACGAGGGCGGCGACGACCACCGACCACTTGAGCGAGCGGGACCGCACCAGCCGCAGGGCCACCGCGCCGAGGAACGCGGTCGCGAGACAGGTCAGGGTCGTCAGCGCGATGATCTGGGCCATGTCACCCACCGGAGACGACCGGCCCGTCGAAACGGTAGCCCGCGCCGCGCGCCGTGACGACGAGCTGCGGATCGGAGGGGTCGGCCTCGATCTTCTCGCGCAGGCGTCGGACGTGGACGGTGACGGTCGAGGTGTCGCCGAAGTCCCAGCCCCAGACGCGTCGCATCAGCTGCTCCTTCGTGAAGACCTCGGCCGGGTGCGACATGAGATGGCTCAGGAGGTCGAACTCCCTGTGCGTCAACGAGATCGGCCGGTCGCCGATGACGACGGTGCGGGCGCTGACATCCAGGAGCAGGGGACCGCTGGTGAGCCGGCGGGGGAGCAGCGGAGCCGAGCCGAGGCGCTCCCCCCGGCGTAGGAGGGCCTGCACGCGGCCGACGACCTCGCGGGGGCTGAACGGCTTCACCATGTAGTCGTCGGCGCCGAGGTCGAGGCCCAGCAGCCGGTCCTCCTCGTCCCCCCGGGCACTGAGGACGATCACCGCGGCGTGGTCGTCGTCGGCCCGCCGGCGTTGCAGGACCTCGAGACCCGACATGCCGGGCAGCATGATGTCGAGGATGACGACGTCAGGGCGCCGCTGCGTCCACTCCTGCAGGGCGCTCGGGCCGTCGGTCGCGACGATGGGGTCGAAGCCCGACCGGCGCAGGTAGGCCGACAGGACGCCGGACACCGTCGAGTCGTCCTCGACGACGAGCACGCTGGCGACCATGCGTCCGAGCCTAGAGCCAACGGCCTGCCGGACACCGCGGCCTACACCGCCGGGCGTGGGGTCGTAAGCGTTTCGTCATCGGGGGGGAGGCGCGCAGGGGTGGGTGCCGTCTAGCGTTTGGGCATGACCACCGTCGACGTCGTGCTGCCCTGCCTCGACGAGGCGCTGGCCCTGCCGTGGGTGCTCTCCCGTATGCCGTCCTGGGCGCGTCCCGTCGTCGTCGACAACGGGTCGGTCGACGGGTCCCCGGACGTGGCCAGGGACCACGGTGCGACGGTCGTCGTCGCGGCGCAACGAGGTTACGGCGCGGCCTGCCACGCCGGGCTGCTCGCCGCCACCGCCGATCTCGTCGCCTTCATGGACGCGGACGCCAGCCTCGACCCCAGCGAGCTGCCGCGCCTTCTCGAGGCCCAGCTCGCCGGCGCGGACCTCGTCGTGGGTCGGCGCCTGCCCCTCGGTCGGGGGGCCTGGCCGTGGCACCTGCGCGTGGCCAACCGCGTCGTCGCGCACCGCCTCGGGCGGCGGACCGGCCTGCGGCTGAAGGACATCGGGCCGATGCGGCTGGGTCGCACCGTCGACCTGCTGGCGCTCGGTGTCGAGGACCGCCGTTCGGGGTATCCCCTGGAGGTGCTCGTACGTGCCGCTGAGGCGGGGTGGACCGTCGCGGAGGTCGGCGTGACCTACCGTCCCCGTTCCGGACGCTCGAAGGTCACGGGTACGCCGCTCGGTGTCGTCCGTGCCGTGCGTGACATGAGCCGGGTGCTCGCGCAGTGAGTCAGGCTCCTCTCGTCGACTCCGGGTCGACGTCGGCGGACGGAGACACCGGGACGGCGTGGGTGCCGTCGGCCCCCGGGCTCTCCGGCGTCCACGTCCCCCACACGGTCATCGTGCTCGCGAAGTCACCGGTGTCGGGTCGCGTCAAGACCCGGCTCAGCCCGACCTTCACCCCCGCCGAGGCGGCGGCACTCGCGGCCGCCGCCATCCGCGACACCTTCGACACGGTCGGCCGGGTCGGACCCACGCAGACCGTGGTCGCGTGGGACGGCCCGGTGGTCCCGTGGATCCCGACCTCGGCTCGGGTGCTGCGGCAACGCGGCGACGGCCTCGACGAGCGGCTGGAGCACGTCTTCGCCGACGTGCTCCGACCATCCAGGGACGCGACCGGCTTCCTCGAGGACGTGCCCACGGATCGTCCGACCCTCCTCGTCGGCATGGACACCCCGCAGCTGCGTCCCGAGCACCTCACCGCGGACTGGCGCGGCGCCGACGCGGTGCTCGGCCTGTCCCCGGACGGTGGCTACTGGGCGATCGGCTTCCGGCGCCACGTGCCCGGTGCCATCCGCGGTGTCGTGATGTCGAGCGAGCAGACGGGTGCCCACCAGCTCGCCCGGCTGCGGTCCCTCGGCCTGTCCGTCACGCTGCTCCCGCCGTTGCTCGACGTCGACGACCCCGCGGACGCCAGCATCGTCGCCGGAGAGGCTCCGGACTCCCGGTTCGGGCGGCTGCACCGACGGCTCGTGTCGACGCCCTGCGCCCCGACGACCTTGTTCGACGTCGCGATGTCCGGCATCGAGGTGCGGGTCCGGGCAGCCGGTGGCGCGAACTGGTCGCTCGACGTCGGGTCGTGGCTGACCATGAGCGACGCCGACGAGCTGCTCGTCGCCCGCTGCGAGCCTCCCGTCCTCGACATCGGGTGCGGGCCGGGCCGGTTCGTCGAGGCCCTCGCCGTGCGGGGGCTCCCGGCCCTCGGCGTCGACGTGTCGCGGGCCGCCGTCGCGTCGACCTCGGGGCGTGGCGTGTGGGCGTTGCTGCGCGACGTCCACGATCCCCTCCCGGGCGAGGGCCGTTGGGGGACGGTGCTGCTCGCCGACGGCAACATCGGGATCGGCGGCGACCCGCTGGCCCTGCTCCGGCGCTGTCGCGAGCTCGTGCGCCCCGGGGCCATGGCCCTCGTCGAGACGGCGTCCGACGACGACGCGGACGGCTGCACGACGATCTCGCTCCACGAACCGCACGGCCGGATGTCGACCCCGATGCCGTGGGCGGTCGTCGGGGCCCGCCGACTCATCCAGCTCGCCGCCGAGGTCGGTTTCGTCGCCGTCGAGGACTGGCGGGTCGGCGACCGCTGCTTCGTCGCCCTGCGCCACGCCGGCTGACGCCCCCCACCCCA
>NZ_JANXRJ010000268.1 GCF_025353065.1 Lapillicoccus sp.
CTCAGCGCCAGACCACGACCTCAGCGGGGCGGGGACGGGTTCGAAGGCGAGGCGATCAGACGATGACGAGGTCGACCGTGCTCGTGGCGACCTCGGCCGCGTCCACCCGTACCCGCACCTGTGAGCCGAGCGCCGCACTGCCCGAGGCCCGTTCGACGATCGCCGGGTCGGTGAGCTGGACGACGACCTGGCCCTGGCGGTCGGCGTCGACGACGGATGCGGCGAAGGTCTCGCCGACGTGCTGCACCATCACCGCCGCCTCCACCGCGTCGGTGCAGGCGCGGTCGACCGCGTGTGCCTTGTGGTCGCCCGACCTCATCAGGTCAGGCAGGGCGGGCAGCGCCTCACGGACCCAGTCCGGCACCGGCTCCTTCACCGCGAGCGCAGCGCACACGACCAGCCCGAAGCGGTCGACGAGCCGCCGCAGCGGCGCTGTGACGTGGGCGTAGGAGGCGGCGACCGCGCCGTGCAACGGCTGCTCGGGGGCCGCGCCGTCGAAGGGGGTGTAGCTCGCACCCCGGAACAGCGCCGTGGCCTCGTGGATCAGCGCGAGGTGCTGGGGGTTGTCGCGATCGAGGCGGCGCAGGAACTCGCCGTAGGGCTCCCCCTGGGGCCACTCGATGCCGAGCCCGCTACTCTGCCGCCGGAACCGTGCGACCGCGCCGGCGTCCGGCGGCGGCATCGTCCGCAGGATCCCCACTCCGCCGCGGAGCATCAGCGTCGCCGCGGCCATCCCGGTCATCAGGGAGATCTGCGCGTTCCAGTCCTCCGCGGCGAGGGGAGGTCGGAAGGAGACAGTGAAGTCTCCGCCCTCCTGCCTCACCTCCTGCTCCGGCATCGGCAGGCTGGCCCCACCACGCTTTCGTTCCAACGCAATTCGTTTCTCCCCCACCTCCTTGAGCAGGACCAGCCGCTCGTCGTCGGTCCCCGCGTCGACGGCCTGCTGCACGTGGTCGTAGTCGAGCCGGTCGACGCTGCGGACCTGCGCCCGGTAGAGGGCGATGCCGGTCTCCGCGACGTCGCCGTCGGCGTCGAGAGTGAGGTCCCAGACGAACGCCGGCCGCACCTGACCGGGCAGCAGGCTCGCGGCGCCCTCGCTCAGCTCCGGCGGGTGCAGCGGCGACCGGCGATCCGGTGCATAGATGGTCACCGCTCGCCGGCGGGCCTCCGTGTCGATCGAGCCACCCGGCGCGACGAACGCCGGCACGTCAGCGATCGCGTAGCGCACGCGGTAGGCGTCGCCGGCCCGCTCGATGTGCAGAGCCTGGTCGAGGTCCATCGATCCCGGCGGGTCGATCGTGCAGAACGGCACGGCCGTCTCGTCGCGCTCCGGGAGGGTGACCGAGGCCGCGACGGTGAGGGCCTCCTGCGTCACCTCCGGCGGGAAGTCCTGCGGCACCTCGAGCTCGATCCGGATGGCGTCGAACCGGGCCAGCAGACCCTGGGGATCGGCCGCCACCGACGAGACCGGGACGGCCGGTGTGGTGCGGTAGCGGATGACGTGTTGGGCCATGCCGCCACTCTAGGCACCCGGCCACGTGCACCGACGTCCGCGCGGACGCGACATCGGTGTCGCGTCGGTGCGGACGTTGCCTGACGCCCGACAGCAATGTGCCGTACGGCAACGGTTAGCCTGCCGTCCGTGCTCATCCTGCTGCCGCCGTCCGAGGGCAAGACCCCGGCGGGGCGGGGACGTCCGCTCGACCTCGGTGCCCTCTCCTTCCCCGAGCTGACCTCCACGCGGCGCGCCGTCGTCGAAGCCGTCGCCGCCACGAGCACCCGCCCCGACGCGCACGACCGGCTCGGCGTCTCCCCCCACCTGGTCGAGGAGGTTGCCCGCAACACCCGGCTCCTCACCGCGCCGACGGCCCCCGCGGGCACGGTCTACTCGGGGGTCCTCTACGCGGCGCTCGACCTCGCGAGCATGGACACCGCGGCGCGCCGGCGGGCGAACCGGTGGCTCGTCGTCGTCTCTGCGCTCTTCGGCGCGGTGCGCATGGTCGACCGGGTCCCGGCATACCGGCTGTCGATGGCGGTCAACCTCCCCCCGCTCGGACCCCTCGCCGCGGTGTGGCGCGAGCCCCTGGCCGCCGTGCTGCCCGAGGCGGCCGGCCGCGGGGTCGTCGTCGACTGCCGCAGCAGCACGTATGCCGCCGCATGGGTCCCGCGCGGCCCCCTCGCGAGGCGCTGGGTGCAGGTCCGAGTCCCGGGGGCGACCCACCTGGCCAAGCACACGCGAGGCCTCGTGGCCCGGCACCTGTGCGAGGTCGGCCTCGACGCCCGCACCCCTCGAGGCCTCGCCGAGGTGGTGGGCCAGGCCTTCGACGTCGCCCTGACGGAGCCCACCAAGGTCGATCAGCCGTGGGTGCTCGACGCCTCGGTCCGGTCCCCCGGCGGCGGCCGATGAGCGCCGAGCTGGCTGACCTCGCCGGCCGGGTCGTCCCCGTCCTCGCCTTCCTTATCGCCATCACCGTGGTGGCCGAGATCGCTGACGCGGCAGGCGTGTTCGACGTCGCGGCCCACTGGGCGGCGCGCGCCGGGCGCCAGCGGGTCTGGGTCCTCTGGCTGCTCGTCGTCGCCATCGCCTGCGTCAGCACCATCGTCCTCAGCCTCGACACCACCGCCGTCCTCCTCACCCCGGTGGCGATCACCGTGGCCCGCCAGGTGGGGGTGGCGACGCTGCCCTTCGCGATGACGACCCTGTGGCTGGCCAACACCGCGTCCCTGCTGCTGCCGGTCTCCAACCTCACCAACCTCCTCGCCCTGCACCGCCTCGGCCAGCTCGGCGTCGGGCAGCTCGGCTACCTCCGGCTGGCGTGGGCCCCGGCCCTCGCGGCCATCGTCGCCACGGTCCTCCTCCTCGCGCTGCGCCACCGCCGGGCGCTCACGGGCCGGTATGCCCTGGAGTCGTCGCCCGAGACGCACGACCGGACGCTGCTGGTCGTCGCCTCGGTCTGCTGCATCGCCCTCGGACCGGCCTTCGTCGCCGGCCTCACCCCGTGGATACCCTCGGCGGCGGCGGCCGCGATCCTCGTCGGCACCGTGCTGGTCCGCGACCGCACCCTGCTGCGGCGGGTCTCGGTGCCGTGGCAGATGGTCATCGGCGTCAGCGTGCTGTTCGTCGTCGTCGACGTCGCGATCAACCACGGGTTGCGCGAGCTGCTGACCTCCCTTGTGGGGGCGGGCACGGGGGCCGGGGCGCTCCTCCGCGTCGGTGGTGTGGGGCTGCTGTCGGCCAACGCCGTCAACAACCTGCCGGCCTACCTCGCTCTGGAGTCGGTGTCCTCCGACGCGCCCGTGCGCCTGTTCGCGCTGCTCATCGGGGTCAACGTCGGTCCGCTGATCACCGTCTGGGGGTCCTTGGCCACCCTCCTGTGGCGGCAGCGGTGCCGCGCCGCCGAGGTCACCGTCAGCACGGCATACCTGGCCCGGGAGGGTCTGGTCTGTGCCGTCGTCGCCAGCGCGGCAGCTCTCGGCGCGCTCGTTCTCGTGCGCTAGGTCTCACGGCGCTGGATCCGAGCCAGCGCTCGGGTGATGTCCCCGACGAGGTCGGCGACGTCCTCGAGGCCGACCGAGATGCGCAGGGTGCCGTCGGTGATGCCGACGGCGGCGCGGGCTTCGGGGCTGAGCCGTCGGTGCGTCGTCGTCGCCGGGTGCGTGACCATCGACTTCGCGTCGCCGAGGTTGTTGGAGATGTCGATGACCTCGAGGGCGTTCATCACCCGGAAGGCCTCGTCCTTGCCGCCGTCGATGAAGAAGGTCACGACGGTGCCGCCGCCGCTCATCTGCGCCTTCGCCAGTTCGTGCTGCGGGTGAGACGGCAGGAAGGGATAGAGCACCGACGTCACCGCTGGGTGCTCCTCGAGGGCTCGGGCGAAGGTCAGGGCGTTGGCGGCCTGGCGCTCGACCCGCAGCGACAGGGTCTCGAGCCCCTTGACGAGGGTCCAGGCGTTGAAGGGCGACATCGCCGGACCCGTATGCCGCATCAGGTTCTTCACCGGTCCGCCCACGAAGTCGCGCGGGCCGAGGACAGCCCCACCGAGGACGCGGCCCTGGCCGTCGATGTGCTTCGTCGCGGAGTAGATGACGATGTCGGCCCCGTGCTGCAGCGGCTTCGAGAACACCGGGGTGCCGAAGACGTTGTCCACGACGACCTTCGCGCCAGCGGCATGGGCCAGCTCCGACACGGCGGCCATGTCGACGAGCTCCTGCATGGGGTTGCTCGGCGTCTCGAAGAACACCGCCGTCGTCGGCACGCTGAGAGCGGCGCGCCACTGCTCGAGGTCGGACCCGTCGACGAGGACGGACTCGACACCCCACCGCGGGAGGATCTCGTCGACGATGACGAAGCACGACCCGAACAGCGCACGCGAGCTGACGAGGCGGTCGCCCTGTCCGAGCAGCGCGGCGAGCGCGACGAAGACGGCCGCCATCCCGGAGGACGTCGCGAAGCAGGCCTCGGCCCCCTCGAGCAGCCGCAGCCGCTCCTCGAACATCCGCACCGTGGGGTTGCCGTAGCGGGAGTAGACGAAGCGGTCGATCTCCTCCTTGAAGGCGGCCTCCGCCTCCTCCGCGGTGGCGTAGACGAAGCCGGAGGTGAGGTAGAGGGCCTCGGACGTCTCGTCGAAGCCGCTGCGCGACAGGCCTCCCCGCACGGCCAGGGTGTCCGGTCGCAGCCCGGGCTCACGATCGTCGCTCATGCCGGTCACGCCTCTCAGCCCTGTCGCCAGGGCAGTCCGGCGGCCTTCCACCCAGCCACCCCACGGTGTCCCTCGTCGTCGTGCGGACCCTCGAAACCGTCGCTGATGTTGTATGCCGGGCCGAGACCTCGCGCGGTGGCCAGCTCGGCCGCTGCGGCTGAGCGCACCCCGCTGCGGCAGAGGAAGTAGATCGGCGTGTCCTCGCCGAGTCCGGCGCCCCGCAGCTGCTCGAGGAAGTCGGCGTTGCGGGCGCCGTCCGGGAAGGTCTGCCACTCGATCGTGACGACCCGCTTGCCGAGGTCCGTGAGGTCGGGCAGGCCGACGTAGGTCCATTCCGCCTGCGTCCGCACGTCGACGAGGACGGCGTCCGCATCGGCCTGCAGCGCGGCATACGCGTCGATGGGGCTGACGTCTCCGGCGTAGGTCATGACGCGACCGGGTGGGACAGCCCGGACTCGGCCGTGCGGACGAGGATGCGGCGGCACTCCTCGCAGCGCAGCACCTCGTCGTCGGCAGCGGCGCGGATGCGGTCCATGTCGCCCTGGTGGAGCTCGAGCCGGCAGCCGCCGCAACGGCGCTGCTTCAGCTCTGCGGCGCCCATGCCTCCGCTGCTGGCGCGGACCTTCTCGTAGAGCGTGACCAGGTCGTCGCCGACCTCGGGCGCGATGGCGGCCCGCCGCGTCGCCGACAGCTCGGCCTCGGCGTCGATCTCGGCGAACCTGCCGTCCCGGGCCGAGGCGAGCTCCGCGAGGGTGACGCCGAGGTCGGCCCGCGACGCCTCGAGCGCCGACAGCCGCTCGCCCAGGGACTCGGCGCGCTCCATGACGTCGATCTCGACGTCCTCCAGGTCGTTCTTGCGGCGCGCGAGCGACTCGAGCTCGTGCTGCAGGGCCTGGAGGTCCTTGGCGGTGCCCTGCCCGGCGTCCAGTCGTGCCTGGTTGCGGGCGGCGCGGTCGCGCACCAGCTGGACGTCGGACTCCGCCTTGTCGACGTCGCGCTGGATGTCGGAGACCGCGGTCCGGGCGTTGATGAGGTCGGTGTCGAGGAGGGCCGCCTTCGCCTCCAGCACCGCGATGTCCTTCAGCTGGGGCAGGGTCTGGCGGGCGTGCGCGAGCTGGTCGAGACGGGTGTCGACGGCCTGGAGGTCGAGCAGCCTCAGCTGGCTGGTCGGGTCGGCTTTCAGGGGGTACCTCCAGGTGGCGTAGGCGGCAGGGGCGTGGGCGGCAGGGGCGACACGGCGTTGGCCCCGACGACGAAGCTCCAGGGCTCGGTGCGCAGGGTCGAGACGTAGGTCTCCAACCTAGTGGACCCCTCGTCGCCCTCCTCCGGATCGGTGCTCGGGACGATGCCGAGCTCGACGAGCAGCGCGCGCCCGGCGACGGCCAGCCACGCCGACTCGCTCGCCCAGTGGCCGGCGTCGACGAGGTAGGGGCGGCCGTAGCGGGTCTGCTCGCGCTCCTCGAGGACCGGGTGGTGCCGCAGGTCGGCCGTGACGTAGACGTCTGCGGCGGCCGCCCGCACCGCCTCGAACCGGTCGTCGCCCGACCCCCCCACGACCGCGACGCGGGTCACCTGCGCGTCCGGGTCGCCGCTGACCCGGATCCCTCCGGCGGTCTGCGGCAGGACGCTGGCCAGCCGCTCGACGAAGGCCCGCAGCGCCATCGGGTGCGGGAGGTCGCCCACGCGGCCCACGGCACCCGGGCCGGTGGCGAGCGGCCGCATCGACCCGAGCCCGCAGGCGGCGCCGAGGGCGTCGCAGACGCCGGGGCTCGCGACGTCGGCGTTGGTGTGGGCGCAGTAGAGGGCGAGGCCGGCGAGGATCGCCCGCGTCACCGTCTCGCCCTTGGCCGAGGCCGTCGCCACGCTGCTCACCCCGCGCAGCAGCAGGGGGTGGTGGGTGACCAGGAGATCGGCGCCCGCAGCGACGGCTTCCTCGACGACGGCGAGGGTCGGGTCTACGGCGAGGTGCACGAGCCGCACGGGCTGCGCGAGGTCTCCGGCCACCAGACCGACCCTGTCCCAGTCCATCGCGGTCTGCGGCGGGTAGAGCCGCTCGAGGGCGGCGACGACGTCGGCGAGGGTCAGGTCCGGCACCCGGCTGACGATGCCATACCGACCGCAACGTCCGCACCGATCGCCCACCGGTGTCGCGTCGGCGCTGACGTCAGCCCTTCGGCTCGAGGAACCAGCCCTCACGCATACCGGCGTCGTGGCCGGGCTCGATGAAGTACTCGGTGCCGAACGCCATCGCGAAGATGTCGGGCTCCATCGCCAGCATCATCCCGACGTCGGACGTCTGGCTGGCGTGGCACGCGAGCGCCGCGCGCTTCGTGGCGACGAGGTCACCGAGCGGCACCGCCCAGTGGATCTCGGACTCGGGCATGCCGACGGGGTTGCCGTCGTCGCCCGGCCCGTCGGGGTCCCAGTCCTCGGCCATGCCGGCCGCTTTCGCCATCTCGAACATCGTGCGCATCCGGTCGCGGTTCATCGTCACCTCGAGGAGCCGGGGCCGACGGGCGACGAGCTCCAGCGCCCGCTCGGTCACGTCGTGGACCTTGACGTGGTCGGGGTGGCCGTAGCCGCCGTGCCAGTCGTAGCCGACCAGGACGTCGGCGTCCTCCTCGTCGAGGACGGCCACCAGCCGGGCGGCGGCCTCGTCGAGGTCGGCGCTGTGGAACGCGCCCGCGGCCGCGTTCTGCTCCCAGCCGGTCATGCCCGAGTCCGCGTAGCCCAGCCAGGCGATGCGCGCGGTGCCGGTGACCCGGCCCGAGGCCTCGGCCTCCGACTGTCGGCGGGCGACGACGGTCTCGCCCTCGGCGAGGTCGGCGGCCGGCTCGCCGTGGTCGCCGTTGGTGGCGTAGACGACGACCACCCGATGGCCTTCGCGGGCGGCGCGGGCCATCGACCCGGCGGTGCCGCTCGCCTCGTCGTCCGGATGGGCGTGGAAGAACACGATGGTGGACACGAATTCCATCCTGTCAGAGGGGACGGACAACGATTGACGAATCGCGGCCCGGGAAATGTGTCAGAGGCAGGCGAGTGGGTACCTCTCCCTCACGGTGTGACAACTCTCCCGGGAGACGTGTTCGCCCAGCTCCGGCGGTTTCAGCACACGAGACCGCCGGAGCGCCCCGGCACCCGCGGCTCAGCCGGGGACGGCCTCGGAGAGCCAGCCCACCCCGTCGGTGAGGTGCTCCGCCTCGCGCGGGCCGGACGACCCGGGCTCGTAGGGGATCGGAGGAGCCGTGCTGTCGACCACAGCCGCGGCCGCCGTCCAGGCGGACTGCAGCCCCGCGCTGCTGGTGAACAGCGACCGGTCGCCGACGGTGACGTCGTGGAGCAGTGAGACGTAGGGGGGCAGGGCCGCGCCCTCGACGACGCTCCCGAGGTCGAGGTCCGTTCGCGTCGGCACGAGGTTCAGCTCGGCCCCGGGCTCCTTGACGACGAGCTGCATCTCGATCGCCCCGGACCCCGACAGCGAGAGCTGGAGCATGCTCGAGTGCGGCGGCACCTGGGTCAGCGGCCCCTCCACGGGGCGCATCAGCAGGGTCACGACCTGCCGGTTCACCCCGAGCTGCTTGCCGCTGCGCAGCAGGAAGGGCACGCCGTGCCACCGGTCGGTGTCGACCCAGAGGCGGGCGGCGGCGAAGGTGTCGGTGGTGGACCCGTCCTTCACCTCGGGCAGCTCAGCGTACCCGGCATACTGGCCGAAGACCACGTCCTCCTCCTGGAGCGGCCGGAAGGCGGCCATCACGGACTCGCGGGCGTCCTGGAGGTCCTCGGCGGACATGCTCACCGGCGGCTCCATGGCCACCTCGGCGGCGACCTGGAAGAGGTGCGTCACGATCATGTCGCGGAAGGCACCGGTGGCGTCGTAGAAGCCGGCCCGGTCGGCGACGTCGAGGGTCTCGGGGACGTCGATCTGCACCTGGGCCACCGCCTCGCGGCACCACACCCGGTTCATCATCTCGTTGCCGAAGCGCAGCACGTGGAGGTTCTGGGTCGCCTCCTTCCCGAGGAAGTGGTCGATGCGGTAGACCTGCTCCTCCTCCATCACGGAGTGCACGAGGGTGTCGAGCTCGTGGAAGGCCTCGAGCGACGATCCGTAGGGCTTCTCGAAGACGACGCGGGAGTCCTGCACGAGCTGGTGCTCGGCCAGCCCCTCGGCCACCCGGGCGAACGCCACCGGCGGGATGGCGAGGTAGTGGACGTAGCGCGCGTCGGCGCCCACCTCGTCGTGCGACTGCTTGAGGACGTCGAGCAGGCTCCCGGGGTCGGACCTCTCGAAGCCACCCCCGGCGAAGCGCAGCCGTCCGGCGAAGTCGTCCCACTGCTTCTCGTCAATCTCCTTCGGGCCGAACTCGTCGAGCACCTGCCGCACGTGGGCGCGGAAGTCCTCGTGGGCGACGTCCCCGCGGCCGTTGCCGACGAGGTGCCACTGGTCGGGCATCAGGCCCCGCGTGAACAGCTC
>NZ_JANXRJ010000302.1 GCF_025353065.1 Lapillicoccus sp.
GCCAACGACGAGCTGCTCACCCTCACCGAGGTCGCCGCGATCGTCCGCGCCCCCATCGCCACCCTGCGCTACTGGCGCCACCTCGGCACCGGCCCCCGCAGCTTCCGCCTCGGCCGCCACGTCGTCTACCGCGCCAGCGACCTCCAGACCTGGATCGACGAGCAGGACAGCGCCACGGAAATCCGCACCGCTACCAGCGAGCGCCGTTAACTCGGATCCTCGACCGCGCGACTATGTCACCACCCGCACGTAGCCTGCTGGGGGAGCCGAGGCGGCCGTCACACCAACAAGATTGTCAGCGTGCGCGGCCGGGGAGCGAAGGGCCGCAGCTGGCCGGGGTGAAAGTGCTCTGATCGGCCACCTGCGGGGCTGACAGCGAAAGGACTTCGCAGACGATGGCCAACATCCAGAAGCACTCCAACGGCCGCTGGAAGGCCAGGTACCGCGACGCCGCGGGTAAGGAGCACGCACGCCACTTCACCCGCAAGGTCGACGCCCAGCGGTGGCTCGACGACGTCACGAGCGCGGTTGTCACCGGCACTTACACCGACCCCGGCAGCTCACGAGTTACCGTCAGCGATTGGTCGACGACGTGGCTGGCCGGACAGGTCCACCTCAAGGCCACCGGCCGGTCACGGGTCGAGGGCATCGTGCGCAACTACATCACCCCCCGCTGGGGCTCGACCAAGCTGCGGGACATCTCCCACGCCGAGGTCCAGGCCTGGGTCACCGAGCTGATGGCCGGAGGGCTCAGCGCGTCGAGCGTGCAACGAGCACACGGCATCCTCTCCCAGATGCTCGACCTGGCGGTACGCGACCGCCGGCTGCCGACCAACCCAGCCAAAGGCGCGAGGCTCCCCCGCAAGCTCACCCGGCCGCGACGGTTCCTGACCGCGGCCCAGGTGGAGGCTCTCGTGCTCGAGTGCGAACCCTACGGACTGGTCGTGAGGTTCCTGGCGTACACGGGACTGAGGTGGGGTGAGATGGCGGCCCTCCGGGTCAGGGATGTCGACCCGCTGCGACGGCGCATGCACATCGCCCGCTCGGTGACCGAGGACAACGGCCGCCTCATCTTCGATACCACCAAGACGGGTGAGGAACGCACCGTCCCGCTCCCCCGCTTCCTCGCCGAACAGGTCACTGAATCGGTCGCTGGCAAGGGTCCTGACGACCTCGTCTTCGAGGGCACCCGGGGCGGCGTTCTCCGTAACGGCAACTTCAACCGACGCACGTTTGGGCCCGCAGCCCGGGCGATCGGCGAGCCTGACCTCACACCGCACGGGCTCCGACACACCGCTGCCTCCCTGGCCATCGCCGCCGGGGGCAATGTCAAGGTCGTCCAGCAAATGCTCGGTCACGCCACAGCGAGCATGACGCTCGACCTCTACGGCCACCTGTTTCCCGACCAGTTGGATGACGTAGCAGACCGCCTCGACGTCATCGGACGAGCTGCAGCGCTGGGTTCTTGCGGTCAATCTGCGGTCAAAAGGCCTACTAGGCCGTTGCGAGCAACGAACGGCGGGCCCTCAAACAGCCTGTGACCTGCGGTGATGTCGGTGGGCCCGGCCGGGTTCGAACCGACGACAGCCGCGGTGTAAACGCGGTGCTCTACCAGCTGAGCTACAGGCCCCTGCCCGGCGACATCGCGCCCCGCTGCCGGCTCGATCCGCGCCGTCCGGGCAGGCAGCAGTCTGACAGACCGACCGGCGCCACGTCATGCGGCTGGTGGCACGCGCTCCGTCAGACGCCGACGAGCCGGCCGCCGCGAAGGTCGGCGAGCGCGTCGCGGAAGGTGTCGAAGTTGCGCCGCTCCCCCGTCGGCTTGACCATCACCCAGCGGACGACTCCCGCGGTGTCGACCAGGAAGGTCCCCCGCAGTGCCGCGCCGGTCTCCTCGGAGAAGACGCCGTAGTCGCGGGCCGTCTGACCGTGCGGCCAGAAGTCGCTGAGGAGGGGGAAGAAGTGGGCCTCCGCGTCGGCCCACGCCCGGAGCGTGAACATCGAGTCGCAGGAGATGGCGAGCACCCGGATGTCGTCGGCCTCGAAGTCCCCGAGGTTGTCCCGGATCTCGCGCAGCTCGCCCGTGCAGATCCCCGAGAACGCGAACGGATAGAAGACGAGGACGACGTTCTGCCGACCGGCATACCGGGACAGCGACACCGGGGTGCCGTGCTGGTCGACCAGCGTGAAGCCCGGAGCCTGGTCGCCGACGGCGAGGGGGGTGGCGCGGGACATGGGCCCATCCTGCCAGTCGACGCCTCGGACCTCGACCGACCTCGGGGCTTCTGCTGTCAGCTCGAAGGGAGGAGCTGAGCCTCAGCGGCGCTGCGTCTTCGGCGACACCAACCGCACGGTGGCCCAGTCGGGCGACCCGTTGGCGGTGCCGGCGGCGTGCAGACCAGCGGTGACGGCCGACTCCTCGACCTCGGCCGCCTGGACGTGTCCATCGCGCCCGGCCCTCGGGGTGCAGAGGACGACGAACCCCTCGTCGGCGAGGTTGGTCAGGCAGTCGACGAGCAGGTCGACGAGATCGCCGTCCCCAGCACGGAACCACACGAGGACCGCGTCGGCGACGTCGCCGTAGTCCTCGTCCTCGAGGTCGGTGGTCGTGAGGTCCTCGACCGCGAAGCGCAGCTCGTTGTCGACGTCGTCGTCCCAGCCGATCTCCTGGACGACCTGGCCGGCCGCGAAGCCGAGCCGGGACATGGGTGAACCCTGCGAGGCCGCCTCAGCGGTCGCTGCCACGTCGTCCCCTCCATCATCGATCTCGGATGTGCGCCCGGCCGTGCACCGGGGCGTGCACGAAGGGTAGACCCCTCGAGGGACAACGCTAGTGGACCGACCCCCTCGACCGCAGTGGATGGCGAAGTGGATGCCCACCGATTCGGCGGGCTGCGGTGCGGCCTACAGTTGATGAATGGGTCGGGTCACGCAGCGCACACCTGCCATCCGGATCGACCTGTCCGACCCGACGTCACCGCGGATCGTCGAGCGTCTCGACACCGTCGTCGTCGAGGCGCCGATGGAGATCCGGGTCGACGGCCTCCCCCTCACGGTCACGATGCGCACGCCGGGAGACGACTTCGACCTCACCATCGGCTTCCTCCTCTCCGAGGGCCTCATCACGAGCGCCGAGGACGTCCAGCGGCTGATGCACTGCCTCGACGAGGACGAATCCGGTTCTCCCACCTACAACGTCGTCGACGTGACCCTCGCCGAGGGCGTCACCGGCCCGACCGAGGCCGAGGCGC
>NZ_JANXRJ010000341.1 GCF_025353065.1 Lapillicoccus sp.
CTGGCGCTGGCGGCGCTGCTTCTCGCCGGCGGCACCATCGGTGACCTGCGCGGGCACAAGCTGGTCGTACTGAGCGGGCTGGCCGTGTTCGGCGTCGCGTCGCTGGCGTGCGGGCTAGCTCCGTCCACCGGCGTGCTCATCGCCGGCAGGGTGGTGCAGGGCATCGGAGCCGCGCTGCTGCTACCCGGGACGCTGGCGATCATCAGCCGCTCCTTCCCGAGCGTGGCGAGCAGGCCCGGGCGATCGGCATCTGGGCCGGTGTCGGCAGCGCCGCCCTGCCCGCCGGGCCCGGTGCTGGGCGGCCTGCTCGTGCAGGGGCTGGGTTGGCGGTGGGTGTTCTTCCTCAACGTCCCGATCGTGCTCATCGCTGGCCCGGTGACCCTGCGCATCGTCCCTGCGGACGCTGATCGCGGCACCGGCCGGCTAGACCGGACCGGCGTCGTCCTGGGTGCGGTCACGCTGGCCGCCGCGACGTTCGCCGTCATCCACGCCGGCCCACACCGGCCTCGGTGCCGCCACGGTCAGCGCGATCGTCGTCGCGGTTCTCGCCCTGGCCGGGTTCCTGCGAACCGAGCACACCGTCGCCGACCCGATGCTGGCACTGCCGCTGTTTCGCCGCCCGGCGTTCTCGACCGCCAACAGCGTCGCAGCGGTGATGAACCTGGGTACCCTCGGGCTGCTGTTCCTGCTCACCCTGTACCTGCAAAGCGTGCAGCACCGCTCGGCGTTGGGCGCGGACCTGGCGGTATTGCCGCTGTTCCTGCCGCTGACCGTGCTGGCACCGATCGCCGGACGGGGCATCGCGCGGCGGGGACCTAAGCCGATGATGCTGGCCGGGCTGCTGCTCGCCGCTGTCGGCGTCGCACTCACCGCGACCTGGACCGCGGACACCGCCTATCCGCTGCTGCTGCCCGCGATGCTCGGCTGGGGCATCGGACTCGGGCTGCTCACCCCGGCCCTGGTTGCCGCCGCGATCGCCGCCGCCCCACCGCAGCGGTCCGCGCTGGGGTCCGGGGTGAACAACACCGCCCGCCAGACCGGCGGCGCGATCGGCATCGCCACCTTCGGCGCGATCGCCGGCCAGCCCGACCAGACCGGCCACTTCCTGACCGGCCTACACATCACCGGGCTGATCACCCGCCGGGCTGTTCGTCGCGGCTGCGGTAGGTAGCGCCATTCTGATCCCCACACCCGCCCGCCAGGAGGCTTCAGCATGATCCGAGCACCCATCGCCAAGCCTGAGCTTCCCTGAGGTGGATGGCGGACGACAACTGAAGGGTCACGGCTCGTGACTCCCCCTGTCGCGCGGAGCGATCCCTCGTCGGGCACCCGTTGCGCAGCTGCTTGAGGCGTTCAAGGCGCTCGCCAGCCTCGTGCGGGCACGACGGTGAGCGGCCAGGTCGCCTCGATCGCCTCGGGCAGACCAGGCAAGCAGTCGCAGCAACGATGAGGACGTCGCGTCCTATGAGTCCAGGTCGGTGGTGTAGACCTCGTCGTAGTCGCGGCGCTCAACGTCGAGGTCCAGCCCGGGGTCTTCGACCGTGACGTGTGACATGGCCGTCGTCGGCAGGGCGCCGTGCCAGTGCCAGCCGCCGGGCGGGCTGGTGATGACATCGCCTGCGTGCACGACGTGAACACCGCTCTCGTCGCCCACGACACCGGTGCCGTCGGTGATGATGATGTGCTGACCCATCGTGTGCACGTGCGGGTTCGTGCGTACGCCGGCCGGGAAGTGAACGGCTTTCGAGTTCAGGCCCTCCAGGGCGCAGGGCAGGGTTTGTACGCGAACCCGCTCAGGGTCGTTGAACAGCGCCTGCAGCTTCTCCGGGGGTGGGTTGCCTTGGTTGACGTCGACGGTGGCGAACTCGTCCATGAGGTGTCCTTCTTGTTCAGGGGGATTCGAGCAGGCATCAAGCGGGTGGTTCGGCCGGCACCGAGGACGCCAGCATATCCACGCCCCCCGAGCCAGCGGGGCAGCAGCCGGGTGTGCGTCCCGGCTGCGGCACGAGGGGCCGGGTCGCCTCAGATCCCAGTTGCCAGGAGCTCGTTGAGGTGACGGTCGATCTGGGGCATGTAGGTCGGCGAGACACCGAACAGCCCGAGGTGGCCCGAGACGTCCTCCACCACGCGCAGCTCGCTGCCCGGGACGAGCTCTTGCTCGGCGCGACGGTCGCGAATCGGGAAGAACATGTCCTCGTCGATCGGCATGACGAAGGTCTTGGCCGTGATCCGCTTGAGGGCGGCCGCGAGGTCGCCACCGGTGTGGCGGGCGACGTCGCCGCGCTGCCACTTTCACGCCAGCGTCAGCAGGTCATTGGGGTCCATGACGGTGGAGTCGGGCTCCAGGAAGCGCTCAAGGAATGCCTCTTTCGTCTCGAACTCAAGCGACCGCCCGACTTCCTGCTCCCAGAATTCGGTGGAGAACCCGAGCACGCCCCAGATGTGGGCGTGACGTGTGAGCCCGTCGAGGACGTCGACGTTGGACTTGTACTCCCCGCCGTTCCAGCCGGGGTCGGACCAGATCTGCTCGTTTAGCGTCTCGGTGTAGAGGAAGTCGTGCGAGGTGATCGGCGCGGCGCAGCGGACCTTGTCGGGGAACCGCACCGCCCACTCGTAGGTCTGCTGGACACCCATGGACGCACCGACCACCAGCTGCAGTGTCGCGATGCCGAAGTGCTCGCGCAGCAGTCGCTCTTGGGCGACCACGTCATCGCCGATCCGCACCTTCGGGAACTTAGACGTCGCGAGCTCGGCGTTCGGGCCGTCGGCGTTGTGCGTTGCGGTGGACAGCCCGTCGCCGATCTGGTTGATGCACACGATGAAGTACCGGTTGGGGTTCAGCGCGTGGTCCGGCCCGATGTAGATGTCTCGAAAGATCTGGTGCGTGCCCGAGTACCAGGTGGTGACCAGGATCGCGTTGTCTTTGGCCTCAGTCAGCTCAACGACGGTTGCGACCGCCAGCTGGCAGTCAGGGATGCAGCAGCCACCCTCCTCCAGGTCGAACGGCCCGTGCTGATCAGGTCGTACTCGTCGTAACACTCATGACTGTAGAACGGGTTGTCGATCATTGATGACCTCTTCGGGGCTGTAACGACAACGCCCTCGTAGTGTTGCTAGCCCCACCTTGTCGCACATCTGTCGGCCGTGCCCGACCTTGCCGATGGCGACGCAGGCGCACAACGGGGCCGAGGCATGGCCACCGGCTCGGCGTGGGTCTAATGACCCGAGCTTCGCGTTGCCGGTCTTCGGCCCGACAGGCGGCAATTCATTAAAACTAGGACGGTGGACCACGCCGATTTGGTCGTGCGAGTCGGCGATGATCAACACATTCGGGTAGCGGTGGATGTGTCGGCCCCACCTGTGCTCTTACATCGTAAGCGGCGACAGTCCCGCGCCGACGACTGCAGAGCCCCCGCCTTTGGGCCGCCATTGTTGACCGCGCGGGTAGCAGCGGCCGGCAACTGGATTCTCAATCGGTTCGTCCACCAGCTTCGAGCACGGCGCCGTCGCGCAAGTCATAGCGGTGATGCTCGGCCTTTCCTTCGGCACCACCTTGAGGCAGCGGCACGATATGCTCTTGGTCGGGAGACGGATCCGCCGGCTTGTGACCACATGTCCAATCAAGCTTGGCCGCGGTCAGCTCTCGACGACGCGCCGAATCGTGGCCATGCGAAGGAGCCGCGGCGCGAGCACGTCGCCAAGCCGCGACGCCGGTGGCCACCACATCGCTCGGGTCGTGCTCGCCTAGGGCGTGTCTCCTAATGTGTTGAGCCACAGCACGACAGCTCGCAGGACAACGCCGGCGCGGTAGGTCAGGGCGAGCTTGTCGTAGCGGGTGGCGAGGGCGCGCCACTGCTTGAA
>NZ_JANXRJ010000342.1 GCF_025353065.1 Lapillicoccus sp.
CAACCAGCCCGCCATCGACTTCATGGGCGGTCGTAAGTCGCAGGAGGAGACCGTCCACCACGTCGTCCCACTCGGGCGGCAAGGCGTACCCGAGGAAGTCGCTGGAGGCGTCCTGTTCCTGGCCTCCGATGCCTCGTCCTACATGACCGGGCAGACCCTGATCATCGACGGTGGCGTGGCCTGAACAGCCAGCGCATCATCCCCGACCAGCTACCTAGTCAGACCTTTGAGGAGAAACACATGAGTAACCGACGCCAGCCGACGGGCGTTCCGTCCGTCCTGAGTTTTCCGTCTGTCGACCTCTCTCGTCGACGGTTCCTCAGCGGCACCGCCGCGGTCGGCGGCCTCGCCGTCCTGACCGCCTGCGGGGGAGGCACCACCAGCAGTGGGTCGGGGGCCACCATCGACACCTCCAAGGTGGACCCGGGCGCGGGGAAGGCGCTGCAGGCCATCTTCGGCCCGGGTGGGAAGGCCGGGGGCTCGGAGGTGACCCTCTCGGCCGGGATGCTGCTCGCCATCACGGGTCAGGGCTCCTTCTTCGGCAAGGTGATGAGCCAGGGCGCCAAACTGGCGGCGGCACAGATCCAGTCCGCGCAGGGCATCACGTACGACGTCCACATCGCCGACCACAAGAGCGGTGACGTCCCCACCGCGCTGACCGGCACGCGCCAACTGATCACCCAGAACAACATCAAGATCCTGCAGACCTCGTACGGCGCCCCCAGCGAGGCGATCGTCCCGCTCATCGCTCAGAACAAGCTGCTCTCCTTCAACGGCGGCGGCTCCAGCCCGGGCCAGGTCGGTAAGGCGTTCCTCTGGCAGACCCGGATGATCTTTGGTGACGACCCCGCCCCGGGGGCGCTGGCCTGGATCGCCAAGACCTTCCCCAGTGCCAAGAAGCTCGCGATCGTCGGCACGAAGGAGAACGGTGTCGCGGGAGCGAAGACGATCGGCCCCGCGGTGTGGAATCAGCTCACTGGTGGTTCAGTCGTCGCGAACGAGCAGCATGACGTCGGCGCCACCGAGTTCAGCTCGATCATTGCCCGGATCAAGTCCGCGAGCCCTGACGCGATCCTGACCTTCAGCTTCGGCGACGACGTGGGCTACCTCGTCAAGCAGCTGCGCGAGGCCAACGTGAAGGTGCCGATCATGGGTATCGAGTTCACCGAGCAGGCAGCGAAGGTCGCCGGCGCGACCTACGACACCTACAACTTCGCGACCGACTTCTACGACCCGAAGAACCCGAACCCCTGGAACAAGGTGTTCGTCGCGGGCCACAACGCGATGTGGGGCGCCGCCCCCGAGTACTACGGCGCCAACTACTACGAAGAGGTGTTCTTCGTCTGGGAGCTGGTCCGCCGGGTGCTCGCCAACGGGGGTGACGGTACCGACACCACCGCGCTGCAGGCCGCGCTGGAGAAGAACCCGACCTTCAAGTCCCTGTACGGCGGCGACGAGAAAACGACCGGCGAAGTCAAGTTCAACCCCACCGACCACACCATCTCCAAGCCGATGGGCGTGTTCAAGGTCGCCGGCGGCCAGCCGGTGAAAATCGCCGACATCGTCAAGATCGCGGCTGGCAGCGACCCCACGAAGGCGCTGGTCTGACCAACGGTCGACCGAGGAGCACTACGTGGATCTCTCTCTCCTAGCCCAGCTCACGGTGTCCGGCATCGTCGTCGGCTCCACCTACGCCCTCCTGGGCGTCAGCTTCGGGGTCATCTACGCGACCACGAGGATCTTCCACCTCGCTCACGCGGTGGCCTACGCCGGCGCGGCGTACGCAGCCGTGTGGTCGGCCAACCATTTGGGGCTCGGCTTCTGGCCAGCCCTGATGGCGGGACTCGTCGTCGCGGTGGTGCTCGGAGTGGCCATCGAGGTGCTCTTCTACCGGCCCATGAGACGACGGAACGCGACGCTGCTGACCATCTTCTTGGTGTCCCTGGGTGTCAGCGTCGCGTTCCCCAACCTGCTACAGCTCATGTTCGGACCGGAGAACCAGACGCTTCCCAGGCCGGACAACCCGACGTTCGGGCTGGGCTCGGTCACGATCTCCCGACATGACATCGTCAGCGTCGCGCTCTCGTGGCTGCTGGTGGCTGCGGTGGCCCTGTTCATTGCCCGCACCCGCTTCGGGCGGTCGATCACGGCGATGAGAACCAACCCGGTGATGGCCGAGGCTGTCGGTATCGACAGCCGCCGGGTGTACCTCGTGGTGTTCGTCCTCGGGAGCCTGCTCGTTGGTGTCGCGGGGCTGCTGTTTACGGCCAAGGGCGTGGCCACGCCGACGATGGGCCTGCAACCCACCTTGATCGGTTTCATCGCCGCCTTCCTCGGTGGGATCGGTTCACAGTGGGGAGCGGCGCTCGGCGGCCTCGCCCTCGGGCTGATCAGCAGTTGGAGCGCGCTCTACCTCCAGGTCGACTACGGCCCAGTGGTGGTGTTTGGGGCAATGTTCCTGGTGCTGCTGATCCGGCCGCAGGGCCTGCTCGGAAAGGCGGCTGCTTGATGAGCTACTACGCCGACATCGCCATCTCGATCCTCATCCTGATGACGCTTGGGGTATCCCTCAACCTCCTGCTCGGCTACGCCGGCCGCGTGTCGATGGCGCACGCCATCTTCTTCGGCATCGGAGGTTTTACTGCCGCCCGGCTGACCCTGCCGACCCCCCACGACCTCGGGGGTGTCGCCACCGCCGGCCTGCAGTCCGGTGCCGGGTGGAACTGGGTGCCCGCACTCGCCGCAGCGGTGGTGGTGGCCTTCATCGCGGCCCTGGTCATCTCCATTCCGGCGGTCCGGCTGGTCCGTGGCGAGTACCTGATCTTGCTCACCCTGGCTTTCCAGCTCGTCGCGAACCAGCTGATGGGGGTGCTCGACACGGTGACCGGAGGTCCGTACGGCCTCTCGGGCGTGCCGCCGATCCAGATAGGGTCCACGGTGCTGCTGGCGCCGGAACAGGTTGTCTGGGTGATGCTGCTCGCCGCGGTCGTGGCGATCGCGATCTGCTGGGGTCTGGGGGAGTCTCCGTTCGGTCGGCTGCTCAAAGGGATCCGCGAGCACGAGTCCGCGGTCTCCAGCGTCGGCAAGAACCCGATGGTCCCCGAGCTGCTCGCCTTCAGCATCAGCGCCGCGATCGCCGGCGGCATGGGTGCACTGGCCGCGTTCTACTACGGGTCGGTCGTGCCCAGCACCTACTCCCTCACCTACTCCATCTTCATCGTGTCCGTCGTTGTCCTCGGGGGTACCGGCAACCTCTGGGGGCCGGTGATCGGAGCCATCGCCCTGGGCCTGCTCGAGCCGGTGCTGCGCAGGTACGTCGGTGACTCCGCGATCCCGTGGCAGGCCGTGGTCTACGGCGCCGCGCTGGTCCTGATGATGAGGATCCGTCCGGAGGGCCTTCTGCCCGAAGGCATTGGCCGTACCCGGGTTCCTGGCCTGAGCCGGACGAAGGGTCAGGCGGTGGTGCCGACTCCCGAAGAGGCGCTCGCGCGGCTCTCCACCAAGGGTGACGCGCCCGGCCGGACGGGTGGGGCCATCGTGGAGGTGAAAGGGCTGGCGAAGAGCTTCGGGGGTCTCAAGGCCGTCAGCGGCGCGACGTTCGCGCTCGAGCAGGGACAGGTCACCGCGCTCATCGGTCCCAACGGGGCCGGCAAGACCACGATCTTCAACATGATCTGCGGCACCATCCGCGCCGATGAGGGTCACGTCCTCCTGCGCGGCGAGGACGTGACCGGCAAGCCTGCTCACGAGCTGGTGCGCAAGGGCCTGGCCCGCTCGTTCCAGGATGTTCGCGTCTGCCAACGGCTCACCGCCCTCGACAACGTCGCCATGGGCGTTCAGGACCAGCCTGGCGAGCACATCGGGCGCCTGGTGTTCAGGCCGTTTGCCTCGCGGGCCGCCGAGGTCCGCGTCCGTCAAAAGGCGTTGGACTGCCTGGCCCTGCTCGGTATCGCCGAGCGCGCGCACGTGCGGGTGAGTCAG
>NZ_JANXRJ010000036.1 GCF_025353065.1 Lapillicoccus sp.
ACTCCGGGACGTTGCACCTCGGCGACCACGCGTCGATCACCACCCACGGCATCACCCTCCAGGGCGTCCCGGTCCAGTGATCGCCGTGTCGCCCGGAAGGGAACGCGCCAGTGGTCGGCGGGTGCTCGCCACGATCGGCCTGGTCCTTCTGGTGGCCTCCGTCACCGGGATCCTGCTGGCTCCCGCCGCGTCGGCGCACGCGTACCTCACCTCGAGCAACCCCACCGACGGTGCGGTGCTCGACCAGGCTCCCGGCCGGCTCGTGCTGCATTTCAGCGAGTCCGTGGTCCTACCGGCGCTGACCGTCACCGTCGTCGACGGTGATGGACACCCGGTGGCGGTCGGCCCCCCGACGCTCGTCGAGGCGACCGCCAATGCCGGAGGCGCCGAGGCACCGGTGAGCGTGCAGCTGTCGCTGCCGCACCTCCTCAAGGGGTCCTACCGAGTCAGCTGGGAGACGGTCTCGAGCGACGACCTGCACCGCGCTGCCGGGGTCCTCGTCTTCGGCGTCCGGACCACGGTGGTGCCGCGGGGCTGGGTCGAGTCCGGCCCCGACCCCCTGGAGTCCGCGCTGCGCTGGGTCGTGCTCGTCGCCATCGCTACCGCGGTCGGCGCACCGTTGGCCCGGGCGCTGCTACGGCGGGCGGGCCCCGGCGTCGACAGCTCGGTGATGGCGCCTGTCCTCGGGTTGTCCCTCGCGCTCGGGCTCATCGCTGCCGCAGCCCTGCTCACCGACCAGATCGTGTCCTCCGGCGGAGCGGCGGGTGCGCTCGTCTCCGGCGGGTATGCCGCGCGCTGGGCCATGCGCACCGGTGGGCTTGCGCTCGCTCTGCTGGCGACCCTGCCGTCCTTCCCTCGCCCGGGAGCGGCTCCGGCCGGTCGCGGGAGGGAGGGTGTCATCGTCCTCGGAGCCGCGCTCGCTGCCCTCGGCACTGCCATGCTGGGGCACTCCGGGGCCGGCCTCGTCGCAACGCCGATCCGGGTAACGACCGCTGCGCTGCACATCGTGGCGATCGGCTGCTGGATGGGCACGTTGGCCCTCCTGCTCGTCGTTCTCGTCCGTCAACGCCCTACTGCGGCGGTCGTGCGGCGCGTTCTGCGGGCGTTCGGTCCTGTCGCAGCGACCGCCGTTGGAGTCATGGTCGTCACGGGCCTCTACCTTGCGAACGGTGTCATCGGGTCGGTCGACGCCCTGCTGCTCACCGAGTACGGCCGGCTGCTCGTCCTCAAGGTCCTGCTCGTCCTCGGCTGCGGTGTCCTCGCCCTCGTGACCCGGTGGCACCTGCGCCGGCATCACCGCACCGCGGCAGTGGGCGCGACGGGGGTCGCGGGCTCCTTGGTGACACCGGGGAGGCCGATGGTGTTCGCCCTGCGCCTTGTCATTGCCGAGGTGGTCCTCGGCGCACTCGTCCTCGGGGTCACCGGCCTGCTCTCTAGCGGGCAGCCGGCCCTGGAGCGCCAGCTCATGACCGACCCGTCGACGCCGGTCAGCACCGCGGCGCATGCCCGGGTCGCCGACCTCGAGGTCTCAATGACGATCCGCCCCAACCTGCCGGGGCAGAACGTGGCGGTCGTCCGCGTCACCAGCTCACGGCGCCCGGAGCCCGGGCGGATCACCTCTGTGACCCTGGGGGTGGTGGGGGCAGGCCCGACCGCGGCTGCGACGTCGATGGGCGACGACCAGTGGTCGGTGCCCATGGCCCTCACGGAGCCAGGCCCCGGATCGGTCCACCTCACCGTGGCTCGTGGCGGCCTCACCACCGCGACGGGGGACCTCGCGTGGACGACGGGATGGCCCCCCGGCGCGACCCCGCCGCTCGTCTCCCGCACTCCGCTGGGACCGGTCCTGGGGTGGGCCGCCCTCGTGGCGCTCGTCCTCTTCGGCCTGGCCGTCATGTGCGCGATCCGGTCCGCTGCCGTGCGACCCCGGCGTCGCGGTCCGACGCGCCGTGTTCAGCCGCCGACGGTGGGGTCGGCCCCGGACGGCCCGACCCCCCGCCAACCGATGACCGCGCGCCATCCGACGTAACCCGGGCCGCGGCGGCATACGGGGCTCACGAGGCCGTCCGCGGCGGGCTAGCGTGGCGACATGCGCACCTCAGCAGGGCTCCCGAGCCCGCAACGCCTCCCGGTGCTCGACCTCCTGCGCCTCGACCGGGGCGCGGTCGAGGCGGAGGCGTTCCGCAGGGACCTGCGGCAGGCGACGCACGAGGTGGGGTTCTTCTACCTCGTGGGCCACGGGATCGAACCCGCCCTGACCGACGAGCTCTTCCGGGTGGCCGAGGCGTTCTTCGCCCTTCCGGAGGCCGAGAAGCTGGCGATCGAGATGACCCGCAGCCCCCACTTCCGCGGCTACACCCGGGTCGGCGGGGAGCTGACGCAGGGGCAGGTGGACTGGCGTGAGCAGATCGACCTCGGGGCCGAGCACGATGTCGTGCCAACGGCGCCCGGCCAGCCCGACTACCTGCGCCTGGAGGGGCCGAACCAGTGGCCGGCCTCGCTGCCGCGGCTGCGTGCGGTCGTCAGCGACTGGCAGCAGCAGCTGACCCGGCTCGCCCTGCGGCTGCTGCAGGAGTGGGCGACCTGCCTCGGCGCCGACCGGCACCTCTTCGACGAGGCCTTCGCCGAGGCGCCGGCGACGCTCACCAAGATCGTGCGCTATCCGGGCCGCGACGATGAAGGTGCGCGTCAGGGCGTGGGTGCGCACAAGGACCCGGGCGTGCTGACCCTGCTCCTCGTCGAGCCGGGCAGAGCCGGTCTACAGGTCGAGCACGAGGGGTCGTGGACCCCGGTGCCGCCGCTGGCCGACGCGTTCGTCGTCAACATCGGCGAGCTCCTCGAGGTGGCGACGGACGGCTACCTCAAGGCCACGAGTCACCGGGTGGTGTCGCCGCCGCCGGGGGAGACCCGCATCTCGATCCCCTTCTTCTTCAACCCGTCCCTGAGGTCGACCATCCCCGTGGTGACCCTGCCACCCGAGCTCGCGGCCGACGCCCGCGGCGTGACGGCCGATCCGGACAACGTCATCTTCGGCACGTTCGGGGACAACCTGCTCAAGGCGCGGTTGCGGGCCCACCCGGACGTCGCCCGGCGTCACCACCGCGACCTCGTCGGAGGTTGACTCCCCCGACGGGGCGAGCGCTGGTCACGAACCGGTCCGGACGACAAGGCGCCCCGGCCGATGCAGCCATTGCTGCACGGGCCGGAGCCGGTATGCCGTGTGCCTTCCCGGGGTGACCCCTGGTGGCGTCGCGCTCAGCGCGAGCGGCCGCCGGAGGTGCGGCTCGAGAAGGCGGCGGCGCTGCTGCCGGAGCCGGACGTGCTCGAGTAGACCGTCGTGGACCCGGTGGTCGGGCGGCCACCCGAGCCGGTCCGACCCGCGCCGGAGCGACCGCCGGAGGTCCGGGCACCGGATGCCGGGCCACCGGACCGACCTGCGCCCGAGCGGCCACCACCACGGTGGCCGTCGGCCGGTGCGCCGTCACGACGGACCGGACGACCACCGTCGGGCTGTGCGCCGGAGGGGGCGGGCTTGCGGCGTCCACGACCCTGGCCCTGCCCCTGTCCCGGGGTGCGGGCGGGACGGGCGCCCGCGCGCTCCCCACCACGGCGGGTGTCCGAGGGGCCCTCGCTCGCCTGCACGAGACCGCCCGCGGTGAAGACCCGCTCGCCGGGGGCGAGCTCGTGGAGCAGGGGGTGCGTGGCATGCACCCGGGTCGTCGTGGGGCGGATCCCGGCCTTGCGGGTGAGGTCCCGCACGTCGCTGACCTGGTCGTCGGTCATCAGGGTGACGACGGTGCCGTCGGCGCCGGCGCGAGCGGTGCGACCGGAGCGGTGGAGGTAGGCCTTGTGCTCCGTGGGCGGGTCGGCGTGGATGACGAGCGCCACGTCGTCGACGTGGATGCCGCGCGCCGCGATGTCGGTGGCGACGAGAGTGGTCGCCGCACCGCTGTGGAAGAGCTCCATGTTGCGCGTGCGGGCGTTCTGGCTGAGGTTGCCGTGGAGGTCGACCGTCTTGACCCCGGCGGCGTTGAGCTGCTTCGCGAGCTTCTTGGCGCCGTGCTTGGTGCGGGTGAAGACGACCGAGCGGCCGGGCGCTGCGGTCAGGTCGAGCAGGACGGGGATCCGGGCGTCCGAGGTCACGTGGAGCACGTGGTGCGCCATCGTCGAGATCGGCGACTGCGCCGAGTCCGCCTCGTGCGTCACGGGATTGGTGAGGAAGCGCTTGACGATGACGTTGACGCCGGCGTCGAGGGTGGCGGAGAAGAGCATCCGCTGCCCCTGCTTCGGGGTGGCGTCCATGATCCGTCGCACGCCGGGCAGGAAGCCGAGGTCGGCCATGTGGTCGGCCTCGTCGAGGATGGTGATCTCGACGGCGCCGAGGTCGACGTGACCCTGACCCATGAGGTCCTCGAGCCGGCCGGGACAGGCCAGGGCGATGTCGACGCCGCGACGCAGGGCGGACACCTGGGGGTTCTGCCCGACGCCGCCGAAGATCGTCATGCTCGTCAGGCCGGCCGTCTTGGCCAGCGGGGCGAGCGCGGCCTCGATCTGGGTCACGAGCTCGCGCGTCGGGGCGAGGATGAGGGCCCGTGGCCGACGGGGGGCCCGGGCGGTGCGGCTCGCCGCGAGGCGGGCGACGAGCGGCAGGAGGAAGGCGTAGGTCTTACCCGATCCGGTGCGACCCCGGCCGAGGACGTCGCGTCCGGCCATCGAGTCGGGCAGCGTCACTGCCTGGATGGGAGTGGGAACGGTGATGCCGAGGTCCTTGAGGACCGAGGTGAGCGTGGCGGGCACGCCGAAGGACGAGAAAGCAGTGTCAGCGGAAGAAGCAGTGTGAGTGGAAGAAGCAGTGTCAGTGGACACAGGTGTAGTGACTCCGAAGAAAGAAGGGGCGTTCTGCCCGGCGCAACCCGGCGGTGGGTCGCGGCGCAAGAGCAACGCGAGATGCGACCCGAGGCAGAACTGGGCGGGCCGCGCTGTTCCCATCGTATCCGATCCCTGCCGTCGTTCCTGACGAACCGGGCAGCAGGCGACCAGCAGGCGGCCGACACGTCGCCGCCCGCCGCGACCCTCGCGGTGGGGCAGCGGCGTTCGCGGGTCGGCATATTCTCTTTGTCCCGCGCTTTGCCCTCTGCCACAGAGGAATCGGCCTCGGTCGGCAGAAGTTTTCGGGTCTCAGGGCTGTCCAAGGAGGCTGTTGTGAGCAACACTGAGGACATGGTCACCCACTCCTCAGCCAGCAGATCGCGGTTGTCGACCAGCCCGTTCCGCCGTGAGCCCGAACCCGAACGGCCGGCCTGGGAGGCCGACGCACGGGTCATGCACGACCGCCACGGACTGGGGCGCATCGTGCGGGTCCGCGGCGATCGCATGGACGTGCGCTTCGGCAGCGTCACGGTCGACGTCGACACCCGCAGTCCCCGGATCCACCTGCTCTGACCGCTCCCGGCCCTCGCTCCAGGGTCTGACGGCAATCGCCGTTCGCCGTCGATCAGCTCGAGGCCTGCGGTGGGGCCGCACACGCGGCTGTGCCCCCGGGGAGGGCGTAGCGGTGGGCAGCCACCCAGGCGTAGACCGTGGCGCTGAGGCGACCGGTCCCTGGCGCCGTCACGACCCATCCGAGTGGTCGCCACGCCGGAGCAGCGTGTCGTAGTGCCCCGGCGATCGCCTCGTGGCCCCCGAGCACCGCGCCGTCTGCGGTCACGAACTGCACCTCCTCGGTGCACCTCTCCACCGTGAGCCCGTATGCCGCGAGGTCGAGCTGTTGCCACGGCAGCACCGTGTAGCGCTCGCGCCGGTCGACCCACCGGCGGACGAATCGTGCACTCGTCGTGCAGAATCCGCAGTCCCCGTCGAAGACGAGGACCGGCCGGGGACCGAGCCTCGTCGGGGATGAGCCAGGCAGTGCCGGGGCTGACGGAGAGGTGCTCACCGCACCATCGTCACACCGGCAGCCTGCGGGGACCACCGACACCGGCCCCCACCGTCCGGGGTTCTGGCTGCCCTGGCACGCACGTCCGCGGACGGAAGGGCGGAGGGCAAGGCAGCTGGGAGCTCACGGAGCGACGGGCACGTCCGTCCGGCGGGCGCGGTGGACGACGAGGTCCCGGCGCACCTCGATCTCGGTCGGCAGGAGCTGCCGGATGCGCGCGAGGAGGGGGCTGCGGTCGCTCTCGGCAGGATGAGGTAGGCCGAGACGGTGGAGAGCAGGCCGACGAAGTCGTCGGCCGTCATCGTGCTGGTGCTCGGGAGGTCGTGCTCCTCGACGTCGGTGAAGTACGGCGAGACGACCAGCTCGGCGCCGGGCCAATGCAGCTGGCTCGTCGCGGGATCGCCGCGCGGCGGGGGCACGTCGTCGGTCTGCATGAACTGAGCGCGGACGCCCTCGACCTGCGCCACGAGGTCCCGGTCGAGGAGATTCATCGGGCCGCCGAAGGAGGCGAAGGTGCCGCCCTCGACCAGGAGCCGCGCGGCCTGCTCCCAGCGGGTCGCGGGGTCGGTCCAGTGCCAGGCGGCCGCGGCATACAGGAGGTCGACGGGGTGTGCGGCGACCTCGGACGGCAGCGTCTCGAGGGTGCTGCCGACGACCGTGACCGGCAGCCCGGCGGTGACGCGGGTCAGCACGGCCCGCATCAGCGGGTCCGGCTCGACAGCCAGCACCGCGACCCCCTGCGCGGCGATCAGCCGGGTGGCCTTGCCGGTGCCCGCGCCGATCTCGATGGCCGTCGTGAGAGGGCGGCCATCCGTGGTGAGGACGAGGTCGACGACCTCCTGCGGGTAGCCGGGACGGTAACGCTCGTACTGCTCCGCAGCGGGGCCGAAGGTCAGTCCCCGAGGGGGCGGGGAAGCGACCTCGGGCCCGGTGTCGAAGGTGAGGAGGGTGTCGGGAGGGACGCCCTCGACGGGCACCGGCTGCGACCGCGTGGTCCAGCGCGTCCCCACGGCCTCGGTCGCGATGGAGGTCCAGGATGCCTCGACGCCGGTGTTGTAGTCCTGGAACCCGATCGTCCACCGGCCGACGTGCTGCGTGAGGAGCAGCCGGGCGGCCGCTCGCCCGACTCCGCTGCGACGCAACGCACGCACGACGAAGAAGGCGGCGACGCTACGACCCCCGTCGGGGGTGGAGGCGATCAGCGCGAAGCCGCCGAGCCGACCGGCGACGTGGACAAGCCAGGCCCGCGCTCCCTCGTCGTCGCCGGTCCGGAACCGGTCGAGCTCACGGAAGTTGAAGGTCCCGTCCGGGTTCGGCAGCAGCTGGTAGGCCTCGGAGAGGTCGTGCCGGTAGAGCTGGCCGAGGTGCTCGAGCACCGCTCGCGCCGAGCGCTCGACGGGCACCAGCTCGACCGGCTCGACGGGTGGTTCTGGTGGTGAACCCATGATCATCCCCCTCTCTGCAGTGGCCGCTCAGGCCGGTGCGTTGTCCTCCGCCCACATGCCGAGCAGGCCGTGGAAGTGGGCCATGAACGTCGCCCGCTCGGGCGCAGGATAGGTCGCGTCGACAGTCTCGCGCAGCAGCCGGTCGAAGTCGGCCGAGGTGACCCAGTCGTGCACCTGCTCCGGCAGGTGCGGGAGGTTCTCCTCGCACCACTGCCAGTAGCGGTCGGTCTCGAAGTGCTCGTTGGCCAGAGCGGTGTATGCCGTGATCTTGGCGTCGTAGGACAGCGCGACGTCGTCGGCGATCGCGAAGTAGCGGTCGGTGTGCAGGTCGATGCTGGTGCGGCGTCCGGTGACCAGGCAGTAGACCGACCAGCGCACGAGCGCCGTGATGGCCCAAGGGAAGTAGTAGTGCAGCGAGGTCATCGCCACGTCGGGGCAGGCGTTCGCGTAGTCGATGGGATAGACCTCGTCGCCGGTCACGAGCATCTCGGCGGAGTTGAACTCCCACCCGAAGAAGGCGTTGATGATCCGGCTGATCGAGGCGCACTCCTCGCCGGCCTTGGCCGAGAGGAAGTCGTGCGACACGGTATACCGGTTGTGCATCGGCTCCTCGGGCCGGAAGTCCATCACCATCGTCTCGGGCCCGATCGACAGCGCCCGCGCGAACTTCTCGTAGTCGACCGTCGCCTGGAGGTGCATGAGCATCTCGCCCGACTCGTCGTAGGCCTTGTGGAGGTCGGCCTGGGTGTCGATCCGCGAGACCCCGCGCCAGCCGCCGCCGTCGAAGGGCTTCATGTAGAGCGGGTAGCCGAGGTCGGCGGCGATGGTGTCGATGTCGAAGGAGCGGTTGTACTTCGCCGAGGTGTAGGCCCACCGGGTGTTGTCCACGGGGTTCTTGTAGGGCACGAGCACGGTGCGCGGGATCTTCAGCCCGAGCCGCACCATCGCGCAGTAGGCGCTGTGCTTCTCCATCGACTGGAAGGTGAAGGGGCTGTTGAGCAGGTAGGTGCCGTTCATCAGCGCGGCCTTCTTGAGCCACTCTCGGGGGTGGTAGTACCAGTAGGCGAGGCGGTCGATGACGAGGTCGGAGCGCACCGGGTCGGTGAGCTCGAACGGCTCGATGGTCAGCCGCTCCGCGGTGATCTCGTGCGTCTGTCCGCTGGCGTCCGTGAGGGGGCCGATCCGGCGCAGGATCGCCTCGAAGGCCTGCGGCCAGTCCTCCTCCGCGCCGAGCAGCAGCCCGATGAGGTGGCGGGAACGGTCGGCCATGAGGATCCTCCGGAGGCTCGCGGGTGGTGCTCGTCGTCGCGCCGACGCTATCGGTGCCGCGGCGAGGTCGCGAAACACCAGCCCGACAGGCGAGCAGGCGTGAGCAGGCGTGAGCACGGGTGAGCACGGGCGAGACCCGGGTGAGACCCGGCCAAGGGTGAGTTGGCCGGGTCTCGGTGCGTCCGGCGCGAACGGTGCCATGACGCCGGACCGCGTGCCTGGCCCACCCATCCGTTCGGTGGGTCCGCGGCGGATCGCTCCTCGCGGGAAGGCCTCGTGTGCTGTCCGGCGGCCCCTCCTCGCGGAAGGGCGTAGGGGTAGTTCTACGCCCTCCCGAAGCGGGCCCGCAAGGGATTGAGGAGAATTCGCGCCGCCGGCGTCGTGACGTCCGGACGGAGCGGCGCGAATCGGATACACCTGTGCACTCCGACCGTGAAAACCATTGTCCGGTATGCCGTTTGCGCCCGCCGTGCGCCCGCCGTGCGCCCGGCTGACGGTGTGCCAACCACAGGTCGGACGTCGGTGGTCGGACGTCGGTGGTCAGACGCCGGGCGCCCGCACGGCACGCGCCTCGTCGGAGGCGAAACCGCTGCTGCCCTCCCCCTTGCCGGTGCGGATCCGGTGTCCCGTCCACCGGGCATACGTGCCGTCCCGCCGCCGGGCGATGACGGGCATCGCACGGACGGTGATGCCCTCCCGGGGAATCTCCTCCGCCGGGAAGGTGAGCGGCGTCGGCGCGAGGAGCAGGCTCTCGGCGAGCACCGGCTGACCCCCGCTGAGCATGGCGCCCTTGCGCAGGGCCACCTCGCCGTAACCGACCGACACCGGCACGAGGGGGATCCAGTGCGCGGGCACGGGGACCTCGAGCTCGTAGAGCACGTCGGCGGGGTCGAGGTCGGCGGGGACCGGCGGCCGGGACGGCTGGGGCTCGGCGGACCGGAGGCGAGGGTCGCCGCTGCGGCCGGGGACGATCCGCTCGACCCCCCAGGCCATGTTGGCCTGCTCGTCGCGGACGAAGGCGACCTCCTCGACCGGGTCGCCGACGAGCGGGGAGTGGGCCACCGGGGGCAGCACGACACCGAGGAGCGAGCCGCCCTGCGCGGAGGTCACCTCAAACATCCGGAAGCCCTGCTGACGACGCTGCGTGCCGTCCTCGGGGATGACGACCACCTCGCCGAAGGTCGTCGTCACCGAGACCTCACGCACCTGGTTGAGGGCCCCGACGCGTCCGTCGACCGGCACGATGAGCCAGTCGTCGCCGGTGACGAGGGCGAACTCCGCGAGGCAGAGCCGCGCCAGGTCGTGGGGCTGGGCCTCGATCAGCGAGACGTCGACCGACGACTCCTCCAGCTGCCAGTAGCGGTTCGCCGGCATCCCGGGATAGCGCAGCGGGGTGGCGAGCATGACGTCGGTGACGTCCTGCGGCGCCGGGAGGGCGGCGTCCCCGTCGAGGGTGGCCGTCGCCCCCTCGAGCCACTCGAGGTGGTGCCACCGCACCGACCCGGCCCCGAACCCGGTGGCCTGCAGGATGGCGGAGTCCTCCGGGCCACCCTGCCCGAACCGCAGCCGGAAGCGGTGCTCGAGCCGGGTCGTCGTCCAGGCACCGCCGGCTCCGGGTGCGCCCGCGACCCACGAGAGCCATTCTGCGGCGAGCCCGGCCACGGTATCCGGGGAGGCTGCGGCCGAGACCCAGGACGGTGTCCCGGCCTCGAGGGCGGCGCGGGCCTGCGCCCCGTCGGGCACCTCTCCACCCAGCACGAGGAGGAGCCGCTCGGCCGTCGGGTCCAGGGTCCCGTCGGGGTCCCGCGGGTCGGGCGCGAGGGTCAGCGGGTGGGCGGTGACGAGCAGGTCGGCGGCGTCCCCGCAGCCGCCGTCCCGCAGGCTCTCCAGGAGCTGGGCACCGGTCTCCGCCCGCCACCTCAGCCCGTCGACCACCCCGATCCGCGGCACGTGCTCGACGTGCTCGTCGAGCACGGCCCCCACGGGCCACGGGCGCCAGACCGGCTCGTCGACGAGCAGGTCGGTGCCGTCCATCCTCCCGGCCGGCGCCCATGCCGTCATCGGGAGCGAGCGCCGGGTCACGTGGACCGAGACGGGACTCCCGACGTCCTCGCCGAGCAGCTCGCCGAGCTGCCACTGCCGACCCACCATCCACAGCGGGTCGGCGACGGCAGCGATCGCCCCGGGCGTCGGGTCACCCGAGACCGACTGGGGTTCCAGACGGGTCAGCACCGGCGTGTCCACGCTGACGTTCGCGAGACCGGCAACGAGCGCCGCCGTGCTGATGAGCTCGACGGGACGGGGCTGGATCGAGGGGGTCACGGGGTCTCCTTGACGAAGGGCATGCCGACGTAGGCGGACGTCGCCGCGGCGCTGAAGCGGATGTACTTCTGGCCCTGCAGCGAGGCGCTGCGCACGTAGAGCGCGGGCAGCATCAGGCCCTGTCCGAGGAGCGTCTCGAGCGTGACCATCCGGACGCGGGCGAGGTCGATCGTCTGCTCGATCACCGCGCGCAACGTGTCCGCGGTCCACGGCCGGCCGTCCGGCGAGACCGCGGACAGGATGGTCTGCGGAGGGCGGGCCGAGGCGGCACCGGCGCGCACGGCGAGACCGGTCCGGGCCCGGTCCGGACGCGGGTCCTCCGGCCGCGCCTTCGGGCCGACCTGCATCGGGAGGTCCTCCACCCAGGCGTCGATGACGAACCCCGCGAGCAGGCCGTCCCCGGGCGCGACGGTCCCGACCGTGTCGAGCACGAGGTGGGCGACCGGTCCGTCGGGCCAGGGCCCCGCCGCAGGGAGGGGCCCGGCCAGCCACCGGTCGGTGCCGACACCGGGACCGGTGGCTGTGCGGCCGGTGATCTGGGCGACCGTGAGGTCGCGGCGGTGCCCGAGCGCGCTCTCGAGCAGCAGGGCCTCGCTGAGCCGCCCGACCTGGGTGCGCACCGTGCCGAGGTCGCGCACGAAGCGCCGGACCGCGGTCGCTGCAGGGGCCGCGAAGGCAGGGTCCGTCGCCGCCGTGACGAAACGGTCGGTGGTGCCGGCGGGCAGCCCGGGGAGCACGGGCAGCCGGGGGAGGACGAGGAAGCCGCCGCCGAGGATGCCGGTGGCGACGTCCTGCGCGCACTCGAGCAGGACGGCGGCCGGGGTCCCCGCCGGTTGGCCGTTCATCCGGTCGACCGTGGCCTGGGCGTTGGTCCCGCGTGCCTCGGCGCCCAGCCACGCGGCACGGATCCAGGCCACGTCGAGGGGGCGCGCGGGCGTGGGGTCGAACGGGACGGCCCACGCGTCGAGGGTCGAGATGGCCGCGACGAGCGCGGCGGCCGTGTCGAGGTCGGAGACGACGTCCCCCTCGGGGATCGAGGCGATCGTGGGGGCCAGCGCGGCGACGGCGCCCTGGAACGAGGCCGCGAGCCCGGACATCCGCGCGACGAGCTCGGGCAGGGCGGCCGTGAGGTCACGGGTGGGCGGCTCGCCGACCCCGGCCAAGTCGTCCGGGACGACCGCGTGGGCACCCCCGAGCAGCGCGCGCAGGGTGCCGGCAAGGGTCAGCACCTGGCCGAGACCGCGCAGCGACTGGGGCCACGTCGGGTCGCGACCGATGGCGAGCTCCGCGTCCCCGAGACCGGGGATGGCGACCCGCAAGGCGCGTTCGAAGGCCACGGGACTGGTGGCGAAGACGAGGTCCAGGGCGGCGAATCCCGCTGTCTCGAGGGTGATCCGGCGATCGGCCGTCTCGGCGACGACGATGGTCGTCGGGTCCCCGAGGTGGGCGGCCGCCCAGGCCTCCACCCGCGGGTCGGCCACGGCCCGCGGACGGCTGCTCGACCAGCCGGACGTCGCGTCGCCGCCGATCATCGCGAGCACGCGGTGGGTGATCCGTTCGCCGCTGTCCTGCGCCTCGAGGACGTCCATCGTGTCGGCGGGGTCGGCCCCGGTCCCCATCGCGTCCATGGCTGCTGCCGCGCGGTGCGGGTTGCCCCCGGCATACTGCAGCACCGACTCGCTGAGTATCACGTCGGCGACGGCGTCCACGGTGTCGGCGGCCGCCCGGAGGACCGTCGTGACCGCATCCCACTCGTCCGGCGTGGTCGCCGGCCACGGCACGGCAGCGTCGAGATAGAGGTTGGCCGGGCGGGTGTCCAGCAGCGTCCGCAGCGCCGGGTCGCCGGGCGCGTGGAGGTGCAGCAGCAGCAGGCCGTCGACGACGTTGCCGGCGGCGACGGTCTCCTGCGCCGACGGCTCGTCGATGCCGTCGCTGTCGCTGAGACGTCGGGCGACGAGGGGCGCAACCGCCCGCAGGGAAAGCAGCAGACGGCCGAGGCGGGCCTCGGTGAGACCGCGCTCGATCTGGTAGCCGATCAGGGCGCTGAGCTGCTGGCCCTGCCGGATCCCTTCGAGCACGTGGGCTGCCGACCGCAGTCGCAGGCTCGACAGGTCGATCGCGAACGGGCCTCCGCCCGTGGCTGCGCCTCCTGCTCCGGGGGCCGGGAGGTGGCTCAGGTGGGCGCTGCGGAGCATCCCGGCGGCGACGGCGTGCTTCGTGCTCGGGGCATGGATCCAGCCGTCGGCGCCGGAGGTGGCCTGGGGGACGAGGTCCTCGACGATCCCGTAGGCGCCGATGGTCAGTCCGCGGGACTGCCCGGCTGCAGCGGTCCTTCGGGCCGACTGCCTCGAGCTGCGTTGCGAGACAACGGCTGTCACCCAGGCGTCGAGCCGGTGCGAGGTGCAGTCCAGCGACTCGGCGACGGCGAGCCGCCGGGCCTCGAGGTCGGAGCCGACGAGCGCGAGGAGGGCGTCGCGCACCTCGGCGCGATAGCCCATGAAGCGGATCCAGGCGCCGATCGCCGCGGTCCCGAACTGGCGGGCCTCGTCGGTGGGTGGAGCCGACAGAGCGACCTCGGCGAGCGAGGTCTGGAGGTTCGGCAGGGGCTGGTATCGGGCGAGCAGCGACGGGCCGGCGAGCGGCGCGAGGCCCTGGACGGAGGTGGCGACGTCGTGCAGCTCGGCCGACGAGGCGGTGTCCGCCCGGGCGGCGAGGGCCGCGACCTGCACCTTGACCGTCGTGTCGAGCGTGGCGAGCTCGAGCAGCTGGGGGAGCACCGTGGCGGGAGAGGCCGCGGCGACGTCGAGGGCGGTGGCGTCCCAGGCGATCGAGATCAGGGCCTGGAAGACGCTGTCGATGGGGAGGTCCTGCTCGGGGGTCCCGAGCAGGGCCGCGATGAAGGCGTCGTCACGCGGGGAGACGAGGGGGAGCGGGAGGGCGCGGTCGGCCACGTCGAGGGAGCCCACGGCCATCCGCGTCGCCGCGACACCGACCACCGAGGCGGCCACCGCTGCGACAGAGGTCTTCTCGTCCGCATAGGGCTGCTCGCTGAGGCCGTGGGCCCAGGTCTGCGCCGTCGAGGACCACTCCGAGATCACTGGCCGCACCCGCAGGCCCTGCATGACCGGTGACGTGCCGAGCACGTCGAGCATGGTCGTGTCGAGGTCCGGGGTGCCGGGCCGGACGAGAGGCACCTTGTGCTGCGCGGCATACAGCCAGCCGGTCGTCGCCGCAGCGACGACCGTGGCGATGCCTGCGGTCGTCTCACCGGGCTGCGGCACCCAGGCCCGCAGGTCGGAGACCGGGAGGATGCCGTAGGGCTGCGCACCGACCCGGATCGCCGGTGCCGGACCGCGGCCCCGGACCCCGTCGCGGAAGAGATCGCGGGCGGACTCCCGCTGGCCGTCGGTGAGGCCGTCGATCTGGTTGTCGGCGAGGTGGCCGAGGTAGTCGCCCCAGCCGGGGGCCCACAGCGCCGTGTTGACGGACCGGGCGAGGTCCTGCTCCCCGGTCCCGGGGCCCAGCAGGTCTGTCACCACACGGGGGTCGAGGCCGAGGACCGTCGCGGCCGCCGTGGCGTCGGAGGTCGGACCCGGCGTCACGGGGGTGAGCGGCGGAGCGACGGGCGTCGGGCGTGACCGGTAGGGCGATCGCTCGGCGTCCGCGTTGTTGGTGGGCGTGCCCTGTCGGAGGATCCCCAGTCCGTCGGTGAACCGGTGGCCGGTGAGGAGGTCCTCCAGCTCGTCCGCTCCCGCCGCTGCAGGGGTGCTGGCGCGGGTGCCCATGGCGACGACGCGCTCGACGCGGCCCGAGGAGGGGAGGGTGAGCGTCACGGCCATCCCGACCTCGACGGCGAGGTCGTAGTCGACCAGCCACTCGGACCCGGCGGGCACGGCGATGCCCTGGGCCGTCGTCGTCGGCTGGTCGTCGCCCATCGGGATGGGCGAGATCTGCAGGTCGCGGGGGACGGGTCGGCCGACGCCCTGCACCACCGTGCCGTTCTGCACCGCCACGACGACGAAGCGGTCGGGGAGGGCGCGGGCGACCGAGCGACGGTCTCCTGGCGGAGGGAGCTCGGTGAAGGCGGGCGCCGTGGTGGCTCCCCGTTGCGCGAGGTTGGCGGGTGTACAGGCGTGCGCGACCCACTCGGCCCGTCCGGGGGAGACGGCCGACACGAGGTCGCCCCAGGCCGACGCGGGGACCGGGTCGGGCCACACCGCGGACCAGTAGGCCTGTCCTGCAGCGGTTTCGGCGTCGGTGAGTCCGCGGATGAGCGAATCG
>NZ_JANXRJ010000059.1 GCF_025353065.1 Lapillicoccus sp.
AGGGCCGGGGAGCGGACGCCACCCGGCCGCCCGCGATCGGTCAGGCTCGCGCCGCCCTCAGCTCAGAGGGCCGTACCCACGAGCCGGCCGATGAGATAGGTCACGACCATCGCCAGCAGACCGCCGAGGACGTTGCGGGCGACCTGACGGGGCGCCGGCATACCACCCAGGCGGGCGCTCGTCACACCCGTCAGTCCGAGGGCGACGACGACGAACACGACGAGGAGGGGGACCCGCAGGCTCGGCGAGGCGACGAGGGCGGCGACGAACGGCAGCACCGCGCCGATGGTGAAGGCGGCCGTCGAGGCGTAGGCGGCGTGCCAGGGGTTGGTGAGGTTGTTGGGGTCGATCTGGAGCTCGACCTCGGCGTGGGCGGCCAGCGCGTCGCGGGCGGTGAGCTGGACGGCGACCTCGTGGGCGAGCTCCCGGTCCAGGCCCCGGTGGTGGTAGAGCTCGGCCAGTTCGGCCAGCTCCTCGTCGGGGGTCTCCTGGAGCTCAAGCCGCTCTTTCGCCAGCAGGGCGCGTTCGGTGTCGCGCTGGGTGCTCACGGACACGTACTCCCCGACGCCCATGCTGAGGGCGCCGGCCACGAGCGCCGCCACGCCTGCGGTGAGGATCGGTGACCGGGCGGTGGTCGCGCCGGCGACGCCGACGATGACGCCGGCGGTCGAGACGATGCCGTCGTTGGCGCCGAGGACGGCGGCGCGCAACCAGTTCAGGCGGCCCCCGGGGTCGCCGTGCGGCTCCTCGTGCTGCTCCGCGAGGTCCGCGTCCTTGGTCGCGAGCTCCGCGTCCTCGCTCGTGGGGCCCTGCTCGGCATCGGACTGCGTTCTGGGCTCGGCGCTCACGCGCTGACCTCCTCGGTAGTGGCGCGACCACGGTGGGCCGACTGGGCGATCCGGTGGGCCAGCTCGATGTCGAGCTGGGTGAGACCGACCGCTGATTCGGCTGAGTCGGCCGAATGGGTCGAGTGGGTCGAGAGGGTCCAGTGCGTCGTCGTCCCCCGGATGTCGATGTCGGGGTGGTGCTGCATCTCCTCGGCGGCCTCGGCGACGTCGTCGACGAACATGATCGCGGCGGGGAAGGACGGGGAGGTGTAGGTCGCGAGCAGGCTCGCGCCCTCGTGCCGCCAGCCGGTGAGGTCGGCGACCTGTCGGGTGATTTCCTCGGGGGTGAGCATTCGTGCCATAGGACAATCCTGACCCGCCTCCGGGCTGCGTGTCATCCAAGGCGAGGCTTACCGAGGCGGAGCGGCGGCATACCGTGGGGAGGTGTCGTCGGAAACAGGGGTGCAGCCGATCCGCGTGGTCGCCGCAGCCGTCGTCGACGACCTGGAGCACCCCACCCGGCTGCTGGCCGCCCGCCGGACCGAACCGCCGGCGCTCGCCGGCGGCTGGGAGCTGCCCGGCGGCAAGGTCGACCCGGGGGAGAGCCCGATCGAGGCGCTGCACCGCGAGATCCGTGAGGAGCTCGGTGTCGCCGTCCGCCTCGGCGAGGTCATCGCCGCCGAGGGTGGGGACGGCAGCTGGCCGCTCGGCGAGCGCTACCGGATGGACGTGTGGCTCGCGGTGGTGACCGAGGGCGACCCCCAGCCCATCGAGGACCACGACGAGCTGCGCTGGCTCGAGGTGGGGCAGCTGTATGCGGTGGGCTGGCTCCCCGCGGACCTGCCCGTCGTGGCCCTGCTGGAACGGCGGATGGTCGGCGCAGCCCGGAAACCCTGAGAGAATCGTGTCCATGGCCCTGAAGTTCCGCGACGACATCCGAAACGTCGCCATCGTTGCCCACGTCGACCACGGCAAGACGACCCTCGTCGACAAGATGCTGTGGCAGTCCGGCGCGTTCGGCGCTCACCAGCACGTCGACGAACGGGCGATGGACTCCGGTGACCTCGAGCGCGAGAAGGGCATCACCATCCTCGCCAAGAACACCGCGGTGCACTACACCGGCAAGTCCGCGGCCGAGGCAGGGCTCAACGAGGGCGTGACGATCAACATCATCGACACCCCGGGCCACGCCGACTTCGGTGGCGAGGTCGAGCGCGGGCTGTCGATGGTCGACGGCGTCGTCCTGCTCGTCGACGCGTCCGAGGGCCCGCTGCCCCAGACCCGCTTCGTGCTCCGCAAGGCCCTCGCGGCGCGGATGCCGGTGATCCTGTGCATCAACAAGGTCGACCGTCCCGACGCCCGCATCGCCGAGGTCGTCGACGAGACCTACGAGCTGTTCCTCGACCTCGACGCCGACGAGCACCAGATCGACTTCCCGATCGTCTACGCCTCGGCGCGGGCCGGCCGCGCGTCGCTCACCCGCCCCGAGAACGGCGGCATGCCCGACGAGGAGGACCTCGAGCCCCTCTTCGCCACGATCCTCAACACCATCCCGGCCCCGGTCTACGACGACGAGGCGCCGCTGCAGGCGCACGTGACCAACCTCGACTCCTCCAACTTCCTCGGTCGCCTCGCGCTGCTCCGGGTGTTCAACGGCACGATCTCCAAGGGCCAGTGGGTCACCTGGTGCCGCCACGACGGCACCCAGCAGAAGGTCAAGATCACCGAGCTGCTGATGACCGAGGCGCTCGAGCGCAAGCCGGCCGAGAGCGCCCGCCAGGGAGACATCATCGCCGTCGCGGGGATCCCCGAGATCACCATCGGCGAGACCCTCGCCGACGCCGACAACCCCATCCCGCTGCCGTTGATCACCGTCGACGAGCCGGCCATCTCGATGACCATCGGCACCAACACCAGCCCCATGGTGGGCCGCGTGCGCGGGTCGAAGGTCACGGCCCGGATGGTCAAGGACCGCCTCGACCGCGAGCTCGTCGGCAACGTCTCGCTGCGGATCCTGCCGACCGAACGTCCCGACACCTGGGAGGTGCAGGGCCGCGGCGAGCTCGCGCTCGCCATCCTCGTCGAGCAGATGCGTCGCGAGGGCCACGAGCTGACGGTCGGCAAGCCCCAGGTCGTCACCCGCGAGCTGGACGGCAAGGTCCAGGAACCCGTCGAGCGGCTCACCATCGACACGCCCGAGGAGTTCCTCGGCCCGATCACGCCGATCCTCGCGGCGCGCAAGGGCCGGATGGAGCAGATGGTCAACCACGGCACCGGCTGGATCCGGATGGAGTTCCTCGTCCCGTCCCGCGGCCTCATCGGCTTCCGCACCGAGTTCCTCACCGAGACCCGTGGCACGGGCATCGCCCACCACGTCTTCGAGGCCTACGAGCCGTGGTTCGGCGCCATCACGACGCGCACCAGCGGATCGCTCGTCTCCGACCGCACGGGGGTCGTCACGGCCTACGCGATGGTCAACCTCCAGGAGCGCGGCACCCTGTTCACCGAGCCGACCACCGAGGTCTACGAGGGCATGATCGTCGGGGAGAACTCCCGCGCCGACGACATGGACGTCAACATCACCAAGGAGAAGAAGCTCACCAACGTGCGGGCCTCCTCCTCGGACAACTTCGAGAAGATCGTGCCCCCGCGCAGCCTCAGCCTCGAGCAGTCGCTGGAGTTCTGCCGCGAGGACGAGTGCGTCGAGGTCACGCCCGAGGCGGTGCGCATCCGCAAGGTCGTCCTCGACATGGGCGACCGCGCCCGGACCGCGTCGCGGGCCCGCTCGGCGGCCAAGACCGCTCAGGCCTGAGACCGCCGCCCCACGGCCGGAGCTCGTGGATCACGTGACGGTCCGTCCGTCCGTCGGCCGGCCCGGAGCGGGGCGCCGGGTCCGCCTTCGGCTGGTCGGGGCGGCGGCACTCCTGGCGGCACTGCTGCTGTCCTCCTGCGCCGCGACGGGGGGGACGCCGGTCACGGGCACGGGCCGTGGGGGCACCCTGCACGTCCTGCTCGACACCCCGGTGGCGCACTGGGACCCCCAGCGGATGTACGGCGGCCCGGAGGCGGAGTTCGCCGTCCGGACCTACCTGCGGACGCTGACCACGCAGGCACCAACGAGCGTCGGCTTCCTCCCCGGCCTGCTCGCCGACCTCGCGACCGACACCGGGAGAGAGGCCGACGGCGGTCGGACGTGGGCCTTCACCATCGTCTCCGAGGGGCGCTGGCAGGACGGCCGCCCGGTGACCTGCGAGGACGTCCGATACGGGGTCTCGCGCAACTTCGCCCGCGACACCCTCACCGGCGGTCCGCCGTATGCCGCGTCCCTGCTCGACATCCCCCTGGTCAAGAGCGCCGCGGGCGTGGACGTCCCCGCCTACGCCGGCCCGTATGCCGGCACCGGCCAGGACCTCTACGACAAGGCCGTGACCTGCGAGGGGTCGGTACTGACCTTCCACCTCAAGGTCCCGGTGCACGACTTCAACCAGGCCGTCTCGCTGCCCGCCTTCGCCCCGGTGCGCAAGGACCAGGACCAGCGCGGTGCGGGCGGATTCTCGGTGTTCTCCTGCGGCCCCTACCTCCTCGAGGGGACCTGGAAGCCCGGTGACGGCGGACGCTTCGTGCGCAACCGCAGCTGGATCCCCCTGAGCGACCCGGTCCGCCAGGCCAACCCCGAGATCATCGACGTGCGCGAGGGCATCGCGACGACCACCGCGATCCAGCGGATCATCGACGACAAGGGCGAGGACCGCGACGCCGTCACGTGGGCGGATGCGCCGCCCGCCCTGCAGCAGCAGCTGCTGGCCAGCAAGGACCTCTCCCTGCGAGTCACCAACCCGGTGGCACCCGGCGTCGAATATCTCGTGCCCAACCTCTCGAGGCCCGCGATGTCGGACGTCACCATGCGACAGGCATTGGCGATGGCGACGAACCGTGACGCCTTCGTGTCGGCCTACGGCGGCCCGACTGCGATGACGCCCAGCTTCTCGGTGCTCGCGAGCACCGTGCCGGGTCGCCAGGATGCCGATCCCTTTGGGGTCGGGACGAGCGGGGACCCGGTCCGCGCCCGGGCCCTGCTGACCGCCCACAAGGTCAGCCTGCCGGTGCCGATCCAGGTCGCCTACCGGCAGTCCGGGGACGCCGACAAGGCCTTCGCGGCCCTCAAGGTGGGCTGGGAGAGGGCCGGGTTCGGCGTCACCCTCGACCCCATCACCACGAGCTACTACGCGACCATCGCGAGCCCGGAGGCGGCGAAGAAGTACGACGTCTTCCGGGCCAGCTGGAGCGCCGACTGGCCGAGCGGGTCCACCGTCGTCCCCAACAACTTCGACTCGCGCGTCAACCTCACCGCGACCGGGCCGGGGCAGGACTACGGCTACTTCGCCGACGCAGGGGTCAACGCGGCCATCGACGCGGCATACGCGATCACCGACGACAACCGGCGTGACGCCGCCTGGGGGGCAGTGGACCAGCAGATCGCGAAGCTCGGGGGGCACATCGCGCTCGCCCAGCAGCGGAACATGTTCATCCACGGGTCCGGCGTCGTGGGGTATTCGGACAACCCGCTCTTGGGGGGACATGTCGACCTGGCGACGATCCAGCTCGCCGGATGATGTCACACAGGATTACACGCCAGGTGGTGTATCCCGTCGTGACGGGGCATGCTCGCGTCGTAGCGTGTCCATGGTCGAGGTGGGTCGGCGTGCACGGGGTGTCGTCGTCGAGCGACGTTCCGCGGTCGGGGCTCATGCCGATACCAGCAGATTCCCAGCACGGACGGGAAGACGGTCACAATCCGGCGACGGCAGCCGGCGATTGTTCAGGATGCGGGACGCGCTGGTCTAAGGTTTTGTCCGTTCACCCAACGTCGCAGCCGGCGTCGTTCCCCCGACAGATGAGGTTCAGCAGCGCATGACGATCGCACCGGGCCAGGAGGACACCGGCGAGCGCCTCGAGGAGGCCGATACCGTCGCGACCGACGGTGCCGTCGCGATCAAGGGCCGCTCTCCCTGGGAGATCGTGTGGGCCCGGATCCGTCGCGACAAGGTCACGATGATCGCGCTCGTCGTCTCGATCCTCGTGCTGCTGCTCGGCATCG
>NZ_JANXRJ010000074.1 GCF_025353065.1 Lapillicoccus sp.
GACCGGGACGACCATCGCGGCAGCGATGGTCTGACCGGCGGGGAAGTTGAGGTTGGAGGTCGCGGGCCGGGGGGTCCCCGAGGCGTAGGCGGTGAGCCAGCCTCCGGCCCGTGGCGCCACCACCGTGACGTTCACGACCACGGCGCTGACCTCACCCGGCGTGAAGCGGGGGGTCCCGTCGGGGTTGGTGAACGTGACCTGCAGTGGACCGCCGGCCGGCAGGGGAGTGCCCGTATGCCGGGTGTCGAGGACCCGCTGCGCCGGATCGACAGTGATCGTGCCGGCCTCCACCGGCGGCCCACCCAGCACGAACTCGAACAGGTCGACGATGAGGTGGGTGGTGTCGCGAGCACCCGCACCGACGTAGAGGGTGACCGAGCCATCTGCAGCGAGCGGCGCGACCACGAGGTTGGCCACGGTCCGACCCGGGCGCCAGTTGAGCACCGAGGCACCGGTGCCGGGGGCCGGTGGTCCCCCGAGGCTGAGATAGCCGGTCGAGGTGCTCGACGTCGAGGTCACGTTGAGGACCACGGCTGCGGCGGGCGCGTTGCCCAAGCCGTCTCGAGGGCCGAAGAAGAGCTTCGTCGTCGACCCGCCCGCGAGCGGCTGCGCCGTCGGGACCCCGAGGGCCGCCCGGGTGTCGAGCTTCCGATAGGGATAGAGGGTGGCCATCGCGCCGCCCGCGGTGATGGGCACGTCGCTCGACCGCCAGTACCCGGAGACATCGACGAGCACGTGGGTGGGTTGCGGCGATCCGTTGAAGACACTGATCCTGCCGTTGGTTCCCACCTGCACGATGGCGGAGTTGGCCACGGTCTCTCCCGCGGCCCAGTTGAGCTGTGACCCCTGCAGACGCTGGCCGTCGTAGTCGGGCAGGACGGACAGCCATCCGGATCCCTGCGCCCCGACCGCGGTGACCGTCACCGTGACGGCCATGACTCCCGTCGTGGGGATGCCGGCAACCCCGAGGACCTGGACGGGCAGCGCGGTGCCCCCCGGGATCGGGGTGTCGGTCGTCGTGCCGATGTGGTGACGCGTGTCGAGCACCCGGGCCGGGGTGACGGGCTCGAAGGTGCCGGGCGCCGTCGATGTCACCGCAGCAGCCGCGGGAGCAGGACCCACCGCGACGGCGGCCGACAGCGGCAGGACGAGCGCCGCCAGCACGCCGATACCCCAACGCCGGACGACCCGGTCGGATGCGAACTGTTCACGTGTTCCCCTTGCTGGGCTGAGCGTCACCTGTGGGAGTAGCAAAACACATCAGGACGCCGTGGACGCAGCTCGTGCCGGTCATACTGAGCGGGCGGCGCCGCGACAGAGGGGCCGCCAGGCCGCGACCGAAGGGCACCCCGCATGAACCTCGCCGACAACCTCGTCAGCGCCGCCGAACGGTTCGGCGAGCGCACCGCGCTGCGCCTCGACGACGACACGATCACCTACGCCGAGTTCCTCGAGCAGGCCCTGGCCGCAGCGGGTCTCGTCCGCAGCCTGGGGGTCGAGCCCGGGGACCGCATCGCGCTCGTGTCACCCAACGTCCCGGCATACCCGATCGTGTTCTACGGCGCGCTGCTCGCGGGCTGCGCGGTCGTGCCGATGAACCCGCTGCTCAGCGTCCGGGAGATGGGCTACTACTTCACCGACTCCGGCGCCAAGGCGGTCTTCGCCGTCGACGCGGTCGCCGAGGCCGTGACCAAGGCGGCCGCCGAGACCGGTGTCCCGGTCGTCGTCGTCGGCCCGGGCGGCCCCTCGGCCGAGCAGCTCGACGGGACAGTGCCGCTCACGGCGCCGGTGCCGCGCACGGGGTCCGACATCGCGACGATCCTCTACACCTCCGGCACCACCGGCCAGCCCAAGGGCGCCCTGCTGACCCACGACAACCTGGCTTCCAACGCGAAGACCTCGGCGACGGCGCTGATCGAGGCGACGCCGGACGACGTCGTGATGGGCTGCCTGCCGCTCTTCCACGTCTTCGGGCTGACCTGCGGCCTCAACGCCGCGGTCGCGAGCGGGATGTCGCTCGCCCTCCTGCCGCGCTTCGACCCGGTCAAGGCGCTCGCGCTCATCGCCAAGCACCACGTCACGATCTTCGAAGGCGTCCCGACGATGTATGCCGCGATGCTGGGCACGTCCGGCGACGACGACACCTCCAGCCTGCGCACCTGCCTGTCCGGCGGCTCGGCGATGCCGGTGCCGGTACTGCGGGCGTTCGAGGAGCGCTTCGGCTGCCAGATCCTCGAGGGCTACGGCCTGTCCGAGACGTCTCCCGTGGCGTCGTTCAACCAGCCCGGACAGGAGCGCAAGCCCGGCACGATCGGCACCGCCGTCCCCGGCATGGCGATGATGCTGATCGACGACGACGGCAACCCGTCGAAGCCCGGCGCCATCGGTGAGATCGCGATCAAGGGCGACGGCGTCATGGCGGGATACCACGGCAAACCCGAGGCCACCGCGGAGGCGATCGTCGACGGGTGGTTCCGTAGCGGCGACCTCGCGGTCGTCGACGACGAGGGCTTCTTCACCATCGTCGACCGCAAGAAGCAGCTGATCATCCGCGGCGGCTACAACGTCTATCCGCGCGAGGTCGAGGAGGCGCTCTACGAGCACCCCTCCGTCGCCGAGGCCGCCGTCGTCGGCATCCCGCACCCCACGCTCGGCGAGGAGATCGGGGCGGCGGTCGCGGTGAAGGCCGGGGCCAGCTTCGACCCCGATGCGCTGAGGGCGTTCGTCAAGGAGCGCGTCGCGGCCTACAAGTACCCCCGCCACATCTGGCAGGTCGAGGCGCTGCCCAAGGGGCCGACCGGCAAGATCCTGCACCGCGAGATCGCGGCGCCCGACGCGACGAAGGACACGGCGACGAAGGACACGGCGGCAAAGGACACGGCGGCGAAGGACACGCCAGCCGCGGCACCGGTCGAGGCGTAGCGGCTCCGGCGTGGGCGAGCGCGCGCCGCGAGGCCGTCTGCAGGACAGCATCGTCCTGGTGACGGGCGGTGCCAACGGTATTGGCCGAGCGACGGTCGAGCGCCTGTATGCCGAGGGCGCGCGGGTCGTCGTCGCCGACGTGGAGGTCGACCGGGCCCGGGAGCTGGCCGACGTCGACCCCGATCGGCTGCTCGCCGTGCCGTGCGACGTCACCGACCGTGCGTCGGTCGACGCGGCCGTCGCCGCCGCGGTGGGCCGGTTCGCCGGCCTTGACGCGCTCGTCACCGTCGCCGGCGGGTCGATGGCCCAGCCCGACTTCCTCGACCTGCCCGACGAGACCTGGCACCAGCTCCTCGACCTCAACCTCACGGGGACGATGCGCTGCGTCCGGGCCGCGGCACCGCACCTGTTCGAGAGCCGGAGGGGGCCGGCCATCGTCCTCGTCAGCTCGGTCAACGGGCTCGCGGCCTTCGGCGACGAGGCCTACTCGGCGGCGAAGGGCGCCCTCCCCAACCTGGTGAGGAACCTCGCGGTGCGATTCGGCCCGCGCGGCGTGCGCGTCAACGTCGTCGCGCCGGGCACCATCCGCACCCGCGTCTGGGACGACCAGCCGGGGAGCCTCGCCTCCCTCGAGCGGGCCTATCCGCTGGGCCGGGTCGGCGAACCCGCGGAGGTCGCTGCGGCCATCGCGTTCCTCTGCTCCGCCGACGCGAGCTGGGTCACCGGGGTCACCCTGCCGGTGGACGGGGGAGTCCTGGCGGGGCCGGCCTTCGTCCTCGGCCAGCTGCCGGAGGTCTGACCGGCGGGATCTGCCGCAACGGGCTGGCGTGGCTGCCTGGCGTGGACGGGTCGCGCGTCCTAGGTTGGAGCCATGGCCACCGAAGTCCAGACCGTCCTGACCGGCATGTCCTACCTCGAGTGCCCGAGGTGGCACGACGACCGCATCTGGGTTGCGGACTTCTATACGCACCAGGTGGTTTCGGTGGCCGAGGACGGCTCCGACCTGCGGGTCGAGGCGCAGGTGCCGGGGCAGCCCTCCGGCCTCGGGTGGCTGCCCGACGGGCGGCTGCTCGTCGTCTCGATGAGCGACGCCAAGCTGCTGCGGCGCGAGCACGACGGCAGCCTCGTCGTCCACGCCGACCTCGAGCCGCACGTCACGGGCCACCCCAACGACATGGTCGTCGACGCGCAGGGTCGGGCCTGGGTCGGCAACTTCGGCTTCGACCTGATGGCCGGAGCCGACATCGCCCCGACCGTCCTCCTGCGGGTCGACCCGGACGGCACCGTGACCGAGGTCGCCGACGACCTGTGGTTCCCCAACGGCACCGTCATCACCGACGACGGCGTGCTCCTCGTCGACGAGACCTTCGGCAACCGGATCACCGCCTTCGACATCGGCGTCGACGGGTCGCTGACCAACCGTCGCGTCTGGGCCTCCTTCGGCGAGATCCCCGAGTCGCGCCAGATCGGCGACGTGCTGCCGTTGCTCGTCGTCGCCCCCGACGGCTGCGGCCTCGACGCCGAAGGTGCCCTCTGGGTGGCCGACGCCAACCACGCGCGGGTGGTCCGGGTGCGGGAGGGCGGCGAGATCATCGACGAGATCCACCCGGGGACAGGGGTTTTCGCGTGCATGCTGGGCGGCCGCGACGGGCGCACACTCTACCTGTGCTGCGCCCCCGACTTCAACGAGGCGGCCCGCACCGCCGCCCGGGAGGCCGAGCTGCGGTCCGTCCGGGTCGACGTCCCCCACGCCGGTATGCCGTGACGTCCGGGCCGTCGTCCGCTACCCTCGAGAGCGTGACCACGAATCCCGCTCCTGCGAACGGGAGCTGGTGGCTGCCCTGACGGGCGGCCCTGTCACGACTCGAAAACCCGAAGCCGCCCCCGCGAGGGCGGCTTTCGCGTGTCTCCAGGCGCGTCGGCAGCGGACCCCGTCGGGGCTCGACCACCAGGAGCACCAGATGACCAGTACGACGACCACGACCACCACCAGACCCGCCGACGGCAGCCCAGCACCCGGCATACCGGGGACCCGTGCACGGATGCTCACCGGCGACCGGCCGACCGGTCGGCTGCACCTCGGCCACCTGGTCGGGAGCATCGACAACCGGGTGCGGCTGCAGCACCGCTACGCGACGTTCCTCATCATCGCCGACGTCCACATGCTCACGACGAAGAACGCGCGCGCCGACATCGAGCAGGTCGCCGCGAACGCGCGCACCATGGTTCTCGACCAGCTCGCGGCGGGCATCGACCCGGAGGTGGCCACGTTCTATCTCCAAACCGCCATCCCCGAGGTGAACGACCTCGCGGTGCTCTTCCAGAACCTCGTCACCGTCCCCCGGCTGCAGCGCGTCCCGAGCCTCAAGGACATGGTGCGTGCCGCCGGCACCACAGAGATGCCCTTCGGCCTGCTCGGCTATCCCGTGCTGCAGGCCGCCGACATCCTCTGCGTCAAGGGCGGCGTCGTCCCGGTCGGCAAGGACAACCACGCCCATGTCGAGGTGGCCCGGGAGATCGCGCGCCGCTTCAACCACCTCTACGGCGAGGTCTTCCCCGTCCCGGCCACCGTGGAGTCGGAGGTGACGACGCTCATCGGCACCGATGGCAAGGCGAAGATGAGCAAGTCGCTGGACAACGCGATCTACCTCTCCGACGACGCAGCGACGGTGCGGCGCAAAGTCGCTCGCATGTATACCGATCCGGCGCGGGTGCGGGCGGACGTGCCCGGCGCGGTGGAGGGCAACCCCGTCTTCGACTTTCACCGGGCCTTCAACGACGATCTCGGCGAGGTGGCCGACCTCGAGGAGCGCTACCGCCGCGGCCAGGTCGGGGACGTCGAGGTGAAGACGGCGCTGGCCGCCGCCCTCAACCGGCACCTCGAGCCGATGCGCGATCGGCGCGCGCAGTTCGGGGGACGGCCCGGTCTCGTGGACGAGATCATCGTCGACGGGACGGAACGCACCCGCGCGATCGTGTGCGACGTCGTGGCCGAGGTGCGATCGGCGATGGGGATCACGGGCAGCTACACGCGGCTGCGCCGCGGGGCGGAGCGGTCCCGGCGCCGGCAGGAGTGAGGTGCCGGCAGTGAGGCAGCGCGGGTGGATCGTCAGGAGCGCAGGTCGTCCGTGACATCGCCGGCGCGGTGCTGCTCCTCGGCATACTCGCGTTCGTCGCGTGAGGCGGAGCGCTCGGAACGCACCCTCCACACGATGATCGCGATGATGACGACCGCCGCCACGCCGATCGCGAGCCCGCGTCCGACCTTCGCCTCGATCGCGGCGTAGGAGTTGCCGGCGACATACCCGAGCACGACGAAGACCGACCCCCAGACCAGACCGCCGGCCGCGTTCCAGGGGAGGAAGCGGCGGTAGGGCATGCCTGCTGCTCCGGCGAGGGCGGGCATCATCGCGCGGAAGAAGGCGACGAAGCGGCCGAGGAAGATCGCCGACCCGCCGCGCTCCTGCAGGAAGTTCTCGGCGTTGTTGAGCTTGTGGCGGTGCTTGGCGAGGAACTTGCTGTCGACGATGTGCGGGCCGAAGATGTGCTTCCCCACCTCGTAGCCGACCGAGTCGCCGGCGATCGCCGCGACCACGACGATGATCATCACCACGGCCAGCACGGTCTGGCCGGTGCTGGCCGATACGCCGCCGAGGACTGCGGCGGTCTCTCCGGGGATGACGAAGCCGATGAAGATCGCGTCCTCGGCGAAGACCAGCAGGCCGACGATGAGGTAGATCAGGATCGGGGAGAGGTTGAGGATGCCGCTGACGAGGGAGCTCACGAGGACATCGTCTCAGGCCCGACAGTGTGCTGCCTGTGCCACACCTCGGGCGCTAGCGTGTGACCTGCTCCTGCGCCCACCGGCACCCGCGCCCATCCGTGCGGCCCCTGGTCGCCCCCGGTCGTCTCGTGCCGCCCGGTGCCCCCTGAAAGGACGTCCACCCCGTGCCCCCTTGGCTGTGGTTCCTCATCCTCGCCGTCGTCGTGGTCCTGGCGGTCTACCTCTTCCTGCGATCGCGTTCGGGCGGGCCGACCAACCAGCGCCCCACCTCCGGCGCCGATACGTATGCCGCGCCGGCGGCGGCTTCGTCGTCGGCCTCTTCGGCTCGTGAGATCCCGAGCGCTGGTGTCGCGAGCCCTGGCGGGGTGGGGGCGGCTGCGGGAGCGGCAGCGGTGGCTGGCGCCGGGCTAGCTGGTGCGGCTGCTGTGGCGAAGGAGCCGGAGTCGTCCGTGCCGGAGCCGCCGCCTGCTGCGGCGGCAACGGGGTCGACGGCTGACGAGTGGGACGAGCCTGCCGTTGCTGCACCGGAGCCGACCGCCACCGGCACGGATGACTGGGACGAGCCGGCGGCGCCTGCGCCCGAGCCGACTGCCTCGGGTACGGATGACTGGGCTGAGCCGGCGGTTGCGCCGGTGAAGGCGGAGGAGCCTGTTGCGTTCGGCGGCGGTGGTGACTGGGACGAGCCGGCGGCCGTTGTGCCGGTGAAGGCTGCGGAGCCGGCTGCGTCCGGTGGTGGTGACTGGGACGAGCCGGCGGCCGTTGTGCCGGTGAAGGCTGCGGAGCCGGCTGCGTCCGGTGGTGGTGACTGGGACGAACCGGCGGCCGTTGTGCCGGTGAAGGCTGCGGAGCCGGCTGCGTCCGGTGGTGGTGACTGGGACGAGCCGGCGGCGGTGCCCGTCGTCGATTCGAGCGACGAGGCAGCGGCAGAGCCCGCACCCGAGCCGGATTCGGGCACAACCGAGTTCGGCCCGGGCTCGGCCCCCGCGAGCGAGGACGGATCGGCCCCGACGGGTCACCCGATCAAGGGCAACGTCGACTCCATGTTGTTCCACACGCAGGAGTCACCGGCATACGGGCGCACTCGCGCCGAGGTCTGGGTCGCGGACGAGGACTCCG
>NZ_JANXRJ010000080.1 GCF_025353065.1 Lapillicoccus sp.
CACTATCGAGCGGTCAAAAGTGGTCAATCCCGTGGGAAAAAAGACAATCCCGGCAATGTGCCGCGGGATGGTTCTATCGGGTCGGGTCGGGATCCACGTCGTCGGCGATCGGATCCTGGTTGAACTCGATCCCATCGATCCGGTCGATGAACACACCGATCTCAGCGATCGGGTCGTAACTGCCGGCGGCCGCGTACGCGTCGGACAGGTACGCCTCGAGCGCCTCCTGCGCCGCTCGAGGGTCTCCTGCGCCGAGGGCGTCGGTGATCGCGGCCATCGCCTCGGTGATCTCAAATCCCAGAGGGTTCATCCCGCCGGTGCCGATGTTGCGGCTGGGGTAGTTGTACTGCTGCCTGGTCGAGGCGTTGATCCGGATCGCACCGTTGACCCGGATGTACACCGGCGCCAGCGGCCGGCCGGTGGCGGGATCGACGGCCAGACCGCGGGCTCGCATCCTCACCGCGGCGTCCGCCCGACCCAACAGTTGCCTGGCGTCTCGACGGGGTTGGGCGATCTGGCCGCTGGCCCACCTCTCGACGGTGCGGACGCTCCGACCGGTCAGCTCAGCGACCCGCCGGGTACCGCCCAGCTCCTGGATTAACGCGCGGTTCCGCGCGGCGGTCCCCGCCCGCGCGAGCGTCGCCCGGAATTGTTCCGGTACTTGACCGATGTCGCCGGACACATAGCGCTGCACCTGCCGCTGGGACCGGCCGACCAGCCGGGCGGCGGCCCGGGTGCCACCGACGTCTCGAACGAGGTTCCGGACGCTGGCCGGGATCCGCGGGGCGGCCAGGGCGTTGTTGATGTCGGCGGCGGCTTGTCGGCGGTTGGGGGGAGCGGTGGTCGGTCGGAACTGCGCCATCACTGAGAGCCGCTACCAGTGGAGCCGCTGACATCCATGTGCTCCAACTGTTTGTCCAACCCGGATCCGCCGGCAGCCAGCTGCTTGCGCAGGACATCGGTCAGCAGCACCGTGCCGGATGGCTTCAGCGCTCCTAGCCGGCCGTTGTCTACGGCGGGCGGATTGATCCGCGGATCTACGGCGGTGTCCAGATAGCCGAGCTCGTCATGGTCGATGCCGATCGGTAGCCGGCCAGTGGCCAGATGGTGGCGCTGGATTGATCGCCACAAACTGGCTCTGGCCAGGGCCCGGATTGTTGCTTCCCACACGGGTTGGTGATGCCATGGGCGGGCCCCGCCAGCGGTGTAGCGCGAGGCCATTCGACCGATGTAACCGGTGTAGAGGCCCTTGACGGCGTCGGCGACGGCGTCGTCGTTGTCGGCGCGGGCTGCCAGTAGCGCGTCTCGGCACCGGGTGTACCAAGGCTCCAGGAACCGAGCCTGATCGGGCCACACCCATACCTCGGCTAGGCCGAGTTCGGCGATGTCGTATCCGGCGCCGCCGGCATCTTCGTCGTCGATCAGCAGCACCAGGGTGGCGGTGGTGATCCACCGCAGGACCGGGTCGGTGGTCCGCTGCTCTGGATGAGGTGGCGGCGTCGGCTGATCCCAGGGCGGCAGGGTGACCAGCCAGAGCCCAAACGGCATCTTTCGCTTACGGTCGGCCCGGCATGCCGTCACCGCGGCCAGCGCTGATTCGGTCGACAGGTGCGTCGGGTCGCCGTAGCCCAGATCGGCCCCACCTGCGGTGGCCAGGTAGCTGCCGCGCTTGTCGTATTTCTGGATAACTGCGGCTTGGGCCAGTTCGGCCTTGGACATCAGGCGTCGCCAGGAGAATTCACCTTCCAACCGAACCTGGGTGGTTGCGGTCAGCTCCGGGATGCCGCCGGCCGTGGACAGAACCCGGCCGTTGTTCCGCGCGCGGTTGCGCTGCACCTGGTCGAAGATTGCTTCACCTGTCGCGCCAGGACTGGTGGACCAGGGGGTGCCCAACAGCTCAGCCAGCCGGCTCAATCGGCGGGCCAGTTCCTGCCAGCAGGCGTGCGGGTCAAGGTCAGCGTCGGGCAAACCCATGAACGGAGACCGTGAGTCGACCCGTCGGTCCCAGACCCACGCGAACGGCTCGAGCACCAGCCGGAACGCCCGTCCGTCCTTCCGGATCCGGGTCCACGGGCCGAGCTTGTCCCCGTCCGCAGTCCACCCATCGGGGTTGGACAGAAATGCGGTTTGCTGGGCGAGGTGGGTTCCGATGCGCTTGGCCACGTCGTCCTCGGCCGCGGGTTCTCCGCTATCCAGTGCGACGGTCAACGTGGCCTCGTCGGGCATCAAGCCGAGGCGCTGGACCATTGCGCTGGTCAGCACGAGCAGACCGGCCCCGGCTTGGTGGCCGATCCGGAACTTCTCGCCGACGGCGGCGATGTCCGCCATGGTGTGGAGCTCATCCACCGACGCGATGGTGCCGTCCGGCAGGTACACCCCGGCTGGGTCGATGACGGCGACCGAATAGGCCCATTCGGTCTTGGCCCGCCGACCCCTGACCGGCCCCGAGGACGGCTGGGTCACCGTTGTCGACGGGCGTTGCGTGACTGCGCTCGAGACAGGCACCGCGTCGACCGGAGCGGCCGGTGCCGCCGCCGGATCCGGGTCGATCGCGGCTGTCGGGGCCGCAGCGCCCGGTGTGGAGATGTCGCATCCCGGATGCAGCGGCCGATCACCGAACCGTGAGGTCGTGAGGGCGCCGCAGCCCAGGCACGGCTCGGCGTCGGCCCGGTCGGGAACGGTGGCCAGACGTTTCCAGCAGATCAGGGGCATCCGTGCCGCAGGTGCGCTGGAGCCGTTGACGCGGACGAACAGCGACGTGGACTCCCCGCAGCCCAGGCAGGGCCCGACCGGGCCGGTGTCGAACTGGACGTCGTCGGTGATCTGCGGCATGTCATCGCCAGGGTAGG
>NZ_JANXRJ010000091.1 GCF_025353065.1 Lapillicoccus sp.
CTACCGACCTGCCGGACGCAAGGGGTTACAGGACCATCTCGGGATGCGAGGCCGGGACGGCGCGGCGGAGCGCGGCGTGGACCGAGGTCGGGGTCAGCACGCCGAGGTAGCGGTCGCCCTCGACGACGGGGAGCCAGCCGGCGTCGTGCTGGACGATCTCGGCGAGCGCTCGGCGCAGGGTGTCGCCCACCTCGATGGTCTCGTCGAAGCGACGCAACCGGTCCGACACGTGCGCACTGCCGGCGTCATCGTCCTTGAGCTCGCGCTCGCCCACCCAGCCCCGCAGCATCCCGTGCTCGTCGACGACGACCGCGAAGGGTTCGGGCGCGTGGGACACGATCTGGTGGGCGACGGCCAGCAGGTCCGTGGGCGCCACGGTCGGCGGGTGCTCGAGGTCGTCGGGGTCGATCGCCGTCACGGCCAGCCGCCGCAGACCCCGGTCGGAGCCGACGAAATCAGCGACGAAGTCGTTGGCCGGCGTGCCCAGCACCTCCGCCGGCGACGCCACCTGCTCGAGCTTGCCGCCGACGCTGAGCACCGCGATGCGGTCGGCGAGCCGGACGGCCTCGTCGATGTCGTGGGTGACCAGGAGGACGGTCTTGCCCAGGTCGGCCTGGATGGAACGGAACTGGGCCTGGAGCCGATCGCGCTGGATCGGGTCGACCGCCCCGAACGGCTCGTCCATGAGCAGGACGTCGGGATCGGCGCCGAGGGCCCGGGCCACGCCCACGCGCTGCTGCTGGCCGCCCGACAGCTCGTGCGGATAGCGGTCACCGAAGGTCGCCGGGTCGAGGCCGACGAGCTCGAGCAGCTCGTCAGCACGCGCGCGGGCCCGTTTCTTGTCCCACCCGAGGAGGGTCGGCACGGTCATCACGTTCTGGCGCACCCGTTGGTGGGGGAAGAGGCCGCTGGCCTGGATGACATAGCCGATCCGGCGCCGCAGGGCGACCGGGTCGACGTCGGTCACGTCGTCGCCGTCGAGCTCGATCCGCCCCGACGTCGGCTCGATGAGACGGTTCACCATCCGCAGCAGGGTGGACTTGCCGCAGCCCGACGGCCCGACGAGCGCGAGCAGCTCGCCCTTGCGCACCTCGAGATCGAGGCTCTTCACCGCGACGGTGCCGTCGGGATAGATCTTGCCCACGCCGTCGAGACGGATCATCACGGGGGATGTAGCGTCGTCGGCGTGCCGCTCAGTGGTCATGCCGCAACCCTTGCCGATGGATGCCTCGTGCGCAACGAGTGGATCTGCGGTGAATACCTCACCTCACGCAGGACCGAGCTGCTGGACGCGTTGGCCCTGCACGCCCAGATCACTGTGATCAGCCTGGTCGTCGCGGCGCTCGTCTCGGTGCCCCTCGCCCTCGTCGCCCGACGTTGGAGATGGCTGGAGTCGGTCGTCCTGGGTGCCTCCACGATCATCTACACGGTGCCGTCCCTCGCCCTCTTCTCCCTGCTGCTGCCTTTCACCGGGCTCTCCCCCACCACCGTCATCGTGGGCCTCGTCCTCTACTCGCTCACCATCCTGGTCCGGGCGCTGGTGACCGGTCTGGCGGCCGTGCCCGACCAGGTCGTGGAGGCAGCCCAAGGGATGGGCTACGGACCGACCAGGCTGCTGTGGCAGGTCCGCTTCCCACTGGCCCTCCCCTCGATCATGGCCGGTGTCCGGGTCGCAGCGGTGTCGACCGTGGCCCTGACGACCGTGGGCGCGGTGGTGGGCTACGGAGGACTCGGCGACCTCATCTACGCCGGGCTCCGCTCCCTGTTCAAGCCGCAGGTGCTCACGGCCTCCGTGCTCTGCGTCGTGCTCGCCCTCGTCGTCGACCTGCTGCTCCTCGGGATCCAGCGGCTCGCGACACCGTGGCGACGGGGGAGGCCGGCATGAGCTGGTTCACCGACCTCGTGGCGTGGCTCGGCAACGGCTCGAACTGGACCGGCGACGCCGGAGCCCTCGCCCTGCTCCGCCAGCACGTGCTGCTGTCCGTCGTCTCCCTGCTGGTCGCCGCGCTCATCGTGGTCCCGCTGGGACTCTGGCTCGGTCACATCGGCAAGGGTGGCGTCGTCGCCCTCAACATCGGCAACGTCGGTCGGGCCGTCCCCACCTTCGCCATCCTCGTCCTCCTGACGCTGGCTCCCTCGCCCTTCGGCAACAGCCAGCTCACGGTGGTGACCTCGCTCGTCCTCTTCGCGATCCCGCCGATCCTCACCAACACCTATGTCGGCGTGCGGGAGGTCGACGGGGCCGCCGTCGACGCCGCCCGCGGGATGGGCATGAGCGGCTGGCAGGTCCTGCGCGGGGTGGAGCTCCCGCTCGCGGCACCGTTCATCGTCCAGGGCCTGCGACTGGGCGGGGTGCAGGTCGTGGCCACGGCGACCATCGCCGCCCTCGTCGGGGCAGGCGGGCTGGGACGGCTCATTACCCAGGGTTTCAGCCGTCAGGACCAGCCGATGCTCCTCGCGGGCGCCGTGCTCGTCGGGGCGCTCGCGCTGGTCGTCGAGGCCCTCTTCGAGCTGCTCGAACGCGCCGTCGCCCCCGCCGGAGCGCCCGGTCGACGAGCCCGCAGCGGGTCAACCCCGACGGGTGCGACCGTAGCCGTCGGTGCTTCCGACTAGCCTGTGTCCATTCGAGTACGGCGGGGTACTCACCTGACACGCGCGGAGAACTTCTCCGCGGGACACAGAAGGTCGACGATGCGCGCACACATTTCCCTCATCCACCCCCGGACACTTCTCGCCGCGGCTGCCGTTGGCATCCTCGGCCTCACGGCCTGCAGCAGCGGCGGAGGCAACGCGTTCACCCCCGGGGCCACGGGCACGGCCAGCGGCGGCGGGGCCGCCCTCGTCGTCGGTGCCCAGGACTTCACCGAGGCCAACATCATGCAGAGCATGTATGTCCTGCTGCTCCAGAACGCCGGGTTCACGGTCACCACCAAGAAGGCCCAGCGGCCGGTGCTCTTCGACGCGCTCAAGAGCGGTCAGGTCGACGTGGTCCCGGACTACCTCGGCACGACCCTCACGTTCCTGGGCAACCAGGTCAACGGCACGAAGGACACGACCTACAGCTCCAACGACACCGCGAAGGAGGTCGCCGACTTCAAGGCGATCGGCGCGAAGGCCAGCATCGGCGCGTTCACGCCGGCCGCGGCCCAGGACCAGAACTCCTTCTACGTCACGAAGAAGTTCGCCGCCGAGAACGGCAACCTCACGACGTTGTCCCAGCTGGCCGCGCTCAACAAACCCCTGAAGCTCGGAGCCGACACCTATTGCGGCGCGTCGAGCCAGCCCTACTGCATCAACGGGTTGAAGAAGGTCTACGGCCTGAACCAGCTCACGTTGGACGACAGCTACAACTTCGGCTCCGTCGCGCTCGCCCAGGCCGTGCTCGACGGCAAGGTCGACGTCGGTGAGTCGGGCACCACGGACGCCACCCTGGCACCCAAGGGCCTGATCGCCCTCAAGGACGACAAGGTGCTCCAGTCGGCCGAGAACCTCACGCCGTTCTACAACATCAAGAAGGTCACGGACCCCAAGGTCGCGGCGACCTTGGACAAGCTCGCCGCGGTCCTGACCGTCGATGACCTCTACACACTCAACGGAAAGGTCGACAACGACCGCCAGAAGGCCGAGGACGTCGCGAAGGCCTACCTGCAGTCCAAGCAGCTGATCCCCTGACCCTTCCCACCCGGCCTGAGGTGAAATCGCGCTCCCCGGAGCGCGGTGTCACCTCGAGCGACCCAGGTCGGTCGATCAGATCGTCGTCAGCAGCAATTCGGACGACGCGGTTCGGCCGAGGATGACATCCGACGTCTCGGCGCCGCTCATCTCCACCCCGGAGTGGGCGGCGACGAAGCCGGTCGTCAGCTGGTCCCATGTCCGACGCCGGCGCAGCATCGCGTGCTTCTCACCGGAGAGGCCGACGAAGGAGGCCTGACGCCCCTCCTGCTGGAGGCGCTCCACGAGGTGGCGGCTGGCCGTCGGTGAGGTGATCCGATCCGCCAGTCCGTGGATGAGGAGGAGACGCACGCCATCGTGCGGGGCGTAGCTGTCGGTCCGCTCGATCCACGGCGCCAGGCCGACCACGGCCGAGACGCGCTCGTCACCCGTGAGCGAAAGGGCGACGCGGCCGCCCATCGAGTGGCCGATGAGCACGACAGGGACCCCGGGGTAGCGCACGGCGATCGTCTCGAGGGCCTGCTCCGTGTCCCGCACCGGGCTGGCGAGGGCATCGTTCCAACCCCGCACGGCATACCGGCTCCGGAGGACGGCGAGCCGTCCGTCTCCCGCATGCACGACGTTGCGAGCGATAGGCAGCATCCGCACGACCGGGAGCTGCCACCAGGCGGCGGGCAGGGTGCTGCGCTCCTGGCCCCCGTGCAGGACGAGGACAACGGCGGTGGGGGACTCGGGCGTGGAGTCCCACCGGAGGTCGGCGGTGGGCACGTCGGTCACCGTATGCCGCCAAACGGGGAGAATGCTCACAGGGTGTCTTCGACGCCGTTCCGGACGGCGGATGCCACACCCCGGTCGAGGTCAATGCTGGACGCGAGGTGGTGCTGTATACCGAACGTGTGGGGGGAACCACCGCGAGCACGCCTCCCCGTTACCCCTACCCCATCTGGAGCTTGGCCATGGATCTCGGTCTGCACGGCGTCGTTGCCCTGGTCGTCGGCGGGAGCGGCCTCATCGGGGAGGCCGTCGGCCGTGCCCTGCACGCGGAGGGGGCGACCGTCGTGCTCGCCTCGAGGTCGGCCGACCGGCTCGCCGAGGTGGCGGCGTCGATCGACCCCGCAGTCGGAGTGGTCACCATCGACACCCTGAGCACGACGTCGGTCGAAGCAGCCGTGGCCCAGGTCATGGCCGAGCACGGGTCGATCGGGGTGCTCGTCAACACCGCCGCTCCGTCGGCGCGGACCCTCGACCCGGCGCGTGACAATGACCCTGAGCAGGTGACCCAGGCCTTTGAGGCCAAGGCGATGGGCTACCTCCGCTGCTGCAACGCGGTCCTCCCGCAGATGGTCGCCGCCGGCTTCGGCCGGGTCGTCAACGTCAGCGGGCAGAACGCCTACCTCACCGGCTCGATCACCGGCTCGGTGCGCAACGCCGCCGTGATCGTCGCCTCGAAGGCCCTGGCCGACTCGGTCGCAGGCACCGGCGTCACCGTCAACGTCGTCAACCCCGGCGTCGTCACGACCGATCCGGCCGCCGAGGTCGCGGCCGGGGCACCGGGCGAGTCCTCCCCGGAACAGGTGGCCGCGCTGGTCACGTTCCTGACCTCCCGAGCCGCCGGCGCCGTGTCGGGAGAGTCGATCTCGGTCGGCCACCGGGTCCGCGGGGTCAGTGCCTTCTGAGGCTGTCCGGGGGTCAGACCCGACGGATGCGGATCGGGCCCTTCGCGGTGGAGGGGTCGACGACGTGCCCACCCTGCACGATCACGACGTCTCCGGCAGCGACCAGACGTCGGGCTGCCCGCCGGGCCGGCTCCATCAGCGGCCGCCAGGTGTCCTCGTCGCCGCCGCCCACCAGTCGCGCGGCTTCCGAGGGGCACACGGTCGCCGACCGGGCCCGGTTGCCGAGCAGCTCGAGGATGGTCGCCTCGAGCTGTCGGTCGGTCGCCGTCACACCGTGCCGGCGGCAGCTGGCGCTGCAGTAACGCACCTCGTCGGCGTGCCCGCGCCAGGCCCGACGCTCCTCCATCCGGCGTCCGCACGAGCGACAGGTCTTCTCGGTCGGCTGTCGGACATCAGCGTCATCGGGAGAGCCCGGATCCGTCCGCGGTGCCCGTTGCCGACCCATGCGCTCCAGCATGCGCCTGCCCGCGTATGCCGCGTGCCCCGGGGTCGGCGCGACGTCAGGATGCAGCAGCCGGCCGAGCCGGGGCAGTGTCGAAGGTTGCCCCGAACAGCACCTGGTGATGCGTGACGCCCGGCTTCGCAGGCGCGCTGGACACGACCCACACGGCATACAGGCGGGTCTTGCTCATGGCCGACCCGATGTAGTCGCCAGGGAAGATCCCCCTCGCCTGCGCCGCATACGCGTAGTCGATCTGTGGGCCGACCGCGACCGGGACCCCGAAGTGGGCCCCACCATCACGAGAGGTGGCGACGAACTGTCGTCCGAAGCGGCCCGTGGTGGTGTCGACGTTGGTCAGCCCGAACGAGACCGACACCGTGCCGGCGTTGGCGGAGACGTCCGAGTTGACCCCGAGCAGGCTGGACGTCGGGCGGTTCACGACCACCGGCGCCGACCACGTCGACCCGTCCGCCGAGGAGGCGAGCTTGACCTTGGTCGGGTCGGCCGAGTTCCAGGTGGCGAACAGCCGACCGGAGACCGGGTCGACGGTCGCGGAGATCAGGCAGCACCGAAATCCGGGCGGGCCGCCGCCCAGGTCCTTGGTCACGCTCCCGCCGGGCGTCCAGGTCGACCCGCCGTCCTTGGAGATCATCGTCGTGACGACCGGGGGGGCCGCCGCAGCACCGCCGAAAGGTGACGACGGCGTCGTCGGTGCCGCGTGCCGCGCCGCCCCCCGCAGGCCGGCCGCCTCCGGCCCCTCGGCGGACCCGTTGCCACCGAAATCGATGTAGGCGTCGACGACGGTGCCGTCCGGTTGCACCATCGGCTGCGAGTCCTGGGAGTTGGCGTGGGGCGCGCTGACGTTGACCGGGCTGCTCCAGGTCCGGCCACCATCGTCGGACCAGACCACGGCCTGCGGGGAGCCGTCCGGGTGACTGAACACATCGGTCAGGAACGGGGTCCAGAACTGGTAGACGCGGCCACGGTGAGGACTGGTGGCGCTGGTATCCACGACCAGGACGTTCTTGTCGTCCGAGACGGCGCAGGTGGCACTGCGGTGGGCCTCGACGGGTGCCGCGAACGTCTGTCCACCGTCGGCGCTCCTGGACACGAGCACCGCGCTGTCACAGCCTGAGTTGAAGACCAACGTCGAGATGTAGACCGACCCGCCGGGTGCGAACGCCACGATCGGGTCGCTCGCCCGCTCCCAGGTGCTCGGCCCGCCGGTTGCCTTGGTCACACCGGGCAACGGCTGGTGATGCCAGGTGCGGCCGCCGTCGTGGGTCCAGGTATATTCGACGCCTACCGCGCCGCCGTCGGGATACCGGCCGTCGTGCGAGGCCGCCACGGCGATGTCCGAGCTGACGGGTGACACCGCCACGTCCGGCTCTACCAGCGTGTCCGCCTCCGACCCCGGCAGGACGGGCACGTCCTGGCTCCCGATCTGGCCCACGTTCAACACCGCCGGGGGACCACCACCGGACGCGAGCGCCGGGACGGCACCCCACAGGAGAACCGTCGGTATCACTGCGAGGGCCAGCATGCCCTTCCGAGCAAGAACCCCCCGAAACCGTGCTGACCGAACGTCTGGCGCTGAGGTCTGTCCCGTCACGATGCCCTCCCGGAGTCACGAACTTGTCGGTAGGCACAGTCTGCATTCGAGGACTGACATCGCAACCCGAGAAGTGGAGACCGCCGTCGGTCGACTCGGAGGCTGCGGTTCTCAGACCTCGGTGCGGTGGAAGTTCTGGAACGACTTGCTGGCCGTCGGCCCGCGCTGACCCTGGTAGTGCGAGCCGTACTTCGCGCTGCCGTAGACGTTCTCGACCGGGCTGGACAGCCGGAAGAAGCACAGCTGCCCGACCTTCATCCCAGGCCAGAGCTTGATCGGCAGCGTGGCGACGTTGGACAGCTCGAGCGTGACGTGGCCGCTGAACCCCGGATCGACGAATCCCGCTGTCGCGTGGGTCAAGAGGCCGAGTCGGCCGAGGCTCGACTTGCCCTCGACGCGCGCCGCGACGTCGTCGGGCAGGGTCACCGTCTCGAGGATCGAGCCCAGCACGAACTCGCCCGGGTGGAGGATGAACGGCTCGCCGGTCGCCACCTCGACGAGCCGGGTGAGGTCGGGCTGCTCCTCGGCCGGGTCGATGTAGGGGTACTTGTGGTTGTCGAACAGCCGGAAGTACTTGTCGAGGCGCACGTCGACGCTCGACGGCTGGACCATCTCGGGGTCCCACGGGTCGAGCCGGACCCGCCCGGCCTCGACCTCGGCCCGGATGTCCTTGTCGGAGAGCAGCACGGGGAGAGGCTATCCCGCCGGCCTGCCCCCGTATGCCGCGTGGCCCCCGCCGCCGACAGATCGGTTATGCTGCCTCACGCGCCGCGAGTTGACCTGCGGCCGCGCGGGCGTAACTCAATGGTAGAGCGCCAGCTTCCCAAGCTGGACACGCGAGTTCGATTCTCGTCGCCCGCTCCACACACGAAGTCGCAGGTCACAGCGGTGCAAGCCCAGACCACTTTCGCCCGGCTCCCCCGAACTTGCCTGCCACGTGCCCGCCACGTGCCCAAAGGTCGGCCCGAGTCACCCCTCATGGTGGC
>NZ_JANXRJ010000259.1 GCF_025353065.1 Lapillicoccus sp.
CGTCGAGTCGTCCGACCACGGGCGCTCCGCGTCGTGACTGGCTCCGCGTGACGACCGTTCGTCGACTCGTCCGACCACGGGCGCTCCGCGTCGTGAGTGGGCTCCGCGTGACGACCGTTCCTCGAGTCGTCCGACCACGGACCGGACCGACCGCCCGGCATACGTCCGGCGCGACGATCGCGGCAGCAGCACCGACCGCCGCCCCAGCACCGACCGCGCGGCATACGACCGCCCGCGCCGTGACGAGCAGACCTCGACGAGGCCGCGCCACGAGCCCAACCGCGACTGGGCGCCCCGCGACAAGCGCGTCACCCGTGAGCCGAGCAACACCCGCTGGGAGCGCGACGACCGCGGTGGTCAGGAGCGCGGCCAGGAGGCCGAAGCCGAGCGGATGGAAGCCGACTCCTGGACCAAGTCCTCGCGTCACGCCATCAGCGACAGCCCGGTCGAGGTCGCTGCCGACAACGGTTTCACCGCCCTCGGGCTGCCCGAGCGGCTCGTCGAGCGGCTCGCCCGCGACGGCATCACGACGCCGTTCCCGATCCAGACCGCGACGATCCCGGACGCCCTCGCGGGCCGTGACGTCCTCGGCCGGGGCCAGACCGGCTCCGGAAAGACCTTGGCCTACGGCCTGCCGACCCTCACCCGGCTGCTCGCGGAGGCCCCTCGTTCGGCGCCCCGTCGGCCCCGTGCGCTCGTCCTCGTGCCGACCCGCGAGCTGGCCATGCAGGTCTCCGACGCGCTCGAGCCGCTCGTCCACGTCATGGGCCTCACGCACAAGCTCGTCGCCGGCGGCCTCAGCTACACCACCCAGATCAACGCCCTCAACCGCGGCGTCGACCTCCTCATCGCCACCCCCGGTCGGCTGAACGACCTCATCGAGCGCGGCGCGGTCGAGCTGCGGGACATCCGTGTCATCATCCTCGACGAGGCCGACCACATGGCCGAGATGGGGTTCCTGCAGGAGATCGGGGCGATCCTCGACGGCATTCCGGAGGGCGGCCAGCGGCTGCTCTTCTCGGCCACGCTCGACCGCGGCATCGACACCATCGTCCAGCGCTACCTCACCGACCCGGTTACGCACTCGACGGACGACGCCAAGGCCTCGGTCACGACGATGGAGCACCACGTGCTCCTCATCGACCCGATGCACAAGAAGGTCATCACCGCCGAGGTCGCCAACCGCGAGGGCCGCACCCTCGTCTTCATGCGCACCAAGCTGGGCGCCGACCGCGTCGCGCTGCAGCTGCGCGAGCAGGGCGTCATGGCGGCCGCGCTGCACGGCGGGCTGAACCAGGGTGCGCGCAACCGCGTGCTCGGGGCCTTCCGTGACGGGACGCTCCCCGTGCTCGTCGCCACCGACGTCGCCGCTCGCGGCATCCACGTCGACGACGTCTCGGTCGTCCTGCAGGTCGACCCGCCGGCCGACCACAAGGATTACCTCCACCGCTCGGGTCGCACGGCCCGCGCCGGCGACCGGGGCACCGTCGTCACCCTCGCCCTGCCGCACCAGCGCAAGGGCATGGAGCGCCAGCTGCTCGAGGCCGGCGTCGACGCGGTGCCGACCAAGGCCGTCCCCGGTGACGCGGTCCTCGCGGCCACGGGCGCGACCCCGCCGAGCGGCATACCAGTGCCGGAGGAGTCCTTCCGTCGTCTGCTCGAGGGGCCGCCGAAGAAGAGCTTCGGTGGGTCCCGCGGTCCGCGGTCCGGTGCCAAGGGCGGCTTCCGGCCGCACCACGGTGGACCCAGCCGCGGCTCGGGCGACGGGCGCCGCGAAGGCCGTCCGGAGCACCGCTCCTCCCGCTGACCTGCGGCTCGCTGAGCAGCAGCACCGACCGACGGCTCCGGTGTCCCGGGATGGGACACTGGAGCCGTGGCGTCCGACTCGGAGTTCCTCGCGGGGCGGCTGCTCGTCGCCACCCCGCAGATCGACGTGGGCACCTTCCGCCGTGCGGTCATCCTGCTGCTGCACCACAACGAGGGCGGCGCGCAGGGTGTCATCCTCAACCAGCCGCTCGAGGCCGACATCGACGCGGTCCTGCCCGGCTGGAAGTCCGTCGCCACCGTCCCCCAGACGGTCTTCCGCGGAGGTCCCGTCGAGCTCGACTCGGCGATCGGGCTGGTCACCGTCCCCGGTGACGATCCCGAGCCGATGGGCGTGCGGCACCTCTTCGGGGGGCTCGGTCTCGTGGACCTCGACGCCCCGCCGAGCCTGGTCGCCCCGGAGATCGCCGGCATGCGCGTCTTCGCCGGGTATGCCGGGTGGTCACCAGAGCAGCTCGAGGACGAGGTCCGCCGCGGTGACTGGTACGTCGTCGACCACGAGGCCCGAGACGCCTTCTCCGGAGAGCCCGAAGGGCTGTGGGAGCGCGTCCTCCGCCGGCAGGACGACGACCTCAAGCTCGTCGCCAGATATCCCGACGACCCGTCGATGAACTGACCCGGCGCCCGCCCAGCCCCCCGAACCGGGAGGCAGCGAACAGGAGGAGCGATGCCCCAGCCCTACAACGAGTCCTGGGTCGACAAGCAGATCCGCAAGGCCCAGGAGCGGGGCGAGTTCGACAACCTGCCGGGGCACGGGAAGCCGCTGACCAACCTCGGTGACCCGAACGACCCGGACTGGTGGGTCCGCGACCTGGTCCGTCGCGAGAACCTCGACATGACCGGGGCCCTGCCGGGTCCGTTGGCGCTGCGCAAGGAGGCCGCCGGGTTCCCCGAGAGCCTGGCCGACGTCCGGACGGAGGCGGAGGCGCGCGAGATCCTCGACGACTTCAACCTGCGGGTCCGGGCGGACCGGCTCCGGCCGGCGTTCGGCGCGCTGCCGCCGCTCCTGGCGCGGACGGTCGACATCGACGAGGTCCTCGAGGGCTGGCGGGCGCTGCGGGAGCAGGCTGCGGCCGAGCGAGCCGCCGCAGCGGCGCTGGCCGCCCCGCCGCAGCCGGTCCGCCGCCGGTGGTGGTGGCGCCGCGACGCCTGACCCGCCGCTTGCGTCCGCCCCCGCTTGCGTCCGCACGGAGGGGACACCGGTGTCGCGTCCGCGCGGACGTTGCGGCTCGGCTCCTGCTGCGGTGGGCACGCGGCATAGACTGGGGCCATGAGCACGCAGATGCCCGAGGACCCGTTCGCCGTCCCCCAGCTCGAGCCGAGCGGGCCGCGGACCCGGACGACCGTCCTCGAGCGCGAGCAGGTCGAGGAGGAGCTCACCGAGCCGGGCGACCACGAGCGCTTCAGCCACTACGTGCGCAAGGAGAAGATCCTCGAGAGCGCGCTGTCCGGGGACCCGGTCGTCGCGCTCTGCGGCAAGGTCTGGGTGCCCGGTCGCGACCCGCAGAAGTTCCCCGTCTGCCCGACCTGCAAGGAGATCCACGCCGGTATGCGGCCGCCGGGCGACGGCGAAGAGTAGACCTCCTGGAGGCGCGCCGCCAAACGGGGTCGATCGACTGGTCGCGTTGTGGGACAACGCCATCCGCGCGCCGTGTCGCCGTCTCGGCAGGCCATCAGGACGGGTTAGAGTCGCACTCCTATGAGCACGTCGGCCGCCTCCCACCTCCCTCCAGCCTTCCCGGGACGGGCGGCCTGGGGGACGGCCGAGAAGCTGCGTGCGTGGCAGGAAGCGGCGCTCGCGGCATACCTGCGTGATGAGCCACGCGACTTCCTGGCCGTGGCCACGCCCGGCGCCGGGAAGACCACCTATGCCCTCCGGCTCGCGACCGAGCTCCTCCGTCGCGGCATCGTCGACCGGCTGACCGTCGTCGCCCCGACCGAGCACCTCAAGACCCAGTGGGCCGACGCCGCCGCCCGGGTCGGGTTGTCCCTCGACCCGAAGTTCTCCAACACGGCGGGCCGGCACAGCGACGACTACCAGGGCGTCGCCCTCACCTACGCGCAGGTCGCCGCCCGCCCGGGGCTGCACCGGCAGCTCACCGCGGCCACCCGCACGCTCGTGGTGCTCGACGAGATCCACCACGGCGGCGACAGCAGGTCGTGGGGCGACGCCATCCGCGAGGCGTTCGACGGGGCCACGCGGCGACTGTCCCTCACCGGCACGCCGTTCCGGTCCGACACCTCGCCGATCCCGTTCGTCCGCTACGAGATGGACTCCGCCGGCATCCTCACGTCGGCGGCCGACTACACCTACGGCTACGCCGAGGCGCTGCGCGACGGGGTCGTGCGCCCGGTCCTCTTCCTCGCCTACGGCGGCAGCATGCGCTGGCGCACCCGGGCCGGCGACGAGGTCTCGGCCACCCTCGGCGAGCCGCTCACCAAGGACCTCACGGCGCAGGCCTGGCGGACCGCCCTCGACCCCAAGGGCGAGTGGATCCCGTCCGTGCTGACGGCGGCGGACAAGCGGCTGACCGAGGTCCGGCGCCACGTCGAGGACGCCGGCGGCCTCGTGATCGCCTCCAACCAGACCCAGGCCCGCGCGTATGCCGCGATCCTCGCCGACCTGACGGGGGAGAAGCCCACCGTGGTGCTGTCCGACGACGCGGGCTCGTCCCGGCGGATCGAGGAGTTCGGCGCGAGCACCTCGCGGTGGATGGTGGCGGTCCGGATGGTCTCCGAGGGAGTCGACGTGCCCCGGCTCGCCGTGGGGGTCTACGCCACCTCGACCTCCACCCCGCTCTACTTCGCGCAGGCGGTCGGCCGGTTCGTCCGCGCCCGGCGACGTGGCGAGACGGCCTCGGTGTTCCTGCCGTCCGTGCCGGTCGTGCTCGACCACGCCGCGCGGCTGGAGGAGCAGCGCGACCACGCCTTGGACCGCACCGGGCTGACCGACGTCGCCTCGATCTGGGCCGAGGAGGAGGGGATGCTCGTGGAGGCCGAGCGGCCGCGTGACGAGGCCGGTGTGAACGAGCAGGAGTTCGAGGCGCTGGAGTCGGACGCCCACTTCGACCACGTGCTCTTCGACTCCCAGCAGTTCGGCCTGCACGCGAGCATCGGCTCGGACGAGGAGCAGGACTACCTCGGCCTGCCGGGGCTGCTCGAACCCGACCAGGTGACCACGCTGCTGCGGGCGCACCAGTCGAAGCAGTCGTCGCGCAACCCGGCCGCGGCCGCGCCGGTGGCCGCCCATCGGGCGCTCGCGGCGCAGCGCAAGGAGCTCAACGCGCTCGTCGCGGCATACGCGCGCAAGAAGTCGGCGCCCCACGCCATGGTGCACAGCGACCTGCGCAAGACCTGCGGCGGACCGACGCTCGAGGCCGCGAACACCGAGCAGGTCGCTGCCCGGATCGAGAAGATCCGGCTCTGGCTCGTCGGTCGGCGCTGACCCCTGTCCCTTTATCGGGGGACCCGATAAAGGGACGGTCCGCGGGGGAACGGTTCTCACGCGAAGCGCCCCTTTGTCGGGGTGACCCGACAAACGTTCGTGCCTCGCGGCGCCGGGATGCGACCACCGGCGGTGAGACCGGTCCGGGGGTGGGTGGTGTCAGGAGGTCCGGTCCGCAGCGAGGACGAGGGGGAGCGATCGGAGCTCGATCCGGGTGGCGAGGGAGATCGCGGTCGCTGCCCTGATCACGTGCGTGTCGTCGACGACGAGGTCGATGACGCGCTGCAGGTCGGGGTTGTCGCGTGCCACCACCCGGACGAGCAGGTCACCCGTGCCGGTGATGGTGTGGGCCTCGAGCACCTCCGGGATCGCCGACAGGTGCTCGACGACGGGGGCGTGCCCCCGACCCTGGCGGATCTCGAGGGTGCAGAAGGCGGTCACGGGATAGCCCAGCGCCGCAGGGTCGATGCGCGGCGCGAAGGAGCTGATGACCCCCCGGGTGATGAGCCGCTCGAGCCGGGCCTGGACGGTGCCGCGGGCGACGCCGAGCCGCCGGGACGCCCCGAGCACGCCGACGTCGGGCGCCTCGGTGAACAGCTGGAGGATGCGCACGTCGAGGGCGTCGATGGCCCTCTCCGATGACGACATGGACACAGTGTCCGACACGGAGGGGGTTCAGGGCAACAGTGTGTGCACTCTGACCAGACATCCGCGGGCCGGTTGACCAGCCGCAACACCTGGGCCACCCTCAGCAGATGACCGACACGATGCCGACCACTACCCGCGCCGCCGCGACCCTGCTGACCGACCAGGAGCGCCAGGCGCAGCTGGACGTCGACCAGCTCAAGCAGCTCGTCGGGCTCGTCGACTACGACGAGGCGCGCGACGTCTTCCCCGTCACCGGCTGGGACGCCATCGTCTTCGTCGTCGGCAATGCCACCCAGACCGCGCACTACTACCAGTCGGCCTGGGGCATGGAGCTCGTGGCCTACAGCGGGCCGGAGACCGGCAACCGCGACCACCACTCCTACGTCTTGGTATCCGGGTCCATCCGGTTCGTCGTCAACGGCGCGGTCGACCCCGAGAGCCCCCTCGTCGCCCACCACGCCCGGCACGGTGACGGGGTGGTCGACATCGCCCTGGAGGTGCCCGACGTCGACCGCTGCATCGCGCAGGCCAGGCGCGCCGGCGCGACCGTGCTGCGGGAGCCGGAGGACCTGACGGACGCGGACGGCACCGTGCGCATCGCCGCCATCGCGACCTACGGTGAGACCCGGCACACGCTCGTCCAGCGCGTCACGGGCGGCCCGGGCGCCACCGCGGCGTACGCCGGTCCTTACCTCCCGGGCTATGTCGCCCGGACCAGCCAGATCGTGCGGCGCGCGGGGCAGCCGAAGCGGCTGTTCCAGGCCCTCGACCACATCGTCGGCAATGTCGAGCTCGGCCGGATGGACGACTGGGTGGGCTTTTACAACACGGTCATGGGCTTCGTGAACATGGCCGAGTTCATCGGCGACGACATCGCGACCGACTACTCGGCGCTGATGTCCAAGGTCGTCGCGAACGGCAACCACCGGGTGAAGTTCCCGCTCAACGAGCCGGCGATCGCGAAGCGGAAGAGCCAGATCGACGAATACCTCGAGTTCTACCGCGGCCCCGGCGCGCAGCACCTCGCGATGGCGACGAACGACATCCTCGGCTCTGTGGATGCGTTGCGGGACAACGGGGTCGAGTTCCTCGACACCCCGGACTCCTACTACGAGGACGCCGAGCTGCGCCGTCGGATCGGTGAGGTCAGGGTGCCGATCGAGCAGCTGCGGAGCCGCGGCATCCTCGTCGACCGCGACGAGGACGGCTACCTCCTCCAGATCTTCACGAAGCCGCTCGGCGACCGGCCGACGGTGTTCTTCGAGCTCATCGAGCGGCACGGCTCGCTGGGGTTCGGCAAGGGCAACTTCAAGGCCCTCTTCGAGGCGATCGAACGTGAGCAGGACCGTCGCGGCAACCTCTGACGTCCGTATGCCGGCCCGTCCCCCTCGCGGGGACCGACCGGCATACGGCCAGCGTCGCTGATCTCAGCGGGTGCTCGCGCCCTTCTTCTGCCCGAGCCGGGCGTTCCGCTTTCCGTAGCCGAAGTAGATGACGAAACCGATCGCCATCCAGACGACGAAGCGCAGCCAGGTCTCCAGGCTGAGGTTGGTCATGAGGTAGACGCAGGCGAGCGCCGACAGGACCGGGACCACCGGTGAGAAGGGGACCGTGAACGGTCGCTCCATCTCTGGCCGGGTGCGACGCATGATCGGCACGGCGAGGGAGACCACGACGAAGGCGAAGAGCGTGCCGATGCTCACCATGTCGGCGAGGGTCTTCAGGGGGACCAGGCCCCCGAGGATCGCCACGAGGACGATGGTGCCGAGGGTGATCTTCCAGGGCGTGCCCCACTTCGGGTGGATCGCCGCCACGCTGGGCGGCAGGAGGTGGTCACGGCCCATCGCGAAACCGATCCGGCCCATCGCGATGATGTCCACGAGGATGACCGAGGTCAGGCCGCAGACCGCCGCGATCGAGATGAGGGCGCTCGCCCACCCCATACCGACGCTGTCGAAGGCGCTGGCGATCGGCGAGCTCTCGTTGATCTGGCTGTACCTCTGCATCCCCGTCACGACGAAGCTGACCCCGACGTAGAGCACCGTGCAGAGGGCCAGGGTGCCGAGGAGGCCGATCGGCAGGTCCTTCTTGGGGTTGCGGGTCTCCTCGCCCATGTTGGCCACCGCCTCGAAGCCGGTGTAGGCGAAGAAGACCACCGCCGCCGCGGTGAGGACGCCGGCAAACCCGAACGCGGTCGGCTGGATGCCGAAGAGCGCCTGGCTCAGCGGTTGCGTGAGTCCGCTGGTGCCCCCCTCCACGGGCCGCGACGCCGGGATGAAGGGGGTGAGGTTGGCGCCCCTGACGAAGAAGGCGCCGAGGACGATGACGAAGATGCAGACGACGACCTTGATGACGACGAGCACGTTGGTGACCCGTGCCGACTCCTTGACCCCCACGAGGGCGACGGTGCCGAGGACCACCGTGATCAGGATCGCGCCGATGTTGACCGGGGCCTTCTCGGTGAACAACGCCGGTGGGAGGTCGAAGAGGTTGGCGAGGTATCCGGACCACCCGCGAGCGACCACCGCTGCTCCCAGGGCGAACTCGAGGATGAGGTCCCACCCGATGATCCACGCGAAGACCTCGCCGATCGTCGCGTAGGCGTAGGTGTAGGCGCTGCCGGCCGTGGGGACGGTGGACGCCATCTCGGCGTAGCAGAGGGCCGCGAGCAGGCTCACCACCCCGGCGACGACGAAGGAGAGCACGATGCCGGGCCCGGCGTGGTTCTTGGCCTCGATGCCCGTCAGCGTGAAGATGCCGGTGCCGATGACGATGCCGACGCCGAACCCCATGAGGTCCTTGGCGCCGAGGTTCTTGCGGAGCGTGCCGTGCTCCTGCGCGAAGTCCGCGTCGTCGGCCTGCTGGGCGAGGATGTCCTCGACGGGCTTGATGCGCAGGGCACCGGTACGGGGCGGTTTTTCGCTCATCCGCAGCACGATACGACCGGTTGGTCCGTTCGGCACTCCGGGGCCCGGTCGTCCATGGGCGGGGGCATCGGGTCGCAACGGCGGGTCCTTCGGGGGCGGCCACTTATGCTCGAGGCATGAGCCAGCGCCCCGGGTGGTACGACGACCCCCACGACCCCACGCACCTGCGATATTTCGACGGGGTCATCTGGACCGAGAACCGGGCGCCGAAGACGTCGCCCACGGCGGCCCAGTCGACCATCGGGCACGCCCAGCAGGTGCCGAGGGGGGCCACGGGTCCTGTCGTCACGGCTCCCCAGACCGGTCAGCAGCAGCCGCCGTCCCTCACCAAGCCGCCGGCCCAGGGGCAGCCACCGGCCTACGGGCAGCCACCGGCCTACGGGCAGCAGCCTCCGTACGGGCAGCAGCCGCCCTACCAGGGCTACCTCGGAGCCGGGGTCAAGACGACTCCCGACGGCGTCCCGCTCGCGAGCTGGGGACAGCGCCTCGGTGCCTACCTGCTCGATGCGGTGATCACGGGGGTCATGTCGGCGATCCTCGGGTCGTACTGGCTCATCCAGTTCCTCCGGTGGTACTCCACCTACATCGACAGCATCATGCAGTCGTCGGCGAACGGGGGTCCGGTCATCGTGCCCGGCACGGCAAGCGTCACCGGCGCGGTCATCAGTTACCTCTGGCCCTACACCCTGGTCAGCATCGTGGTCGTGGTCTTCTACCAGGTCCTGTTCCTGACTCGGAAGGGCGCGACCCCCGGCAAGATGGCACTCGGGATCCGGGTCCGCCTTCGGGACCGGCCGGGTCACCCCTCTGTCTCCGTGGTCCTCAAGCGCCTCATCATCCCCGTCCTGGCCAGCGTGCCGGTCCTCAGCTACGTCACCGGCGTCGTCTCGCTGCTCGACCTCCTCTGGCCGCTGTGGGACGAGAACCGGCAGGCGCTGCACGACAAGCTTGCCGGGACCAACGTCGTCCTGAAAGACCCTGGGGGTCGCTGACGCGGGTTTGGTCCGGCTGCGGTGCGGACTCGAGTGGCGGTCAGACGGCCGGGACCACGCGCCCGACGACCTCTGCCACCCCGATGCGGCTGGCGTCCGGCCCCGGAGCCCAGGCGGTCATGGTCACGACGTCACCGTCCTCGAGGAAGTCGCGCGTCGTCCCGTCGTCCAGGGTGATCGGCTCCGTCCCGCCCCAGCTCAGCTCGAGCAGCGAGCCGCGAGAGCCCTTTTCCGGTCCGCTTATCGTCCCGGAGCCGAGGAGGTCGCCGTCACGCAGGCTCGCGCCGTTCACCGTGAGATGGGCCAGCATCTGCTCGGGCGACCAATGGAGCTCCCGGGCGTGCGGAGTCGACACGACGGTCTCGTTGACCCGCACCTCGAGGTGGAGGTCGAGGCCCCGCGCCACCTGCTCGCCCCGCAGGTAGGGCAGCGGGAGGGGGTCCGCCTGGCCGGGCACGCTCACCCTGGCGCCCTCGAAGGCCGCCATCGGGGTGACCCAGGCGGAGATGCTCGTGGCGAAGGACTTGCCGAGGAACGGCCCCAGCGGCACGGACTCGAAGGCCTGGATGTCACGGGCGCTCCAGTCGTTCAGCAGCACCACGCCGAACAGGTGGTCGGGTGCCGCGTCGAGGTCCACCCGGGTGCCCCGGGTCGTCGCCCCGCCGACGACGAAGCCCAGCTCGGCCTCGATGTCGAGGCGGGTGCTGGGGCCGAATTCCGGTGGCGCACCCACGGATCCCCTGCGCTGACCGTGCGGGCGCACGACGTCCGTGCCGCTGACGACGACGGTTCCGGCGCGGCCGTGGTAACCGATCGGCAGGTGCATCCAGCTCGGCGGCAGACCAGGCGAGTCGGGGCGGAAGATCCGGCCGACGTTGCGCGCATGGTGCTCGGAGGCATAGAAGTCGACGTAGTCGGCGACCTCGATCGGCAGGTGGAGCACGGTGTCGGCGAGCGGGATGAGGTGTGGCGCGATGGCGTCGCGATAGGACGGGTCGGTGAGCACCAGGACGAGCCAGTCGCGGCCACTCGCCCACGCGTGCGGCCCCAGGGCGAGGAAGGCGTTGAGGCTCGGCGTGAGCCAGCAGGCACCGGATTCCATCCCCGCCTGCTCGGCCGCAGCACCAGCGTCGAGGACGAGGTCCCCGATCCGCACACCCACCCGGCGCTCGGGGTTCGCGGTCGTCGAGACGATGCCGTATGGGAGGGTGTGAAGGCCGAAGGGATGGTCATCGGGGACGTCGAGCCACGTCGTGTCTGGCACGCGCGTCACGGTACTGCACAGCGCGTCACGGTACTGCACAGTCGGCCACACCGTCGGGACAAAGGAGCTCAGACCCATGGCGCACTACCAGCGAGTGGGCTCGGTGCCACCGAAACGGCATACGCAGCACCGACGCCCGGCCGGTCGTGGCCAGCAGGGCGAGCTCTACTACGAGGAGCTGATGGGCGAGGAGGGCTTCTCGTCCGACTCGTCGCTGCTTTACCACCGCAGCATCCCCTCGACGCTGTCCGCGGTCCGCGAGTGGTCGCTGCCCGACCTGGCCACGACGCCGAACCACCCTCTCCAACCGCGGCACCTGCGCCTGCACGACCTCTTCGACGCAGCCGCCGTCCGCCGGACCGACGTCGTCACCGGCCGCCGGCTGGTGCTCGGCAACGGCGACGTGCGCATCTCGTATGCCGTGTCGGCACGCCCGAGCCCGTGGTACCGCAACGGGATCGGTGACGAGTGCGTCTACGTCGAGCGCGGCCGCGCCCGGGTCGAGACGGTGTTCGGGGCCTTCGACGTGGCCGCGGGCGACTACGTCGTCATCCCCCGGGCGACGACCCACCGGTGGCTCCCGAAGCGGTCGCCGAAGGACCCTCTCCGCACCTACTGCATCGAGGCCAACAGCCACATCGCCCCGCCGAAGCGGTATCTCAGCACCTACGGCCAGCTGCTCGAGCACGCGCCCTACTGCGAGCGTGACCTCAGGCTGCCCGCGGGCCCGCTGCTCGCGGAGGACGTCGGCGCGTCGGCAGGGGAGGAGACCGAGGTCTTCATCAAGCACCGGGGCACCGGGCCGTCGGGAGTCGTGGGGACGGTGCACACGCTGCCGTTCCACCCGCTCGACGTCGTCGGCTGGGACGGCTGCCTCTATCCCTACGTCTTCAACGTCCGCGACTTCGAGCCGATCACCGGCCGGGTGCACCAGCCGCCGCCGGTCCACCAGGTCTTCGAGGGCGGCAGCTTCGTCATCTGCAACTTCGTCCCCCGCAAGGTCGACTACCACCCGCTCGCGATCCCGGTGCCCTACTACCACTCCAACGTCGACAGCGACGAGATCATGTTCTACGTCGACGGCGACTACGAGGCGCGCAAGGGCTCGGGCATCGGCAAGGGCTCGATCTCGGTGCACCCCGGCGGACACCCCCACGGCCCCCAGCCCGGCGCGACCGAGGGCTCGATCGGGATCGACCACTTCGACGAGCTCGCGGTCATGGTCGACACCTTCCGCCCGCTCGACCTCGGCGAGGCCGGCCGGGCCGTCGACGACGGGACCTACGCGCTGTCGTGGTCGCGGGGGTCGCGGGGGTCGCGGGGGACGTCCGACCCGTCCGCCACGTCCTAGTCAGCCGGCGGCTCACGGTGGCGACCGTCGGAGGCGGCGAGCGGTTCCGACTGACGGTGCTGGGCACGACGGACCTCCACGGAAACGTCTTCAACTGGGACTACTACCGGGGCGTGGAGTACGACGACGCCGTCCACAACGACATCGGGGTGGCCAAGGTGGCGACCCTCATCAAGGCGATCCGAGCCGAGCGGGGCGCCGACCACTGCCTCACCATCGATGCCGGCGACACCATCCAGGGCACGCCGCTGGCCTACTACTACGCCCGGGTCGAGCCGATCGGCGGCGCGGTCGTGCATCCCATGGCGACCGCGATGAACGCGATCGGCTACGACGCCGCGGCGCTCGGCAACCACGAGTTCGACTACGGGCTCGACCTGCTGCGCACCTTCGAGCAGCAGTGCGAGCACCCGCTGCTGGCTGCCAACGCCGTCGACTGGGAGACCGGCACGCCGATCTTCCCGCCGTGGGTGATCAAGACCGTTCAGGTCCCCGGTTGCTCGCCGGTCAGGGTCGGGATCCTCGGACTGGTGACGCCGGGTGTCGCGATCTGGGACAGGGCCCACGTCGAGGGGACAGTGAGATTTCCCGGGATCGTCGAGCAGGCCACGGTGTTCGTGCCGCGCCTCAGGGAGGCCGGGGCCGACGTCGTCATCGTCTCGTGCCACTCGGGCGCCGACACCTCGTCCTCCTACGGCACCGCGCTGCCCTCACCCGAGAACGCGAGCAGCCTGCTCGCGCAGGAGGTTCCGGATATCGACGCGATCCTCGTCGGCCATGCCCACGTCGAGATCCCGCAGCGCCGAGTGGTCAACAGGATCACGAAGAAGACGGTCCTGCTCAGTGAGCCTGCCTGCCGAGGGACGCGGGTCAGCGTCATGGACCTCGACCTCGAGAAGGACGACGGACGCTGGCAGGTCACCTCCTCCCAGGCCACCACCCTCAACTCCAACACCGCGCCCGAGGACGTCGAGGTGGCCGCGCTCATCCGCCCGGCGCACCAGAAGGTGCTCGCCTACGTCAACGGCGTGGTCGGCTCCTCGAGCCAGGCGATGTCGGCGGCGACCTCGCGCTACGAGGACACGGCGGCGATGGGCTTCATCGGCCACGTCCAGGCCCGCGCGGTCAAGGCGGCCCTCGCCGGGTCGCCCGAGGCCGATACCCCCGTCCTGTCGATCGTGGCGCCCTTCAACAGGGCCGCGGCGATCCCCCGGGGCGACGTCACGGTCCGCGACGTCGCCGGCCTCTACCTCTACGACAACACCCTGGTCGGGATCACGTTCACCGGGGCGCAGGTCCTGGCCTACCTCGAGTTCTCGGCCGCCTACTTCCGGCAGGTCAGCGGCACCGGCCCGTTCGCGCCGCCCGATCTCACCAACGCCGTGACCCCGACCGCGCCGAACGGCACGCCGGACTACAACGACGACGTCCTGAGCGGCCTCGATGCACCGCTCACCTACGACATCGATATCGCCGAGCCGGTCGGCTCACGGATCACCGACCTCGCGTATGCCGGGTCGCCGGTTGCGGCGGATGACCGGTTCACGATCGCCGTCAACAGCTACCGCCAGAGCGGTGGCGGCGGCTTCCCCGGTGTGACCACCGCCCCGGTCGTCTACGACGCGCAGGTGGAGATCCGCCAGCTGATCATCGAGTGGGTCACGCGCCACGGCACGGTCGACCCGAGCACGTTCTCCGCAACGAGCTGGAGGCTCGTCTCCGGTGGCGTCCCGATCACCATCACCCCCTGACCGGCCACCACCCCTCCAACACGTGGAGGGGACCTTCTCCTCGCTCCTGATCGGTCACCTCTCACGATCGGACGACCGGAGTGCCGTCGAGCTCGACGCCGGCCTCCGCGAGCTGGGTCAGCGCCCGGTCGGTGGTGTCGCGACCGACCCCGGCGGTGAGGTCGAGCAGCACCCGGGTGGCGAGGCCCTCGGCCGCCGCGTCGATCGCCGTCGCGCGCACGCAGTGGTCCGTGGCGATACCGACGACGTCCACGGCGTCGATTCCCCTCTCGCGCAACCACGCTGCGAGACCGACCTGCTGGCCCGACTTCGCGGCATACCCCTCGAAGCCGCTGTATGCCGCGGCCTCCCGACCCTTGCGGAAGACCGCCTCGGCGGCGGCGATCGCGCCCGCAGCCGCCGGGTGGAAGTCGGCGCCCGTCGTGCCGATCCGGCAGTGCACCGGCCAGGAGTCGACGAAGTCGGGCCGCTCCGAGAAGTGCTTCCCTGGGTCGTGGTGCCAGTCGGCCGTGGCCACGACGGCCGCGTAGTCGCCCGCGTGCGCGGCCACGTGGTCACTGATCCGCGCGGCCACGCCGGCGCCGCCGGCGACGGCGAGCGAGCCGCCTTCGCAGAAGTCGTTCTGGAGGTCGACGAGGACGAGCGCCCGGCGGGTCTCAGCGGTCATGACCTCAGGCTAGCCACGGCCACGGCTGGCCGGCGGGCGCGGCGGCGGCAGCTGCAGCCCCCCCACCTAGCCCCGTGCAGGACCGGAGCCGGGGCAGGAGGGGCTCACCTCGTCGAGCCGGCCGCGCAGGAACGCGCGCTCGGTCTCGTTGTCGACGAGACCCCAAGCCGTGCGGTACGCCGCGGCCGCCTCGTCCGCCCGCCCGAGCCGTCGCAGGAGGTCGGCCCGCGCGGCCGGGAGGTAGTGGTACCTCACCAGCGCAGGTGCCTCGGAGTCGAGACGGTCGAGCTCGCGGAGGCCCACCTCGAACCCGTCGCGGAACCCGACCGCGATGGCCCGGTTGAGCGCGACCACCGGGGTCGGCCACGCGCGGCCGAGCAGGTCGTAGAGCCCGACCACCTCCCCCCAGTCGATGGCGGCGAAGGTCGGGGCGCCGGTGTGCAGGGACGCGATGGCGGCCTGCAGCGCGAAGCGTCCGGGACGCCCGCCCCGCAACGCCGCCCGGACGAGCCGGTCGCCCTCGTCGATCAGCCCACGGTCCCACTCGCGCCGGTCCTGGTCCTCGAGCGGGACGAAGGAACCGTCCGCCGCGACGCGCGTCGCGGCCCGGGCCTCCGCGAAGACCCCGATCGCGAGCAGGGCCCGCAGCTCGCCCTCGTCGGGCATCAGCTCGAGGAGCGTCCGCGTGAGGTCGAGGGCCCGGTCCACCAGGTCGCCGCGGCTCAATGATGCGCCGGTCGGCGCCGTGTGACCGGTGGTGAGCACGAGGTGGAGCACGGTGAGGACGGCGTCGAGCCGTTCGGCGAGCTCGTGGCCGGCAGGCTCGCGATAGGGGATCCGCGCCGCGGTGATCTTCTTCTTGGCGCGCGTGACCCGGGCCGCCATCGTCGCCTCGCTGACCAGGAAGGCGTGGGCGATCTCGGCCGTCGTCAACCCGCAGACGAGTCGCAGGGTGAGGGCGACCTGGGCCTCGCGCGCGAGCGCCGGGTGGCAGCACGTGAAGACCAGCCGCAGCCGGTCGTCGGGGATGTCCTCGGTGGCCATGAGCACCTCGTCGGCCGGGGGTGACGAGCGGGCGGACTCGACGAGCAGGGGGACCTTGGCGCGCAGCACGGACGCCCGTCGATGGCGATCGAGGGCGAGGTGGCGGGCGGTCGTGGTCAGCCAGGCGGCGGGGTTGCGGGGGATGCCGTCGCGCGTCCAGACCTCGAGCGCACGGACGTAGGCGTCCTGGGCACACTCCTCCCCGAGGTCGAGGTCGCCGGCGACCCGCACCGTCGCGGAGAGCACGATGGCCCACTCGCGGCGGTGCGCGTCGTCCAGCGCCTGCCGGACCTCCTCGAGCGACGTCATCGCGGAGCGCTCACCGGCCTGGCTGTCGTCCGCCTTGCGGTCAGTAGGTCATGACCGGTCGGACCTCGACCCCGCCGAAGCGGGCCGGACAGGACTTCCCGATCTCCAGGGCCCGGTCGAGGTCGGCGGCCTCGATGAGGTAGTAGCCCCCGAGGACCTCCTTGCTCTCGACGAACACGCCGTCGGTGACGACGTCGCCGCGGACGGTCGTGGCCGTGTCGCTGCCCTTGAGAGCGTTCCCGCCCACGATCGCGTCCCCCCACTGCTCGGAGAACCTGTCGTGCGCCTTCATCACCTCGCCGTAGACCTTCGGGTCGGCGTTCGCGTAGTCGTTTTCGTTCTCGTAGATGAGGACCAGGTACTGAGCCATGGGAGGTCTCCTTGGGTTGGTGGGCTCTGACACTCACGACGACGAACAGCATCCGCCCGGATCGACAGCTCGTGCCCAGCTTTCGCGAAATCTCTCGGCTCAGCCCTCGTGGGTGAAGAGCGTGGGGATCGCGACCTCGCCGCGCTGCAGCTGCCGTGCGGTGCGGGGAAGCTCCGAGCGCGAGGCCGTATGCCGCGCCCGCGCCTCGCGCAGGCCATAGCGGTCGCCGCCGACGACGACCCCGGCGCGCACGAGGTCGACCATCAGCGGTCGGTCGTCGCCGTCGTCGGTCGGCCACTCGCCGATGCCGATGACCTCGGCCATGGCGACACCGGCGGCGTTGCGGCGGCGCATCGCCCACTTGCGGCCGCCCACCGAGACCTTGTCCTTGCTCTTCTTCTCGACCGGCTGGAGCACGCCCTCGTCGTCCGTGCGGGCGACGAGCTTGTAGACCATGCTTGCCGTCGGCGCCCCGGACCCGGTGACGAGCTGGGTGCCCACCCCGTAGCCGTCGACGGGGGCGGCCGCAAGGGCGGCGATGGCGTACTCGTCGAGGTCCGAGGTGACGATGATCCGGGTGCTGCTCGCCCCCAGCGCGTCGAGCTGGACGCGGACCTCGCGCGCCTGGCCCAGCAGGTCGCCGGAGTCGAGGCGCACCGCGCCCAGCCCGCTGCCCGCGACCTCGACCGCGGTCCGGACCCCGGTCGGCACGTCGTAGGTGTCGACGAGCAGCGTCGTGCCCGCCCCGAGCGAGTCGACCTGCGCCTCGAACGCCTCCCGCTCGGTGTCGTGCACGAGGGTGAAGGCGTGGGCAGCGGTACCGGCTGTCGGCACCCCGTACCGCCGGCCCGCCTCGAGGTTGCTGGTCGCCGAGAACCCCGCGATGTATGCCGCGCGGGCCGCCGCGACCGCGGCCTCCTCGTGGGTGCGGCGGGAGCCCATCTCGATGCAGGGACGGTCGCCGGCGGCGGCGGTCATCCGGGACGCAGCCGACGCGATCGCACTGTCGTGGTTGAGGATCGAGAGGACGAGGGTCTCGAGCAGCACGCCTTCGGCAAAGGTGGACTCGACCACGAGCACCGGTGAGCCGGGGAAGTAGCACTCCCCCTCGGCATACCCGCTGATGTCGCCGGAGAAGCGGTATGCCGCCAGCCAGTCGCAGGTGGCCTCGTCGACGACCTGCGTGCGACGCAGGGCCTCGACCTCGGCCTCGCCGAAGCGGAACTGCGCGAGGGCCTCGAGGACGCGGCCGGTCCCCGCGACGACGCCGTACCGCCGACCGTCGGGCAGCCGTCGGGCGAAGGCCTCGAAGACGCAGCGTCGATGTGCCGCACCGCTGCGCAGGGCGGCCTGGAGCATGGTCAGCTCGTAGTGGTCGGTGAGCAGCGCCGTGCTGCTCGCGCTGGTGCTGCTTCGCGTGCTCGGGCTCACGAGCGACACCCTATTGTGGACCGCGTGTCGATCGCGCCCGTGAAGGAGACCAGCACCCGCGAGGAGACCCTCGACCAGGTGCAGCCCGACACCCCCTGGATCACGCTGGTGTGGAACGACCCGGTCAACCTGATGTCCTACGTCACCTACGTCTTCGAGTCCTACTTCGGCTACCCGCGGCAGAAGTCGGAGAAGCTGATGATGGACGTGCACGTCAAGGGCAAGGCGGTCGTGTCGAACGGGTCGCGCGAGGCGATGGAGCGCGACGCCGAGGCCCTGCAGGGCTACGGGTTGTGGGCGACGTTCGAGAAGGACGAGTAGGGGTGGCCAAGGGCTTCAAGCGCAAGGGCGACCACTACGTCGCGCGGATGGACGGCAACGAGCGCGGCATCGTCGCGGGCCTGATGGAGCAGACCCGGGACCTGCTCGCGCCGCCGGAGCGGGAGTCGACGGGCGACGTCTTCGAGGACCTCGTCGCCGGGCTCGGGGTGTCGCTCGCGGCGGCGGACCAGGAGTCGGAGACGCCGGACGGGCCCGAAGACCGTGACCCCGCCCTCGACCGGCTGCTGCCGACGGCGCACCGCGGCGACGACCAGATCGCTGCGGAGTTCCGCCGGCTGACCGAGCACGACCTGCGCGACCGGAAGGCGATCAACCTCGCGACCGCGATCGGCGCCCTGCGCGCGGCCTCCGGCGACCGGCTCGACCTGAGCAAGCCCCAGGCGCAGGCGATGGTCGTCGCCCTCACCGACACGCGGCTGCTCCTCGGCGAGCGCCTCGGCCTGCGCACCGACGACGACGCCACGGAGCTCCAGGAGCGGCTCGCCGGCCTCGGCCCGGACGACCCGGTCGTGTATGCCGTGTCGTTCTACGACTTCCTGACCTGGCTCCAGGAGTCGCTCACCGGAGCGCTCATGGGGCGCGGGCTCTTCGGCTGAGCTCCTTGCCAGCCGTCGCAGCACGACACCCGCCTGCCACACGCCCACGACGTGGCCGACTCTGTTCTTGAGCAAGTGCGGCACTTCGCCCGGAGTGGGTCACCCCTGTCGACCCACACTCAGCCGTAGAGGATGAACCCCGAGTTCCGTTGGGCAATATGAGGGTAGTGAGCGAGGAGCAGATCCGGGAGTGGGTGGACGAGGCCGAGGCAGGGTACGACCTCGACGAGCACAGGCGTCGCGGGCGCGAGCGCCCCGTCCGGGGTGCCGAGGCTCTTGCCGGGGACGGGCGGCCTACCAGGAGCTGCGGTCGGATTCGACAGGATGGCCCGTCTGCTGGAGACCGCGCGACGGCCACTTCGCGGCGGAGTGCACCGCCTGCGGCGATGTGTCAGGTGATGCGGTGAGCGCGTGGTCACAGGTGAAGGTGCAGGCGCAGGGCGTCATCCAACGCCACCATCAGGGTGGCTGGCACACGCCCAAGCACTGGCCCCACCCGCTCGACGGACACCGCCCGGACCTGTTCCGCCTGCGCCTTGGAGTCCACCCTCAAACCAGACTCTCCCGACGCCAGGGCCACCTGGAACGGGTAGACCACTGTCACATTGCTGGTGACGGGCACGACCGTCACCACTCCCCGCCCCAGCCTGGCGGCTGTTGTGTTGGCCCGGTCGTTGCTGACGACCACGGCAGGCCGTCGCTTGTTCGCCTCCGCACCCACGGCTGGGTCGAGGTTGACCAGGCGGATCTCACCTCGCAGCATCGGCGAGACCGTCTGACGTGGTCTCCTCCCAGGCCGCGGCCTCGCCCGTGGTCTCCCACTCCTGCCACGCGGCCGCGTAGGCCTCGTCCAGGTCAGGGTCGCTCAGCTGCCGGATCGCGCGCTGAATGGCCGCGGATCGTGACGTGACGCCGACCGCCGCGGCGTAGCGGTCGAGGGTGGCCACGTCCTCGTCCGGGAGACTGATGCTCAACTTCATGACGTGATACTACCGGCGGTATGACCGAGATGCTACCAAAGGGACGTGGAAAGGGACGTTGAACCCTGGCGTGACGTTCTGCAGGTGGGAGCCCTCGAGTGGCCGAGGGACCGATACAGACCCCCTTCTCGCCAAGAGTGGACCATCGTCACTGCGCCGCGAATGCGGCGAGCCCTCTGCCTGCTCGTCGTTCGTGTCGAGGTTGCGGCGTCGGCGCGGGACTCTCTGGCGTGGTGGGGTTGCGGCCGGGGCAGTCTGGCTGAGTGTGCGCCTGGGAGCCACGACCCCACGGACAAGGTCCACCGAACCCGGGCCGCCAACTTGTGCGTCACTTCGCCGCGAGTGCGGCCGTCTCCTTCCCCCGCGAGTAACCCTCCCTCTTCGCGGCAGCTGCACCTATTCTGGGCGATAGGCGTCGCGCCTGTGCTCGATGCGGAGGACCACGACCTCCCGCTCGACGTCGTTGATCCGATAGAGCAATCGATAGGTGCCTCGGCGGGCGGCGAAGATACCGGCGAGGTCGCCGCGCAACGGTGTGCCTGCTCGGTGGGGATTCTCGACGGCGCCGGTAAGGAACTCGACGACGGCGTGGGTCGTCAGCAACTCTGGTCCACCTTCGCCTTCGAGCGCCGAGAGCGGGGTTGGAGTCATCGGGCCGCGGCCGATTGAGCGCAAAGCGCTTCCAGCCGGTCGGCGGCGAGCGGCGCGCCGCCTTCGCGCGCCATCCGGTCGGCCAGCACCGAGGCGACCGGCTTCAGGGTGATCGCCTGCCGGACGGCCGCACGCAGCCGGTCCGGCGTGAGCCGCTTGGGGGAGAGCATCACGCCGGCGCCGCTGGCCTCCGCGCGGCGGGCCACCTCCGACTGGTCCCGGCCGAACGGCACGACGACGACCGGGACCCCCACGGCGAGAGCCTTCTGGGTGGCGCCGAAGCCTCCGTGGGTGACCGCGACGACCGCTCTCGGCAGCAGCAGCGAGTGCGGCACGAACTCGGCGAGGTGGGCGTTGCCCGGCACGTCGCACTCCTCGAGGCCGGCGGGCATCGTGGCGACCACGTCGAGGTCCTCCCCGGCCAGCCCGGCGAGAGCGCTACGGACCAGCACCCCGTCGTCCTGGAACTCGGACGAGGTGGTGACCAGCGCGACGGGCCGGGTCAGCTCGTCGAGCCAGGCCGGTGCCGGCGCCGCCGGTTCCCAGGTCAGCGGGCCGGTGAAGAGGAACGACTCCGGCCACGTGCTGCGCGGGTACTCGAGCGCCCGGGACGTCAGGTAGATCGTCAGCGGAGGTCGGGTGTACATGTCCACGGCGTCCCGCAGGGGCGTCGCCCCGGCCCTGACCCGGAGCCTGTTCGCGCCGGGCAGGGCGACCCGCTCCAACGTCCCGAGGGTCAGCGGCGTCAGGCACCGGTTGCGTAGCCGGCCGAGTAGACCACCCATCGGCCTCAGACCGGGCCCGAACGGGGGAACCTCGGGCGCGGGCAGCGGGGTGGGCGAGTGCTGGATCGACGCCCAGGGGAGGCCGGATGCCTCCGCGACGGCCGCCGCGCCCCAGCAGAGCACGTCGACGAGGAGCAGGTCGGGCGCCTCCTCAGCGATGGCGCGCTGGACCTCGGGCAGCTGGAGCGCACCGCGGGCGATGAAGTTGGCGACGCCGGCCTTGAGGGACGCCAGGGGGTTGTGCCCCTTGAAGTCCGCCAGCTCGACGGCGGCGATGGCCGGGTCCACGGGGTCGGCCGTGAAGCCCAGTGCACGCAGCGCGTCCACCTCGGTGGCGATCGTGCGGATGACCACCTCGTGTCCGCGTCTCCGCAGCTCGAGCAGCACCGGGACGGTGGGGAACAGGTGGCCACGCGAGGGTGCGGTGTAGACGAAGACCTTCATGAGAGCGTTCCTTCCAGGAGCCCCTGCACGGCCAGCGTGGTCTGGCGCCGGGTCAGGCCCTGCTGACGACGCAGCAGGTGCCAGGTGTAGAGGTCGCAGATCGCGACGAGCTGTGCGCTCAAGCGACGACGGGCGACCCCCGATCGCGCGTCGAGCCAGGGCGCGAACACGCGGGCGCACCAGTCGGCATGGACCGTCCGGCCACCCGCCGTGACCTCGGCGAACGCGGGCACGCGGTTCTCCTGACGGAGCAGGTGCATCATCAGGTCGCCCACGGCTTCGTAGTGGTCGATCAGGTTCGTCACCGCAGCCGCCACGTCGCCCACGGCAGCGTCACCCCGCTGCGCGGCGACCTGGGCCTGCATGACATCTGTGAGCGCCCGGATGATCCCTTCCTTGGAGCCGAAGCGGCGGATCACCGTCTGCACGGTGACCCCGGCATCCGCGGCGATCTGGTCGAGCGTGACCTCGTCGAACAACGCCACCTCGAAGCGGTCGAAGGCCGTGGTCAGGATGCGCTCACCCGTCCGCCGGGCCGCGTCGGCCCGGGCCGACATCGTGTACTGCCGTTTCATATTAATGACACTAGCGCGAAAGTCAGGACATGTCACCGAGTCAGGCGCGCCGGGCGTTGTCAGCATCCGCTCGGGCGCCCGGGAACAGGACGCCTACAGGCGGAAGTAGGCCGGACCCGAGAGGTCGTCGAGAAGGGTCGGTCCGCTCGGCGTCCAGCCCAGCGCCTTCTGCGTCAGGGCGCTCGAGGAGACGACATCCAGTCCGAAGAGCCCGCCCAGCCAGCCGAAGTGCGCCATCGCGTCGGCCGGGGCGATCGGCCCGACCGGCACGCCCAGCCCCCGACCGATCGCCTCGGCGATGCTGCGCGTGGGCACGCCCTCCTCCGCGATCGCATGCAGCACCTGCCCGGCCTCCGCACCGTCCACCCCGAGGGCGACCACCCGGCCGGCATCGAGGCGGTGCACGGCCGGCCAACGACCGGAGCCGTCACCGACGTATCCGGAGAGACCCTTCGTGCGGGCGAGCTCCACCAGCATCGGGACAAGCCCGTAGTCGCCGTCCCCGTGGACCGAGGGCGCGAAGCGCACGATCACGACCTTGACGCCGCGGGCGAGGAAGTCGAGGGCGCGGTTCTCGGCCCCTCCTCGCGGCGCATCCGGTCCGTGGAAGGGCGACGGGTCGTGCTCGGTCGACGGCCGGCCGAACGACCCGAGGACACCCGAGGCCAGGACGAAGGGTCGGTCGGATCCTGCGAGTGCCTCGCCGAACGTCTCGACGGCGGCCCGCTCGGCCGCGTTGGAGACGGCCGGCCGGGCGAAGTCGTGCTTGTTGGCGAGGTGGACGACGGCGTCCGAGTCCTCCGCGCCGGATCGAAGGCTGTCGAGATCGTCCAGCTCGCCCCGACGGACGGACACTCCTTCGGCCCGGAGAGCCGCCGCGGAGGCTTCGGAGCGGGCCAGGGCGACGACGTCGTGGCCACTCCTCAACAGCTGGTCCACGGCTGGCGTGCCGATCCACCCGGACGCCCCAGTGACGAATATGCGCATCTGCAGAACTCCCTACCGCCCGACTCTCGTCGAGGCTTGATGTCAGCGACTGACATAAGCAGTGTGACACAGATGTCAGCGACTGACATGAGTCGTTGGAGCCTGCCCGTGGGCACAGGGCATACGGACCGGACGGTCGCCGTGTTGTCGTGTTGTCGTGACAACCTCGGCTCGGCGTTCACTCTCAGGCGATGCGGCGCACCCGGTTGACAGTGAGGCCGCTCGCGTCGAGGAGGTCGCCTGCCCTGTCCGCGAACTCGACCAGGTGGGGCGTCGCGAGGTGGGCGTCGAGGTGCTCCCCGGACAGCCAGTTCTCGTAGAAGGTGAAGAAGCTGGGGTCCTCGACGCCCTGATGGAGGTCGTAGTTGACGTAACCCTCCTCCCGGCTGGTCGGCTCGATCAGCGCCTCGAGCGCGGCCCGGAGCTCCTCGGTCTTGCCCTCTGCGGCGCGCATGTAGGCCACCACGGTCAGCAGCTCGCGGTTCTCGTCGGTGGGGGTGCTCACGGGGTCCTCCTGGACGTGTGTGGGCTTCTGTGGACGTCATGTGGACGCGGTCGAGGGGTCTGGGCCATGCTAAGTCATATGGACCCGCGCGACCAGACGGCGCTCGAGATGGCCGAGGCCGCACGCGCCTGGCTGGGATCGCTGACCCCGGAGCAGCGGTCGGTGGCCCACGACGCGGCGCCGGCCGACGACGAGCGGCTCGACGCCGAGCGCCGGCGGTGGTTCTACACACCCACCGATCACGGGGGCCTGACGGTGCACCAGCAGCGACCGGCGCAGCAGCGTGCGGCGATGAGGCTGGTGGCGACCGGGCTGTCCATGGCCGGCTACGTCACGGTCGTCGCCACGATGGGGCTGGACAACGTGCTCGATCGCGCCGAGGGGTTCGTGACCCGTTTCGATCGAGAGCGCGGCCGCGACCCCGGGCTCTTCTACCTGCGCGTCTTCGGCGAACCGGGCGGCGACGCCCCCTGGGGATGGCGGTTCGGCGGCCACCACCTCTCGCTGAACAACCTCGTGGTCGACGGCCAGCTGGTGGCCACGACCCCGTGCTTCATGGGCGCGGACCCCGCGTCAGCCCCGCTGCTCGGCGGCGCCGTCAATCGCCCGCTCGCTCGGGTGGAGGACCTGGGTCGCGAGCTCGTCCGCTCGCTCGCCCCCGACCTCGCCGGACGGGCGATCCTGCTGGGCAAGGCGCCCTCCGACTTCGTCACCGCCAACCGCACCACCGTCTCCGAGGGCGACCAGGTCATCCCGCTCGCCGGCATCTTCCGGGGCGCGCGGCTGGCGGACGATAGCGAGCAGGCCAAGCTGCAGGCGATGAGCGATGCCATCGACGAGGCGGCGGGCTACACCCCCGAGGACCACCGCACCGTCGAGTACACCACCGTCCCCAAGGGCCTCCCCGGCCGCGACCTCGACCGCTCGCAGCGCGAGCTCCTGCTCGTCCTCCTCGGCACCTACTTCGGCCGCGTCCCGGACAGCGCGTCGCCCCTCGCGGACTACGACGACGCCGCGCTCGACGACGTCCACTTCGCCTGGGCCGGCCCCACCGCACCCGGGCTGCCGCACTACTACCGGCTCCAGGGCCCCCGGCTGCTGATCGAGTGGGACAACACCCAGCGCGGCGCGAACCACGCGCACTCCGTCTGGCGCGACCCCGAGGCCGACTTCGGCCTCGACGTGCTGGCCCGGCACCGCGCCACGCGCCACGGCCGCTGACGGGGAGTGCTGACCACACCCCGCTGTGGGCCGGCGCTACGCGTCGTCCCCCTCGGTCACGGAGCGCCCAGCTGGTCGCGCCGACGGGTGAGGTAGGCGACCTCGGCGGTGTTGCCGGCCAGCTCGATGGCCGAGGTGTATGCCGCGTGGGCCTCCGCCGAGCGGCCGAGCCGCCTGAGCAGGTCGGCGCGGGTGGCGTGATAGGCATGATACGAGTCGAGGTCCAGCGGCGCGACCAGCGCGAGCGCCACCTCGGGCCCGTCGAGCTCGGCGATCGCGACGGCCCGGTTGAGCGCGACGACGGGCGACGGGTCGATGGCGGAGAGCTGGTCGTAGAGGGTGACGACCTGGGACCAGTCGGTGTCGCGGACGTCCCTCGCGGAGGTGTGAACAGCGTTGATGGCGGCCAGGATCTGGTAGCGGCCGGCGCGGCCATGGCCCGCGGAGACGGCGACGAGACGGGAACGGACGAGCGCGTGCCCCTCGGCGATGAGCCCGGTATCCCAGGCGCCACGATCCTGTTCACCGAGCGTGACCAGCTCACCCGCTGCGGAGGCCCGTGCCGCCCGGCGGGCCTCGGTGAGGAGCATCAGCGCCAGTAGGCCGACGACCTCACCATCGGACGGCAGGAGCGCCTGGATGAGCCGGGTCAACCGGATCGCCTCGAGCGTGAGGTCGCTGCGGACGGCCTCCTTCTCGGGGTTCGAGGTGAGGTAGCCCTCGTTGAAGACGAGGTAGAGGACCGCCAGGACGCCGGAGGCGCGGGCGGGGAGGTCCTCGGACGACGGGACCCGGTAGGAGATGTTCGCCGTCCTGATCTTGCCCTTCGCGCGGGTGATCCGCTGGCCGACGGTGCTCTCCGGCACGAGGAAGGCGCGGGCGATCTCGGGCACCGTCAGCCCGCCGACCATCCGCAGCGTCAACGCGATCCGGGCCTCCATCGCCAGCGCCGGGTGGCAGCAGGTGAAGACCAGCCGGAGCCGGTCGTCGTCGATCACGCCGGCGGGCTCGGACGGCCTGTCGTCGTAGAGCATCCGCGCCTCCTTCTGCTTGTCGTCACGCCGGGACTCGCGGCGCAGCCGGTCGATGGCGCGCCGGTTGGCGGTGGTGGTGATCCAGCCTCCGGGATTGGGGGGTGTGCCATCGGTCGCCCAGCGCTCGACGGCCACCGCGAACGCCTCGGCGGCCATCTCCTCCGCGAGGTCCAGGTCGCCGAAGCGCCGGGTCAGGCCGGCGACCACCCGGGCCCACTCCTCGCGGTGGACCCGGCTGATCGTGTCCGCGACGCCCGTCACGCGCCCGCGAAGGCCCGCACCTCGACCTTGCCCCGGCAGGCCCTCGACCCCTCGGCGGCCAGCTTCAGCGCCACGTCGAGGTCGGGGGCCTCGATGATCCAGAAGCCGCCGATGTGCTCCTTCGACTCCAGGTAGGGCCCGTCGGTGAGCACCGGCTCACGGCCCTGCCCGTCGACGACGGTCGCGGTCGTGGCCTGTCCCAGGCCGTTGGCGAAGACCCAGTAGCCCTCCTCCTGCAGGCGCACGTTGAAGGCGCTGGTGTCGGCCATCGCCTCGTCCATCGCCTCCTGGGAGGGGTAGTTGCCGAACTCCGTGCGCTCAGCAGGCCCGTAGACCGACATCAGGTACTGCGTCATCTCTGACTCCTCTGGTTCCTGGGCCGGGTGACCCCCGGCTCTCACCCCTGCAACGAACGTCCCGCACCCGATCCGACACCCCGGGCCGACCTTTCTCAGCATGAGGGAAGCAGGCGGACGGGGCGCCGACTCGCGGACCGATGGCCCACCGTCTCGTGGCCCCACTCCTTACGCTGGGAGCGTGCTCGTCGAGCCGGAGGACCTGACCTCAGCCGAGGTGCTCGCGATCGTCGCCGAGCACTGGGACGCCAAGGCGCGCCACTGCGGCTTCGTCCCGCGCGGCGCCGGCGCCCAGCACTGGGTCGTCAGTGGCCGGCACCTGCCGCGGTGGTTCGTGACGGCCGACGACGTCAGCGCCCCCGGGCGACTCGACGAGCTCCAGGACACGTATGCCGCGGCCCGCGCACTCGCCGGCGACGGCCTGGTCACGGTCGTCCCGACCGTGGCGCCCGGGGGTGGGGGAGCGGGCGAAAATGTGGGCGGTGGTGGAGCGGGCGAGAATGTGGGGGGTGGTGGAGCGGGCGAGAATGTGGGCGGTGGGGGCGTCGGCGTGGTGGACGGGCGGTGGCTGCTGACCGTGACCCCCTACGTCGAGGGGGAGTGGGGGCCGGGCGACTACGCCGACGACGCGCAGCGCGCCCTCGTGGCCCGTGCTCTGGGGGCGTTGCACGCCGCGCCGCCACCCGCACGGATCCGCAGCTGGGAGCCCGGCCCACCCTCGCGGGCCGACCTCGAACGCGTGCTCGAGACCGTCGACGGACCACGGTGGACGAGCGGACCCTTCGGCGAGTCCGTCCGAATCGCTCTGCAGGACAACGCTCCAGAGTTACGCAGTCTCCTCAGGCGATACGACGTGCTGGCCGCTGCCGCGGTCCGGCACCGGGGCGACTGGGTGCCCACCCACGGCCAGCCGCACACGGCCAACGTCCTCTGGGGCGAGGCCGGACCGCTGCTCGTCGACTGGGAGAGCCTGCGGGTCGCGCCCCGCGAGCGCGACCTGCGCGCGGTCCTGCGGGACGCCGACGGCGCCGAGCCCCTGTCGGCCTACGTCGCGATGGGCGGCAGCCTCGACCTCGACGCCGACCGGGTGGAGCTGTTCGACCTCGAGTGGTGGCTGGGGGAGACGGCGGCGTATGCCGTTCAGTTCCACGCCCCGCACACCGGTGACACCGACGAGGTGCGCTTCCACCGGGAGTTCCTCGAGGAGGTCGTGCCGAGTACGGGGGGACGGTGACCCCACGCCGGGCGACCGTGACGCGCGGCATACCCCGGCATGCATGTGACCGAGCCGACGTGTCGCAGGTGCGGGCCGTTCGCCGGACCGTCCCTATTCTTGGGTGGTGGCGGACGCACCCATCGGGATCTTCGACTCCGGCTTCGGTGGACTCACCGTGGCCCGGTCGGTGCTCGACCAGCTGCCCCAGGAGTCGCTCGTCTACTACGGCGACACCGCCCGTGCCCCCTACGGCCCGCGGCCCATCGCCGAGACCCGCCAGTTCGCTCTCGAGTGCCTGGACCGGCTCGTCGCCCACGGCGTGAAGATCCTCGTGATCGCCTGCAACACCGCGAGCGCGGCGGTCCTCCACGACGCGCGGGAGCGCTACGACGTCCCCGTCGTCGAGGTCATCCGCCCGGCCGTGCGTCGCGCCGCCGCCGCAACCCGCAACGACCGGGTCGGCGTCATCTCGACCGTCGGCACCCACCACTCGGGGGCCTACGTCGACGCGTTCGCCGCCGCCCCCCAGATCGAGGTGACGAGCGTGGCCTGTCCGCGCTTCGTGGAGTTCGTCGAAGCGGGGGTGACGGGGGGCAAGGAGCTGCTCGACGTCGCCCGCGAATACCTCGCGCCCGTCGTCGGCGCGGGGGTCGACACCCTCGTCCTCGGCTGCACGCACTACCCGCTGCTCACCGGCGTCATCTCCTACGTCATGGGTGAGGACGTCACCCTGGTGTCATCGGCCGAGGAGACCGCCAAGGACGTGTTCCGTGTCCTCGCCGACACGGACGCGTTGCGCGACGACGCGCTCGGACCGCCCACAGTGGCGTTCTCCACGACCGGTGATCCCATCGAGTTCCGGCGCCTGGCCAGGCGATTCCTCGGACCCGAGGTCGGCACGGTGTTCGGCAACCTGGCCGGTGTGACGTGAGGAGAGCGGTATGAGGCTGACCATCGTCGGGTGCTCCGGCTCCTTCGCCGGGCCGACGTCGCCCGCGTCCTGCTACCTCGTCCGGGCCGAGCACGAGGGGCGTACGTGGAACCTCGCGCTCGACATCGGCGCCGGCGCCCTCGGCACCCTGCAGCAGCACATCGACCCACGCGACCTCGACGCGATCGTCCTCAGCCACCTGCACCCCGACCACTGCATCGACCTCTGCGGGCTCTACGTCGTCCAGCGCTACCACCCCGAGGGACCCTCGCGCCCGCTCCCGGTCTACGGTCCGACCGGCAGCGGCAAGCGGATGAGTGAGGCCTACGGGCTCGACGACCAGCACGCCATGGACAGCGAGTTCGACTACCGCGACCTCGTCGACCGGACACCGCTCACCGTCGGTCCGTTCACGATCACCCCCTTCGCCGTTAACCACCCCATCGAGGCCTACGGCGTGCGGGTCGAGGCCGACGGCGTCGTCCTGGCCTACACCGGCGACACCGACGAGTGCGATGCGCTCACCCCCCTGATGACGGGCGCCGATCTCGTGCTCGCCGACGCCGCCTTCGTCGAGGGTCGCGACGACGCGCCGGGCATCCACATGAGCGGGGCGTCGTGCGCGCGAACGGCGTTGCGGGCCGGGGGAGTCCGCCGTCTCATGCTGACCCACATCCCCGCCTGGAACGACCCCGAGGTATGCCGCTCCCAGGCCGAGCAGCACTGGCCCACCGAGGTCGAGCTGGCCACCCCCGGGGCGACCTACGACCTGTAGGACGGCCAGGTTCGTTGTGGGAGAGGGCCGCTGGGCTCAGCCTACGGCGATGCGGTCCAGCCAGTCGACCATCAGAGCGTGCTCGGCGGGGCTCAGGACGGTGATGTCCGCCAGGTTCGCGCGGAGGGCGATGGCGGCAGTCCGTGCGTGGATCAGGGGGACGGGGGCCGCGTCCGCGATGATGACGCGCTTGACCGCGCCGTAGACCGCCTCGACCAGGTCGAGATCGCGATCGGCAGGCGGGATGGTCAGCAGCGTGTGGACGACACCGGTGCCGGCCGCCCGGATCATCTCGACGGCCCGCCGTTCGGTGACCGCGAGCCGCCCGGCGAGGGCGACCTGGTGCACGCGGTTCCGGAGGATGTCCTCGCCCCCTCCCACGCCGGCCACGAGCCGCGTCCCGCGGTCGGGGTCGGACATGAGCACGAAGAGCGCCGGGTTGGCGAGGCCGAAGCCGATGTGGGTGGCCCAGCCGGCGTCGAGGTCGGCGACCGGGTCGCCGGTCTCCGCACCGAGCGCCTTCGTGCGGATGTAGGCCACGAAGACGTGCTCGGCGACGGCGTCGAGCAGTCCGTCCTTGTCCCCGAACAGCCGGTAGATGGTCGGCGCCTGCACCCCGGCCGCGGTGGCCACCGCGCGGGTCGTCACCGCGGCGACGCCCCCGGAGTCCAGCAGCCCGGCGGCGACCTCGACGATCGCGTCCCTGGTCCGGGTCCTGGAGGCGTCGGGCGCCGCGTCGATGGTGTCCATGTATCGATGCTAACGCACTACTGTTAGCAGGTGAGTTTCCTGTGCTAACGTAGTCATCGTTCCATTGGAAACCGCAAGGACACCTCATGATCGTCGTCACCGGAGCCACCGGTCAGCTCGGCTCACAGATCGTCCGCCAACTGATCGAGCGCCTGCCGCCCGAGCAGGTCGGTGTCAGCGTCCGCGACGTCGACAGGGCCGCCGACCTCGCCGCCCTCGGCGTGCGCGTCCGCCACGGCGACTTCACCGACCCGGCCACGCTCGCCCACGCGTTCGAGGGCGCCAGCCAGGTCCTCGTCGTCTCGTCCGACACCCACGCCGGCGATGCCGTCACCCAGCACACCGCAGCGCTGGATGCCGCCCGAGCAGCCGGCGCCGGCCGGGTGCTCTACACCAGCCACCAGGGCGCCGGACCCGACTCCCTCTTCGCGCCGATGCGCGACCACGCCGCCACCGAGGCGCATCTCGCCGGGCTCGGTATGCCGTTCACCTCCCTGCACAACGGCTTCTACGCCAGCACCGTCCCCTTCCTCCTCGGACCTGCGCTCGCCACGGGGGAGATCAGAGCTCCGGCCGATGGTCCGGTGTCCTGGACGACCCACGCCGACCTCGCCGCCGTGGCTGCCGCCGTGCTGGCCGGCGACCTGACGTCCAACGGGTTCGACGGCAGCACCCCGCCGCTGACCGCCGCCGCGGCATACGACCTCGACGCCGTGGCCCGGATCCTTACCGACCTCACCGGCCGCACCGTCCGTCGGACCGTGGTCGACGACGAGGACTACACCCGGGGTCTGGTCGCGAACGGCATGCCCGAGGGGGCGGCCGCGATGATGCTCGGCATCTACCTCGCGTCCCGTCGCGGTGAGTTCGCGGCCACGGACCCCACCCTCGAGCGGGTGCTCGGCCGCCCGGCGGAGTCCATCGAGACCGTGCTGGACCGGGTCGTGGCCGGCACCGGAGCCGCCCGCGAAGGCGCACTGCCGTAAGCGATCCCTAAGCGCTTTCGGTGCCTCCAACACCGTGCGCCGACCTAGCCTTGGTTGGTGGTTAGCCTTCCGGTCATGAGTGAACAGCGCTACCACCCGACCGACCTGTCCCCCCGCCACGACGGCCGCGCCCCCGACCAGACCCGCGACGTCCGCATCACCCGCAACTGGCTCGACCACGCCGAGGGCAGCGTGCTGGTCGAGTTCGGCCGCACCCGCGTGCTCTGCGCCGCGTCCTTCACCGAGGGCGTGCCGCGCTGGCTCAAGGGCAAGGGCTCCGGATGGGTGACGGCGGAGTACGCGATGCTCCCGCGCTCGACCAACACCCGCTCGGACCGCGAGTCGGTCAAGGGCAAGATCGGCGGCCGCACCCACGAGATCTCCCGTCTCGTGGGCCGCAGCCTGCGCGCCGTCATCGACATGAAAGCGTTGGGCGAGAACACGATCGTCCTCGACTGCGACGTGCTGCAGGCCGATGGCGGCACCCGCACGGCAGCCATCACCGGCGCCTACGTCGCTCTGGTCGACGCGATCGAGGACGCGCGCGCCAAGAAGCTCATCAGTGCCAAGGCCCAGCCCCTCACCGGCTCCGTCGCCGCGATCAGCGTCGGCGTCGTCAAGGGCCGGCCGGTGCTCGACCTCGACTACCCCGAGGACTCGACGGCGGACACCGACATGAACGTCGTGATGACCGGGGACGGACGTTTCGTCGAGGTCCAGGGCACCGCCGAGACCGAGCCCTTCGACCGGGAGCTGCTCGGGCTGCTGCTGGACCTCGCGACCAAGGGCTGCGCCGACCTCACCGTCACCCAGCAGGCGGCGCTGGCCGCACCGGCGCGGCAACGCACATGACCCGCCTCGTGCTGGCGACCCGCAACGACCACAAGGTCCACGAGCTGCGCCAGATCCTCGGAGACCTCGTCGGTGAGCTGTCGCTCGACGTCGTCGGTGCCGGCGACGTGCCCGGCGCCCCCGACGTGGCCGAGACCGAGGTGACCTTCGAGGGCAACGCCCGGCTCAAGGCGGTCGCCCTCGCGCAGGCCACCGGCCTGCCGTCCGTCGCCGACGACTCGGGGCTCGCGGTCGACGTCCTCGGCGGGTCGCCCGGGGTCTTCAGCGCCCGGTGGTCCGGGTCCTTCGGCGGAGCGGGCCTGTCCCGTGCCGATCGTGACCGGGCCAACGTCGCCCTGCTCCTCGAGCAGGTCGCCGACGTGCCCGAGGAGCACCTGGGCGCGGCTTTCGTCTGCGCCGCCGTCCTCGCGATGCCGGACGGCACGACCGAGGCGACCGAGGGGCGCGTCACCGGGCGCCTCGTGCGAGAACCCCGTGGCAGTAACGGTTTTGGCTACGACCCCATCTTCCGGCCCGACTCCGACGTCGGCGACACCCGGACCTTCGCGGAATACACCGACGTCGAGAAGAACGTGATCTCGCACCGTGGCACGGCGTTCCGCACGATGATCCCGATCCTGAGGAGAGCACTCACACCATGACCACCTCGACGTCCCCCCTGCGCGACCCGGCCGCTTCCTCGGGAGAGCCGGTCCCGCCCGCACCCGCGGGCCCGACCGGTCCGTCGGGCGCGTCCGGACGCGCGTGGCCGCTGGCCGCGCTCGACGGGCTGCTCGCGGGGGGACTCGCCATCGCCGTCGCCACGTTCCTCGGCGGGGCGATGTCGTTCCTCGGGATCAGCACGGGGACGCCGGCGCCGATCGCGGCGATCGGTGGGGCGTTCATCGACCGGACACCGGCGTGGCTGAAGACCTTCGCCATCTCGACCTTCGGCACCAACGACAAGACCGCCCTGCTCACCGGGATGGGGGTCGTCCTCGTCCTCCTGTGTGCGGGCATCGGTCTCCTGGCCCGGCGCAGCCTCACCTCCGCCCTCGTCGGGCTCGCCCTCATCGGCGCCATCGGGGCGCTGGCCGTGGTCAGCCGGCCCAACGCGGGCGCCCTCGACATCCTCCCGACGGCCCTCGGCGCCCTCGCCGGCATCAAGCTCCTGCAGACCGTGGACCAGGCCCGTGATCGTGGGGGCGACGGCCTCAGCCGTCGCCGGGTGATCGCCGGGGCAGGGGCGCTCGTGGTCGGGTTCTTCGGCACTCGCTTCGACTCCGGTGCCGGGCAGGCCACGGCGTCGCGTGCGGCGACCCAGCTGCCGAAGCCGACGGGCCCGGCGCCCTCCACCGCGGGGGCCCAGCTCGACGTGGCGGGCATCTCGCCCTACGTCGTCAAGAACGACGCCTTCTACCGCATCGACACCGCCTTCGTCGTCCCGCACCTCGACGCCACGACGTGGAAGCTGAAGGTCGTCGGAGAGGTCGAGCAGGAGATCACCCTCGACTGGGCGACCCTCCTGAGCAAGCCGCTCATGCAGAAGCTCGTGACGCTGACCTGCGTCTCCAACGAGGTCGGGGGCAACCTCATCGGCAACGCCCTGTGGACCGGCTGGCCGGTCCGCGAGCTGCTGGCGATGGCTCGGCCCAAGGCCGGCGCCGACATGGTGCTGTCGAGGAGCTCCGACGGCTTCACGGCCGGTACGCCCCTCACGGCGATGACCGACGACCGTGACGCGCTCCTCGCCGTCGCGATGAACGGTGAGCCGCTGCCCTTCGAGCACGGCTTCCCGGTGCGGCTGGTCGTGCCAGGTCTCTACGGCTACGTCTCGGCGACCAAGTGGGTCACCGAGCTCAAGGTCACCCGGTTCGCCGTCGACCAGGGCTACTGGACCCCCCGCGGCTGGTCGGCCCTGGGGCCGGTGAAGACCTCCTCCCGCGTCGACGTCCCGACCGACGGAACCCAGATCAAGGCCGGCACGACGGCAGTGGCCGGAGTCGCGTGGGCGCAGCACCGCGGGATCGACAAGGTCGAGGTCCAGATCGACAACGGCGCCTGGCAGGTGGCCACGCTCGCAGCCGAGCCGACCATCGACTCCTGGCGCCAGTGGGTCTTGACCTGGGAGGCGACCACGGGCTCCCACACGATCACGGTCCGGGCCACGGACCCCTCGGGCGCGGTCCAGATCTCCGACCCCGCCCCGCCCGACCCCAACGGCGCGCAGGGCTACCACACGATCACCGTCCGGGTCGCCTGACCTCCCGTCGGTAGACTCCGTGCCGTTGCGGGAGTGGTGGAACTGGTAGACACGCAGGATTTAGGATCCTGTGCTTCGGCGTGCGGGTTCGAGTCCCGCCTTCCGCACCGAGGGCTGTGGATGGCTGCGTCGTCCCGTATGCCGCGTCGGCTAGGTTGGTGGCCCGGGCCGCGCAGGTGGGCCCGCGGCATACCGAACCCGTCGGCACCAGTAGGCAGGAGCGCACGTGAGTGTCAGGCTCGAGTCGGGCGACACCGCCCCCGCATTCGTCCTCACCAACGACAAGGGCGAGCAGGTGTCGCTGGCGGACCACCGGGGCAGACAGGTCATCGTCTACTTCTACCCGGCCGCCATGACGCCCGGCTGCACCACGCAGGCGTGCGACTTCAGCGACTCGATGGATGCCCTGCACGCCTCCGGCTACGACGTGCTCGGCATCAGCCCCGACACGCCGGAGAAGCTGGCAAAGTTCCGCGAGCGCGACGGCCTCACCATCACCCTGCTGTCCGACCCCGACCGCTCCGTGCTCGGAGCCTACGGCGCGTTCGGCGAGAAGAAGCTCTACGGCAAGACCGTCGAGGGCGTCATCCGCTCGACCTTCGTCGTGGACGAGCAGGGCAAGATCGCGGACGCCCGCTACAACGTGAAGGCGACCGGACACGTCGCCAAGCTCCGCAAGGACCTCGGTCTGTGACCGTCGAGCAAGCAGCAAGGGAGAAGACCCGATGAGCGACTCGTCAGACCGCAGCAAGGACGTGGTGCCGTCGACGCCCAAGCCGACCGTGGCGCAGCTCGAGGCGGAGATCGCCGTGACCCGCGCCCGGCTCGCGACGACCGTCGACGAGCTGGTCACCCGGGCCCAGCCCAAGGAGATCGCCCGGCGGCAGGGAGAGAACGCCCGCCTGGCCTTCATCGACGCGACCCACACGCAGTACGGGACGCTGCGCGTCGAGCGGATCGCCAGCGTGGTGGGGGCTCTCGTCGCCGTGGTGGTGTTGATCGGGCTGCTTCGCCGCCGTCGTGGCTGAGGCCACCAGCGTCAGCGGGGACGGGTCTCGGCTCCCGATCCGGATGCTGCACGACCGGGTGCTCGTCTCGCTCGAGCGCGAGGGTGGCGACCGGCGCTCCGGTGGCGGCATCCTCATCCCCGCGACCGCTTCGGTCGGCAAGCGCCTGGCCTGGGCGCAGGTCGTCGCGACGGGCGGCACGGTCCGTCAGGTGCAGATCGGCGACCGCGTGCTCTTCGACCCGGAGGACCGCTTCGAGGTCGAGCTGCGCACAGGACTACCTCCTGCTTCGCGAGCGCGACCTCCACGCGGTCGCGGCTACGCGAGTCGAGGACGACAAGACCGGGCTCTACCTCTGACCACGACCGGGCTCTCCCCCTGACCACGACCGGGCCGGCAGACGCCGAACGGCGGCCCGCGAGGACCGCCGTTCGAGGAGGAGTGCGCCGCCAGGGATTCGAACCCCGAACCCAGTGATTAAGAGTCACTTGCTCTGCCATTGAGCTAGCGGCGCAACGAGGATCGAGGCTACTACAGCGCGACTCCGCTCACGAAATCCGTTACGGCTGCTGGCCTGTCCGGCGGCCTGACGACCGGCGCGGCGGCGGCTACGGTCGCGAGGAGGGCGAGGACGACGCCGGCGAGGAGCACGGCGGCCAGCCCGAGCGCGACGAACCGGTTGCGGCGCTCCTTCCCGAGGTACATACAGAGATTGTCCCCCATGATGCCCAGCGGGCGCGCGCCCGAGCGTCACCGCAGCTGCGCCGCAGCGTGGGCGGCGCCCGTCCGGTGGCGGAAACGCGGTCGTGAGCACCCACCGGAAACAGGTACGATGGGCGCCGCCGAGAACGCGCACCGCGTGCTCACGGCGACATGGTGGGTGTAGCTCAGCTGGTAGAGCGCTGCGTTGTGGTCGCATAGGTCGCGGGTTCAAGTCCCGTCACTCACCCCACGGTGGCCTGCAGGGACATCCCTGCAGGCCACGGCTCGTCCACCGGCCGTCCTCGAGGCGCAGATCGTCCCGATGTCCTGGCCGGGTGGCCCGGCCATCAGCCGGCGTGGGGAGCCGGTGCGGGCCAGCCAGAGGTCAGGACCACCGACCCGTCCAGCCCATCGAGCCTGGCCGGTATGCCGTGTGCCGTCAGCCACGCCGGGGCGTCCGCACCGAGGACGATCGCGGCGGTGCTCGCGGCGTTGGCCTCGAGGCAGGTGGCACCGACACAGGTCACCTGGGCCCAGGTCACCGGAGCGGTCCTGCCGGTGCGGGGGTCGACGATGTGGTGACGCTCCTCCCCGTCGCGGCGCCAGGTGCGGACCCGGGTCGACGAGGTGGTGACGGCCTGGCCCGTGCTGACGATGACCTGCAGCGTGGAGCCCTCTGCCGCCTCGACACCGATCTCCCAGCCCCCGTCCGGGAGGTCGCCCCCGACCGCGATGTCGCCGCCGAGGTTGACGAGGAAGCCGCCGGGCAGGGCTGCGGCCAGTCGTGTGGCCAGGAGGTCGGCCGCGTGCGCCTTGGCCGTCGCGCCCAGGTCCAGGAGCGTGCCCGCCGGGACCTCGAGCCGCCCACCGGCCTCATCACGTGCCTCGAGGTGGACGTCGCGCCACGTCACGCGGTGACCGGGTCCGTGGGACGGGACGAAGGCGGGCTCGTCCGGCGCGTAGCCGGCCCGGGCGCGGACGACGTCGAGGTCCGCGTCGTAGCCCGAGGCGGCGACGGACCGCCCGACGGTGGGGTCGACGAGGCCGTCGGTGATCCGGGCCGCGTGCAGCGCCGCGACGAGGCAGCTCGTGAGGAGGGGACCGATGGTGGTCACCACCCGAGCGTGCGTGGCGGCTTCGGCGATCCGGGAGACCTGCGAGTCGGCCCGAAAACGGCTGGCCACGAGGTCGAGCTCGTCCAGGAGCTCACGCACGATCCGCACCGCCTCGGCGGACGACCCCGCGACGGTCGTGAGGATCTCGTGGTCGCACCCGATGGCACGGAACCTCGCCGAGGTCAAGGCCGAGATCGACGCCGTGGCGATGTCGCTCGTCACGACGGCACCCCCAGGCTGAGGGCGCGGGCCGGGCACAGCCGGACGGCGATCTCGCCCAGCTCGGGGTCGACCTGAGGCGTGCGCACGACCGGGTAGCCCCATTCGTCGAGGCTCACCTGCTCGGTCAGGATGCTGGCGCAGATGCCCCGGCCGGTGCAGGCGACGCGGTCGACGACGATCGGGCGGGTGGTGGTCGTGGGGACGCCTCGACCGACCCGTGAGCCGGCCGGGCTGCGGTCAGCGGACACGTCGGCCCCTCCCCTCGACGTCGCACCGGCCGGCGAGGTGGGCGGCGACCTCGGGGGCGAAGGCGCGCAGGGCGCTCGCGGCATACCCCGCCACGCCGTCCGGGAAGCGGCACGCTCCCCGGCCCGGCAGCAGACCGATCCGTCCCCGCAGGCGCTGGAGGGTCGCGCGGTCGGCGGTGCCGGCGGCGAGACGCCCCATGTCCTCGGCGACCGCGGGGACGCCGAACATGCAGGGGCCGCACTGGCCGGCGGACTCGCCCGCGGCATACGTGAGGGTCCTCGCGACGTGGGCGAGCGGGCACCGCGTGTCGTCGAGGACGGAGACGATGCCCGGCCCGACCCGCAGCCCGTATGCTGCGAGGTCGCCGCCCGACCAGGTCGCCCCACGGGCCTCGGCCGCGGTCAGCCACCCGCCGCCGAGGCCGCCGATGCCGAAGGCCGTCGGCCGGCCCGAGAAGCCTCCGGCGGCCGCGACGAGGTCCCCGAACGACACACCGGCGGAGGTCTGGACGACGCCGGGTCGGGCGACGGCGCCGCTGACGGCGACGAGCCGGGGCCCGGGCTCGTCCAGGGTGCCCTGGGACCGGAACCAGTCCGGCCCGAGGGCCTCGATCTGGGCGACCCGCCACACGGTCTCGGCATTGAGGACGAGGGTGGGTCGCATCCGCCGACCGCGAGCGTCCTTGCTGCCCAACGAGATCGGGACGCTCTTGGTGAGCGGGCGGGCGAGGCCGCCGTGGGCCAGCGAGACGAGCGAGCTCTCCTCGGAGGACACGTAGCGGTGGGGGACCTCGAGCAGCGCGAGCCCGGCGGCGGTGATCCGGCGCGCGGTGGGGGTGCCGCGGTGGGCGGCGACCGTCACGCGGCGGCCGAGCAGCTCGGCCCCTCGACGCAGCTCGTCGAGGTGGTGCTCGACGACCCAGGCGTCCTTGGCCGCGCCCACCTCGCCGTCGCAGGCGTTGACGATGACGTCGGCGTCGTGGGCGAGGGCGCTGCGGAGCTTGGTCGCGGTGCTGAACGCGGCACCGCCGCGACCGGTGAGGCCGGCGCTCTCGAGGAGGTCGGCGAGGGGGCCGGCGCTGCTGGGGGTCGTCGACCTATCGGCGCGGGTGGACGTGACGGTCATGACCACTCCTGGACGAGGACGGCCTCGCGACGCTCGGCGTCGGGGCTCGTGGCGAAGAGGCGCCAGCCGATGGCAGCGACGCCGACGACGCCGCAGAGGATGGTGATGGCCCGCAGGAGCGTCTCGTCGGTGGTGCCCAGGGCGATCCCGTGGACGAGGGCGATGGGCCAGAAGGCGAAGGCGAGGAGGTGGACCGCCCGCCAGACGCGCTCGGGCAGGCGGTGGCGCAGCAGCGACGTCGCGACGACGGCGACGACGAGGTCGATCGCCACGGTCCCGAGGCCGACCCAGGCCCGCTCGTAGCCCGAGGTGAACGGCACGACGGCCGACACGAGGTCGATCGAGACGTAGGTCTCGCCGATGGCCGTGGCGATGTGGACGAGGAGGAAGGCGACCGAGCCCAGCGCGAGGGAGCGGTGGAGGCCCATCACGACCGCGGACCGGATGCCCTGCGGCGGGCGCCGGGAGGCGGTGACCAGACCGAGCACGAGGACGGCGGTCAACAGGGTGATGCTCGCGACTCCCGTGGCGCGCGAGACGAACCAGAGCAGCTCGTTCACGGTGTCACGACGCCGACGTCGTCGTCGCGCCGGCGGCAGCGCTCGAGGTGGTGACCGACCCGGTGCTGGTGAACCCCGAGCTGGTCGAGGTCGAGCTGCTCGAGGTGGTGGGGGTGGTCGCGGTCGTCGTGCTCGTGGCCGTCGGGGTCGACGCCGTGGTCGCGGCGCTGGACGCGACGGTCGTGCTGGACGTCGCGGCATACGAGTCGGCGAGGTGCAGGCCCAGTCCGCCGACCGCGATGGTGGCGGTCAGCAGGGCGCCGGCGGTCCAGCGACGGGTGGCCCGCAGTGCGGGGTTGGTGTGACGTGCGGTCATGGCGGGCTCCAGGAGCGAAGGAGGAGGGTCCGTCCGGCAACGGCGGCGGCGGCGGGGGCTTCACCGACAACAGTGCCGACCGCCGTTGTGCGGTCCCTGTGCCCTTCTTGTGACGCGTGGATGAGCCGCTCAGAAAGCTCCAAGAGTCTCCCCGGCCGATCGTGACCGGCGAGGACCGAAGGGACCGATCAGGTCGTCGGCGCCGACGGCTCGCCCGGTGGCAGGACGTGCTGGGCGGCGAGCCGCTTGGCGGTGGCCGAGTCGAGACCGGGCTGGGGCACGAACACGGCCGCACGGTAGTAGCGCAGCTCGGCGATCGACTCCCGGATGTCGGCGAGAGCACGGTGCCCACCGGACTTCTTCGGCGCAGCGAAGTAGACCCGGGGATACCACCGGCGGGACAGCTCCTTGATCGAGCTGACGTCGACGATCCGGTAGTGCAGGTGGGCCTCGAGCTCCGGCATGTCGCGGGCGAGGAACCCCCGGTCGGTGCCGACGGTGTTGCCGCCCAGTGGGGCCTTGCCGGGGTCCGGCACCCACTGCCGGATGTGGGCGAGCACCTGCGCCTGCGCGTCCTCCATCGTCGTCCCGCCGTCGAGCTCCTCGAGCAGGCCCGATGTCGTGTGCATGGTGCGGACGAACTCGTCCATCTGCTCCAGGGCCTCCGCCGGCGGACGGATGACGACGTCGATGCCGTCGTCGAGCTGGTTGAGCTCGAAGTCGGTGATCAGGGCGGCGACCTCGATGAGCGCGTCGTGCTCGAGGGACAACCCCGTCATCTCGCAGTCGATCCAGACGATGCGGTCGTTGACGGCGCGGTCGGTGGGCACACTCACGCACTCACCCTAGGGCCTCATCTGGACTATTCTCTGCCCATGTCTGCAGGGGACCCTCACACCACCGGCGCGCCCGATCCACATCGTCCGGGCCAGGTGTATGCCGGGCCGCCGGGGACCGTCGCCCCGGCGCCGCGGCAGGGCCCGGGCACCGAGGGCGCTGCGGCCGTCGGTGTCGCCGGGGGTGGGCAGTACAGTTCCGTCCCCAACCCCACGCAGCGCCCCAACCAGCGCACGCTCACGTTCTACGGGATCATGATCGTCGGGTTCCTGCTGGCGTGGTCCGTGCTGAGCTTCGAGTTCGGCAGCGGGCTGGGCCTCCGGACGACCGTCACGGTCGCGCTGTTCGCGGCGATCCCCCTGCTCGTCGTCGTCCCGACCTATCTCTGGGTCGACCGCTACGAGGCCGAGCCGGTGCGGCTGCTGGCCTTCGGCTTCGCCTGGGGCGCCCTGTGCGCGGCCGTCGGTGCCCTGTTCATCAACACGTTCTTCAGCATCGCCCTGCAGCTCGCCGGCAACCAGGACGCCGACACCCTCGGCGCTGTCGTCAGCGCCCCCATCGTCGAGGAGGGGCTCAAGGGCCTCGGCATCCTGCTCATCGTGCTGCTGCGTCGCAAGCAGTTCGACGGCATCATCGACGGCATCGTCTACGCCGGGATGATCGGCGCGGGCTTCGCCTTCAGCGAGAACATCCTCTACCTCGGACGCATCTACAACGAGTACGGCAACGCGGGCCTCACCCAGCTCTTCTTCCTGCGCTGCGTCATGGGCCCCTTCGCCCACCCGCTCTTCACCGCGATGACCGGCATCGGGCTCGGCGTCGCCGTGTCGCTGATGCGCACCCGCACGACGCAGATCCTCGCCGGTCTCGCAGGCTACATGGGCGCGATCACCCTGCACTTCATCTGGAACCTCACCGCGTCGACCGGCAACATCTTCCTCGGCTACTTCGCCTTCCAGGTGCCCCTCTTCCTCTGCTTCCTCGGCCTGTTGATCTGGCTCCGGGTCCGCGAGGGGCGGACCATCCGCACCTACCTCAGCCAGTACGCCGACGCCGGGTGGCTGAACCACCAGGAGGTCGCGATGCTCGGGTCGTTGTCGGCGCGACGGCAGGCCCGTGCCTGGGCGAAGCAGAGCGGGGGGCCCGGCGCCCTGTCCTCGATGCGCAGCTTCCAGGACGCCGCCGCCGACCTCGCCCTGCTGCGCTCGCGGATGACCCGCGGGGTGGCCGAGCCCGAGGTCGCGGCCCGCGAGCGGGAGCTCCTCGACGCCGTCGTCGCCCACCGGGCGGGCTTCCTCGGCACCGCGGCATACGGGCCAGGCGTGCGGGCCTGAGGGCCTCCTCGCGCTGCTGGGTCGAGGGGCAGGCGCTGGCCGATCAGGCCCGGGACCGTGGATCGCCCGCCCCGCTCGTGCCCTCGGCAGGACTCGAACCTGCAACCTGCGGATTAGAAGGCCGCTGCACTATCCGTTGTGCTACGAGGGCATGGCGGCCAGCGCCGCCGCGCAAGTCTAGGGCGACCGCCCGACCGCCCGACCCGCCCGACCCACTCGCGCGGGCGAGGAACCGGCCACGACGACTCCCGTCCGCCGGGTGCCGGGCACGGCGATAGCCGGCCCCGCCCGCGAAGGACGGGACCGGCCGCAGCGGCCGACCCGAGGGGGGTCGGCCGCTCACCCTGGCTGCAGGCTGGCCAGGCCGCTCAGCGGGACCCGGTCAGCGGGCTCCCGCCAGGGCGAGCGCGAGCGCGCCCACCTGCGGCGTGCCCAGTCCGGACGCGGCGTCCCACCCGGTGCCGGCGGTGAAGCCGCCGATCCCGCCGGAGCCGTTCTGCCCCTTGGTGATGTCGTGGAAGGCCCCGGGGGTCTTCCGGGCGATCTGGTAGAGCGCGGGGTTGATGTCGCCGAGCGAGCCCTGGTTGAGCTGGGCGATGTCGGCGGTGATGCCCGCCCACTGCGGCGAGCCGGAGCTCGTCCCCCCGAAGAGGTAGAACGAGCCGGCCGGGGCCGTCGCGCTGTAGGCGACGAGCACGCCGCCGTTGATCGCCGCGTTGTAGGAGACGTCGGGGACGCCGCGGCTCGGCAGCGAGCCGAGGGACTTCTGGAAGGCGGGCACGGCATACACCGAGCTGAAGCCACCACCACCGACGGCACGGGCGCCGAAGGTCTTCTCCTCGTTCCAGACCACCTCACGTTGGTAGGTCCCGGTCGTCGGGTTGGCGAAGAGCTGCGTGCCGCCGACGCTCGTGACGAGCGGGTCGCTCGCGGGGGTGGACGCGGAGAGGATGCTGTGGGTGCCGTCGCAGCTGAGCTCGGTCGAGCCGCTGTCGCCGGCGCTCGCGAAGACCGTCATCCCCTGCGCCGCGGCCCGGGCGAAGATCCGGTGCTGCGCGGCCAGGGTGGTGCCCGGCTGGGTCGTGCCGTCAGCGTTCTTGCCGTAGCACTTCTCCGCCTCGCCGAAGCTCTGGCTCACGACGTCACCGAGCCGGTGGTCGACGACGTAGGAGAGGGCGCTCTGCAGGTCGCTGTCGTTGTTGGACTTGGCCAGCGCGAGGACGATCTTCGCGCCCGGGGCGGTCGCGTGGGCCCACTGGACGTCGAGGCTGATCTCCTGCGCCCAGCCGGCCATGTTGGCGTCGGCCGGGTCGAACGGGGTGAGGCCGTCCGGAGCCACGATCTGGAGGTTCGGGTCCGGGAGGCCGAAGACCTGGTCGAAGGCCGCGAGGTCAGCGACGATCGTCGGGCTCTGGTAGGCGTCGACGATGACGACCGTCTTGCCCTGGCCGCCGTACCCCGCGTTGATGAGCGTGTCGATGCCGTAGGCCTTGCGGATCTGCTGCGGTCCGTAGCAGACGACCGAGGCGCCCGGGACCTGGCAGCCGAACAGCGCCCCGGCGGCCTTGGCGCTGACCGGAGCCCGCTCCGTGACGAGGTGGGGCGGGTTGGCCGACACGGCCGGACGGGCCCCCGACCGCGCGACCGCAGGCGCTGCGGACGGGGAGACCGACCCCGCGCCGGACAGGCTGGCGGCGAGGGTGGCGGTGAGTGCGGCGGCAGCGACAACGGCCGCGCGCCTAGTGCTTCGCTTCAATCTGACCTCCTGGAAGAGGGGCGATCCGCACCTTTTGTGTGGTGTCCGCCCCGGTCCATCAGTGGATCACGGGAGGCCCGCGAGGCCCCATGACGAATGGCACGGGACGAACCGGGACGAATGCGGATCAGCCTTGCCGCCCAAGCCGATCCACCGACGCGCCGGGGCGCGTGTTGAGCCCGACCCCCAGCTGTGGGGACAATGCGCAGGTGAGGGAGACGACGATCGCGACGACGGAGGGCGACACGCTGCTCCCGGTCGTCCGGGTGCTGCGCGAGCAGGTCTCTGCATCGGCCTTCCCGGTGCCACTGCCCGAGGCAGCCGACGCCCGGGTCACCCGCGGCGAGCTCCTGCGGCAGCTCGACGACTACGTCATCCCGCGCCTCGAGTCGATCGATGCCCCGCTGCTCGCGGTCGTCGGCGGCTCGACGGGAGCCGGCAAGTCGACGCTCGTCAACTCGCTCGTCGGCAGGACCGTCACGCAGCCCGGGGTCCTGCGACCCACGACGCGCTCGCCCGTGCTGGTCCACTCGCCGGAGGACGGCCACTGGTTCAGCGGCGCCCGGGTGCTGCCCGGGCTCACGCGCATCAGCGGGGCGTCCACCGCCTCGAGCCAGGGCACCTCGCACTCCGTGCGGCTCGTCCCGTCCGAGACCCTCCGGCCCGGCCTGGCCCTGCTGGACGCTCCCGACATCGACTCCGTCGTCGAGGAGAACCGCGAGCTCTCCCGCCAGCTGCTCTCGGCCGCCGACCTGTGGATCTTCGTCACGACGGCCGCTCGGTATGCCGATGCCGTCCCGTGGGCCCTGCTGCGCCAGGCCGCCGAGCGCGGCACCTCGGTGGCCGTCATCCTCGACCGGGTGCCCCCACAGGCGACCGACGAGATCCGGGACCACCTCACCGAGATGCTCCGCGAGGAGGGCCTGCTCACGACCCCGATCTTCACGGTCGCGGAGTGCACCCTCGACCGGGACGGCCTGCTGCCCGAGGGTCAGTTCGTCAGGCTGCGGTCGTGGTTGACGGCCCTCGCCCGGGACCAGCGCGCGCGGTCGTCCGTGGTCCGGCAGACGCTGGGTGGTGCGCTCGACTCGCTCGACGACCGCACCCAGGTCCTCGCCCAGGCCTCCCGCGGCCAGCTCAGCGCGACGGCGGCCCTGCTCGGGGCGGCCGACGACGCGTTCACGCAGGCCGCCGAGGGCGTCGCCAAGGGCATGAGCGACGGGACCCTGCTGCGCGGCGAGGTGCTCGCTCGGTGGCAGGAGTTCGTCGGCACCGGGGAGTTCTTCCGGCAGGTCGAGTCGACGGTCGCACGCCTTCGCGACCGGCTCGTCGCGATGGTCAAGGGCGACCCGACACCGTCGGTCCACCTCGGCGAGGCACTCCAGAGCGGGGTGGCCGAACTCGTGCGCGCGGAGGGCCAGGGCGCCGTCTCGACGACCGCGCGCGCGTGGCGCGGGCTCGTGGGCGGTGCGTCGCTGCTCGAGCGGCACCCCGATCTGACCACGTCCTCCAGCGGGTTCGCCGCCGAGGTCGCGACCCTCGTCGGCGACTGGCAGGAGGACGTGCTCACCCTGGTGCGCACCGAGGGTCGGGACCGGCGCACCACCGCCCGCGTCGCGGCGTACGGCGTCAACGCGGTGGGCACCGTCCTGATCCTCGTGACCCTCGCCTCGACGGGTGGCCTCACCGGCGCCGAGGCCGGCATCGCCGGTGGCACGGCGGTGCTCGGCCAGAAGCTCCTCGAGGCGATCTTCGGTGACCAGGCGGTGCGCACCCTCGCGGTCAAGGCACGGACGGCACTCGTCGAGCGGGTCCTCGAGCTGTATGCCGTGGAGCAGCGGCGCTACGAGGCCGCGGTCGCCTCGGTGGAGATCCGGCGCGAGCAGGGTCGACTCCTCGCCTCCGCCGCGCTCGCGGTCCGAGCGGCGCGATGAGCCCGTTGCGGATGGGCGCGAAACGGATCGTGGCGCCCACCTACGAGGCCGTGGTCGCGCAGTCGCACGCGCTGGCCACCGCACTCGACCTCGGTGGACCCCAGCTCGACGTCCGGGCGGCGACCGCAGCGCGCGAGATCGTCGCCAAGACCGGCGCCCGGGTCGCCCTCTCGGGTGACCACACCGTGGTCGCGCTCGCGGGGGCCACGGGCAGCGGCAAGTCGTCGCTCTTCAACGCGCTCGCCGGGGCCGACCTCGCGACCATCGGCGCCCGCCGTCCCACGACCGCGACACCCAGCGCCGCCGTGTGGGGGCCCGACCCCGCGGGCGGGCTCCTCGACTGGCTGGAGGTGAGCCAGCGGCACGTGGTGGCGGGTGCGTCAGGTGACGAGGCGGTCGTGGGCGCGCTCGACGGTCTGGTGCTCCTCGACCTGCCCGACGTCGACTCCCGCGTGGACCGTCACCGGGCCGAGGCCGAGCGGGTGCTCGGTCTCTGCGACGTCTTCGTGTGGGTCACCGACCCGCAGAAGTATGCCGACGCCACGCTGCACGACCACTACGTCCGCAAGCTGGCCGGCTACGAGGGCGTGATGCTCGCGGTCCTCAACCAGGTCGACCTCCTGGACGACGACGGGGTCGCCGCGTGCCTCGCGGACCTGCGCAGGCTGCTCGAGGACGACGGGGTGCCGATCGCGCAGGTGCTGGCGACGTCGGCCCGCAGCGGCGCCGGGCTGCCGGTGCTCCGGCAACGGTTGGCCAACGCGGTGGCGGGCCACGCCGCCGGCCGGCAGCGGCTGTCGGCCGACCTCACCGCCGCGGCCCGCAAGCTGCGCGAGGGGGTCGCGGACACCGAGCCCCTGCTCGACCCCGCCGCAGACGGCCGGCTCGAGGCGGCGCTCGCCCGGGCGGCCGGAGTGCCCGTCGTCCTCCAGGCCGTCGAGGACGACTACCGCCGCGAGTCCCTCGCGCGCACCGGCTGGATCTTCACGAGATGGGGACGCAAGATCAAGCCCGACCCCCTCGGCCGGTTGCGGCTCGACAAGAGCTCGGTGCTGACCGAGGTCGACGTCTCCGACGTGCGGGCGGTCCTCGGCCGCTCGTCGATCCCGGCTCCGTCGCCGGCGGCCCGGTCGGCGGTGCGCCTGGCGACGCGCGAGCTGACCGACCGGGCCTCCGCCGGGCTGCCGGTCCCCTGGGCGCTCGCTGTCGCCGACGTGGCGGAGCCCGAGGAGGACCGGCTCGACCAGGCTCTCGACCGGGCGGTGGTCGGCACCTCGCTGCGCGCGCGCAGCCCGAGGTGGTGGCCGGTCCTGGGGGTGCTGCAGTGGGCGCTCGGGGTGGCGGCCGTCCTCGGGCTGGTCTGGCTCGTCGTCCTCGGGGTCCTCGGGTGGTTGCAGCTGCCGCGGGTCGACACCCCTTCCCTGGGTCCGTTCGCTGTTCCCTTCCTCCTGCTCGTTGCCGGGCTCCTGCTCGGGGTCGGGCTGGCCGCGTTGTCGCGCGCCGCGACGAGGCGCGGGGCGGTCCGTCGACGGAACCTCATCGCCGGTCGCCTGGACGAGGCGATCGGCGTCGTCGCCGACGAGCGGCTCGTCGCTCCCGTCCGCGCGGTGCTCGAGCGGCACCGGGACGTCCGGACGAGCCTGGAGCAGGCGGTTCGGGCCTGAGGCGGTCTCCGGGCTGACCGGCCCGGTTGTCCACACCCCCTGTCCCCGTCGTCCCACGATCCACAGGCCTCGAGCGGGGCCTATCGCTCCCGGCCCGTCGTGGCGAGGCTGGTGCCCTGACCCGTCGACCCGACGGGAGCCGGGGGACCGGCGACACGTGGAGGAGTTGGGGACGATGAACGAGAGCTTCGTGACGATCATGGGCAACGTGGTGGGCGACCCGCAGGGGCGTTCGACCAAGGCAGGGAAGCCGTTCGCGTCCTTCCGGGTGGCCTCGACGGTGCGGCGGTGGGACTCCGAGCAGCGCCGGTTCGTCGACGGCAGCACCAACTTCGTCAACGTCGTGGGGTTCAACGCCCTCGGCGGCAACATCATGGCGAGCCTGCACAAGGGCGACCCGGTCGTGGTCTACGGGCGGCTCCGGGTCAACCAGTATGTCGCGGCCGACGGGAAGAACATGACGTCCGTGGAGGTCGACGCCCATGGCGTCGGGCACGACCTCACCCGCGGGCAGAGCCTCTTCAGCCGGCCCGAGCGGTCCCAGTACGACGTCACCGACCGGCTCGCCGACCCCAACATCCAGGCGGCCATGAGCGAGGAGGAGCGCGACCGGGACGAGCCGCAGGACCTGCGGGAGCTGGACGGTCTCGAGGTCGGGGGCGGTTTCGACCGGACCGTCGAGGATGCCGACACCGACCCCTATGTCGTGACGACGGGGTGAGGCGGGGGGCCGGCGGCCCGGGCCCGGAAGACGGCGGTGGTGTTCTCGTGCGGAAACGGCAGGTCGGGCACCGGCTTGCCGAGGGCCCGGCAGAGCGGCTCCCAACCGTCGCCGGGCTGCCACTCGAGGAGCCGGTCCGCCGGGATCTCGCGGCGGACGTCGGAGAGGCGCTGCTCGTAGGCGAGCATCATCTGTCCGGGGTCGTCGACGTCCGTGAAGACCCCTCGGCCCATCAGCTGGAACATGTGGGGCAGCTCCGGTGGGGCGGTAGGAGGGGTCCGTCCCTCGCCTCGCTGCATCCGGCGGGTCTGCTCGAGGACGGTCCTGTCCATGCTGCGATACCAGACCTCGGCACTCTCCCGACGGGACAGGAGGACGGGGGCCGTGGGGTAGGCGGCCGCCAGCTCGCGCCAGAGGGCGGACAGCGGCACGTCGACGCCCGCGGCATACTCGCCGAGGAAGTCGTCCCAGTCGGGCAGGTCACCCTGCAGCGCCCTGATCCAGACGGCCACGTCGGCGGGGCGCTCGAACACCTCGAGCATGTGGTAGCACGGAGCGTCGAGCAGGAGCTCCAGCGCGACCTGGAGCGATGCCGTCCCCGTGCGGGGTAGGCCGGCCCCGATGATCTGCATCGTCATGCGGGTCACCGTGTCACAGGCGCCGCGTCGGCGCGATTGGGTCGGCGCCCGTGGGCGCGGATATCCTTCCCCCATGCCCGAGTTCATCTACGTCATGACCAAGGCGCGCAAGGCGCACAACGAGAAGGTCATCCTCGACGACGTGTCGATGTCGTTCTACCCCGGCGCCAAGATCGGTGTCGTCGGTCCCAACGGTGCGGGCAAGTCGACGATCCTCAGGATCATGGCCGGGCTCGACTACCCCTCCAACGGCGAGGCGCGGCTCGCGGCCGGCGCCAGCGTGGGCATCCTGCTCCAGGAGCCTCCGCTCAACGAGGAGAAGACGGTCCTCGGCAACGTCGAGGAGGGCGCCGGCGAGATCAAGGCCAAGCTCGACCGCTACAACCAGATCGCCGTCGAGATGGGGGAGGCGGACGCCGACTACGACGCGCTGCTCGCCGAGATGGGCACGCTGCAGGAGGACATCGACCACGCCGACGCCTGGGACCTCGACGCCCAGCTCGAGCAGGCCATGGACGCACTGCGCTGCCCGCCGGGCGATGCCGACGTGACCGTCCTGTCCGGGGGTGAGCGGCGACGCGTCGCCCTGTGCAAGCTGTTGCTGCAGAAGCCCGACCTGCTGCTGCTCGACGAGCCCACCAACCACCTCGATGCCGAGTCCGTCCAGTGGCTCGAGCAGCACCTCGCGGGATATGCCGGCGCCGTCCTCGCCGTCACCCACGACCGGTACTTCCTCGACAACGTCGCCCAGTGGATCGCCGAGGTCGACCGCGGTCGCCTCTACCCCTACGAGGGCAACTACTCGACCTACCTCGAGAAGAAGGCCGAGCGCCTGCAGGTGCAGGGCCGCAAGGACCAGAAGCTCCAGAAGCGGTTGAAGGACGAGCTGGAGTGGGTGCGCTCGAACGCCAAGGGGCGCCAGGTCAAGTCGAAGGCGCGCCTCGCCCGCTACGAGGAGATGGCGGCCGAGGCCGACCGGACCCGCAAGCTCGACTTCGAGGAGCTCGCGATCCCACCGGGCCCGCGCCTCGGCTCGACCGTCATCGAGGTCAAGGACCTCAAGAAGGGCTTCGGCGACCGGGTCCTCATCGAGGGCCTGTCGTTCTCGCTGCCCCGCAACGGCATCGTCGGTGTCATCGGCCCCAACGGGGTCGGCAAGACCACGCTGTTCAAGACCATCGTGGGCCTCGAGGAGCCGGACTCGGGCACGGTCAAGATCGGCGAGACCGTCTCGATCTCCTACGTGGACCAGGGCCGCGAGGGTCTCGACCCCAAGAAGAACCTCTGGGAGGTCGTGTCCGACGGGCTCGACTACATGAAGGTCGGCCACGTCGAGATCCCGTCCCGGGCCTACGTCTCGCAGTTCGGCTTCAAGGGCCCCGACCAGCAGAAGCCGACCGGGGTCCTGTCGGGAGGGGAGCGCAACCGGCTCAACCTCGCGCTCACCCTCAAGCAGGGCGGCAACCTCCTGCTCCTCGACGAGCCGACGAACGACCTCGACGTCGAGACGCTCGGGTCGCTCGAGAACGCCTTGCTGGACTTCTCGGGCTGCGCCGTGGTCATCAGCCACGACCGGTGGTTCCTCGACCGGGTGGCGACGCACATCCTCGCCTACGAGGGCACCGAGGAGAAACCTGCCGAGTGGTACTGGTTCGAGGGGAACTACGAGGCCTACGAGGAGAACAAGGTCGAGCGGCTGGGCATCGAGTCGACCCGTCCGCACCGGGTCACCCACCGGCGGCTCACTCGCGACTGACACGTGTGACGTTGACCTCCTGACCCGGCTCCGACCGTTGGGGCCGTGGCAAATGGCCATCGCGTGCCGCACACTGACGGGGTGGCAACCGCTCTGATCGTGGTCGCCCTCCTCATCGGAGGTCTGGGCGCCATCCGATGGCGCCGTCGCGGCGGGGCGATCGGACCGGCCGGTGGCAAGCTCGTCGACCTACCGGCAGCGGCTGTGAAGGCCCCCCCGCTCAAGAGGTCGGGGAAGAAGCCGACCCTCCCCGTGGTCCCAGCCGACGACCTCCTCGCGGGGTCCGCCGACGTCGACGACCTGGACGCGGTCTTCGACCGGGTCCTCGAGTCGCACTCGCGTGAGCTCGGCATCCTGCTCGCCTCCCGGCTCCAGCGGCTGGTGGATCGTCGGGTCCCGGTGCGGGCGATCCGCGAGGCCCCCGGCACCTCCGCCGCGCGAGTCTGTTTCGCCGACGGCACGATCGTCCTCGCCCGAGGCGTGGTGCCAGGCGACTTCGTCCGGATCGCCTGGGGTATCCACGCCAGCTCGGTCTGGCTCGAGGGTTTCAGCCGGGTGGACGCGACGACCCGGCTGGACCTCCGGTGGCACGAGGGGCGGGTGGCAGTCGTCGCCCTGGGTCTCGACCAGCCGGACTGACGTGCGGTCCCGCTCCGGCTGGCGTGATCAGTCGGACGCGCGGACGGGTGCGGCCGAGCCGGTGTGCCCGACGAGGCGCAGGCCGAGCGCGGCATACGTCCCACCGATCTGGCCCGGCGTGCGGCTGATCGCGGGGGAGTACCAGCGGGCGACGTCGATGCAGAGCGACATCAGTGCGAGGGCGGTGTCGTGCACGTCGTCCACGACGAACTCACCCGCCTCCACGCCCTCGTGCAGGAGGTCGCGGACGATGGCGTCGATCTCCTTGCGCAGGGCGAGCACCTCGTCGCGGTGCTCCGGGGTGAGGTGGGGGAACTCGTACTGGACGACCCGGGCCACCTGGTGATGCTCCGCGTGCCAGATCGCGAACGATCCCATGACCGCGGCGAGTCGCTCGCCGGGGCTGCCGGGCGCATTGGCTGCAGACCGCACGAGGGCCAGTGCCGTCCCGTGGCCGTCGCGGCTCAGCGCGTGGAGGAGGTCCTCCTTCGAGGCGAAGTGGACATAGACCCCGGCCGGGGAGAGCCCCGCCCGCGAGGCGATGTCACGGGTGGTCGTGGCGTGGAACCCGTTGTCCGCGAACGCTCCCGCCGCGGCAAGGAGCAGCCGCTCGGCCGTCTGGGTGCCCGTCCCGGCCGATGCGCCCGACGCCCTCGAGGCGCTCGATGGCGGGGGCGGGGTCACGCGGACAGCATGCCCGACCCTCCCGCGGCTAAGCAAGCGCTTAGTCACCAAGCCCCGCTGAGG